>DQDL01000075.1:0-184 GCA_003533405.1 Clostridiales bacterium | reverse complement strand
TATGCAGATCGAGGAAAACCTCGCTCTGGCTCTGCGCAGAGGCAAGCGTCGCACGCTCCGCTGGGGCGTTACAAACGCCGAGCGTGAACAGTACCGTGAGCTTTTGAGCACTCTCGGACTCGGCCTTGAGGACAGGCTGACCGCTAAGGTCGGGCTTCTGTCCGGCGGCCAGCGTCAGGCTCTG
>DQDL01000034.1:14366-14530 GCA_003533405.1 Clostridiales bacterium | reverse complement strand
CCGTGACAGCCGCACGACCGGCATCCCGCTCGTTGCACGCCTTGCAGCCGAGGAGAACATTTTCTGTAATGTCATTTCCGCTTCCACTCAGAAGCTTTCCGAGGAAGTGTACGGAAGCCTGCTCATCGGCATCCCCAGCGCACAGTATGACCGTGCGATAAAGT
>DQDL01000034.1:13889-14116 GCA_003533405.1 Clostridiales bacterium | reverse complement strand
GTGCGATAAAGTTTATTTCGACCGTAGCGAATGTCACGGCTCAGGAGGTTGACGGCGATGTACAATAATTTGTTTTCCGAACAATCCATACAGGATCTCATCTCCGCTCTGCCGGGCATGCCCACCGCTCTGTGGGAGACCTTCTATGTCACCGTGCTCAGCACGGCTCTTTCATTGCTCATCGGCCTGCCGCTCGGCGTGCTGCTCGTTACCGGCGAAAAGGACGG
>DQDL01000034.1:12427-13771 GCA_003533405.1 Clostridiales bacterium | reverse complement strand
GCTCGTTACCGGCGAAAAGGACGGCGTTCTGCCGCTTCCGGCGTGGCTGATGCATGTGCTCAATGTTGTCATTAACCTTTTGCGCTCGATCCCGTTTCTTATCCTCATGATTATGGTGCTGCCGCTTTCCCGTGCAATCATCGGCACGGCGGTCGGCACTACGGCGACCATCGTTCCGCTCGTTGCGGCGGCGTTCCCGTTCGTTGCCCGCCTTGTCGAGAGCAGCCTGCGTGAGCTCGACAGCAACATCATTGAGGCCGCTCAGAGCATGGGCGCCACCCCCTCGCAGATAATCTGGAAGGTCATGATCCCCGAGAGCATCCCCTCGCTTATTCAGAATGTCACCATCGCACTGACCACCATTTTGGGCTACTCGGCAATGAGCGGCATCATCGGCGGCGGCGGCTTGGGCAAGATCGCCATTGACTACGGCTACTACCGCTACAAGTACCTCGTCATGTTCGTTGCGGTCATCATTCTCATCCTGCTCGTTCAGCTCTTCCAGAGCCTCGGCACCTACCTTGCCAAGCGCAGCGACAAGCGCCTTAAGTAAAAATAGTGTTAGACCCCCACAGCCGCAGGCACCCCAGCCCGTAGCCGTGGGGGTCAGCTTTAAGACGAGAAAACAGCGACAGGTACCCCTGTCGCTGTTTCCTTTTGTTGATGTGTTGTATATACCGGAGGTATATAGGGTCTGCGATGCAGCCCTCTATTATTACATGTCCGCAAGCGGACATATGGGGACACGGATTTGAAAAAATTTTTATTTTTTCAAATCCGTTGTCTGCTACTTGGTCGCCTTGAGGCGCAGACGGCCTTGACATTGTTTTGATCTCTACGAAAAACCTCCGCAGTCGGCTGACTGCGGAGGTTTGAATTTCTAATGTCTTATGCCTTACGAACCTTGTCGATGTGGCGGGTGAGGTCGAGCATCTTGTTCGAGAAGCCCCACTCGTTGTCGTACCAAGCCATGAGCTTAACGAAGTTGTCGTTCAGAGCGAGGCCGGCCTTTGCGTCGAAAATGCTGGTGTGGGGATCGGTGATGAAGTCGGCGGAGACGACATCCTCGTCGACATACTCGATAACGCCCTTCATGGGGCCTTCGGCTGCTGCCTTGACGGCGGCGCAGATCTCATCGTAGCTTGCGCCCTTTTCGAGGCGGCAGGTGAGGTCAACGATGGAGACATCGGCGCTGGGGATACGCATAGAAGTGCCGGTCAGCTTGCCGTTGAGCTCGGGGATGACCTTGCCGACAGCCTTGGCTGCGCCGGTGGAGGTGGGGATGATGTTGCCGTGAACACCACGACCGAGGCGCCAATTCTTCTTGGAGAAGCCGTCAACGAC
>DQDL01000034.1:9409-12132 GCA_003533405.1 Clostridiales bacterium | reverse complement strand
CCGCAGACGAACATCGGGGTATCGTCCTTGGACGGGCCGGACAGCACGACGACCTGTGCGCCTGCATCGATGTGAGCTTGGGCTTTCTCGGTGGTGAGGAAAGCGCCGGTGCACTCGAGAACATACTCAACACCCATCTCGCCCCAAGGCAGCTCTGCGGGGTTGCGGTTGCCGACGATGGGAACACGCTTGCCGTTTACGATGATGGAGCTGTCGTCAGACTCGACGGTGCCGTTGAAGCGGCCGTGCACGGAGTCGTACTTTACGGTGTAGGCCAGCTGAGCGGGGGTCTTGTCGGGAGCGTTGATCGCAACGACCTCGATATCGTCCGAGACGACAGCTGCTCTGAAAACGAGACGACCGATGCGGCCGAAACCATTGATTGCTACTTTGATCATAATCTATTCCTCCATTATAATAGTAAGCGGAAAAATTTCCTTGTGATTTAAATTCATTGTAACATATACTATTGACAAAAATCAATGCTGAGATACATCCAAATGTTTCGCAAAAAATAAGCTTTTTTTGAGCGGCTATTGTATAATTTGCTCGTTTCTGATAGAATTGCGGCAGATAATGCTGATATCTGCAAGGGAGGACTTGCCATGCACGATACGATGCTGCTTACTGCGGCGCTTTCGATGGTCGACCAGCCTATGGCCGTGTCGAGGAAGGATCGCATAGCCTTTATGAACGCTGCTGCGGTCGAGCTTGCCGGTAGAGACCTGACGGGGAAGCCGACGGCGCTTTTGATACCCAGCCACATTATGAATACTCAGGCGGATCGCTTCACCGCAACTGCGTTTATCGGCATGAAAAACTGTTCTGTTAAGGTGAACACATATGAGGGCACACGCATTTTTGTAATGGTATGCAACGAGCAAAGCCCCGATGACCGTGAGGCGCTGTACGCCAACCTGCGCACGACGCTGTCCAATATCAAGTTTGCGGCCTCGTGCATGTCCATCATCGCCGAGGACGAGGGCAATATCAAGCTGCTGGAGTATGTGAGATCCATAAATCGCAGCTATTACAGGATAAAAAGGTCGCTGTCCAATGTCACGGCACTCAATGCCATGGCGAGAGGGGAGATGCCGTTTAACCCCGAAGCCGTCGATGTGACGGCGCTGTGCAAGGGCTTGATAGACGAGATAATGTCTTTGGGCGACCTTGCCGTGACGATAAGCTTCAACGCACCCGAGAAGATAAGAGTAGCCGCCGACAGGACGCTTTTGCAGCAGCTACTGCTCAATTTGCTGGCAAACAGCATCAGTCACTGCCCGCATAACGGCAGGATATATGTTTCGCTCCTGCGAACGGACAAAAACCTCATACTCTCCGTTGACGACAACGGCGACGGCATCCCGCAGGAGGATCTGGCCTACGCTTTCGAGCGGTATAAGCATGAAATCGACTTTACCAAGCCGCAGGGAGCGGGCATGGGTCTTGCGGTCGTGCGCGGCATCGCCGAGCTGCACAAGGGCGCGGTGATAATCGAGAGCCGAGGCGAGAATATGGGCACATCGGTCAGAGTAATGCTGTCGCTGGATATCCCCATAGGCACGAGAATGAACGCCCAGCGCCCCGATTACGACCGAGAGAGCCTGCGCCTTATTCTGTCCGAGCTGTCATATTGCCTCCCGTTAGAATGCTTTTCCGAGCTGATGGAGGATTAAAAAAGCACCCCGAGGGGTGCTTTTTTAATCCTATTTTGTAGCTTTGATGCTGACGGTGGAGCTCTGGGCGGAGTTTGCGTTAGAGTTTGATGCGCAGACGGCTTTGACTTTGTAATAGTACTTGGTGTTCTTTGCTGCACCGCTGTTTATGTAGGTGGTTTTGGTGGTGCTGTCCCAGTATTTAAAGGTCTTGCCGTCGGTGGAGCGGTATACATAGTATTTGTCTGCACCGGTGACTGCTTTCCAAGTGAGCTTGGGTTTGCCGTTCGAGGTCGTGATGCTCACCGAGGGGGTCGCAAGTGTGGTCATAAGGCTCTTTGTACTGCTGCTTGCAGAGACAACATTATTGCCGTTAACGACCGCAACTGCCTTTACTCTATAATAATATTTTGTGCCGGACGCTGCGCCGGAGTTGGTGTAGCTGGTCTTGGTGGTGCTGTCGAAGTATTTAAAGTTCACACCGTCGGTCGAGCGGTATATCCAATACTTCGTTGCACCAGTGACCGCACTCCACTTGAGCTGCGGCTTGCCGTTCGTGCGGTAAATGCTCACGCTCGGTGCTGCGGGCTTGCACTGAATGCTCTTTGCAACACTGTAGGCTGATGCAGCGCCGTTTGCGTTCAAGGCCTTGACTTTGTAGTAGTAAGTCGTGCCGATAGTTGTGCTACTGTTGGTGTAGGTCGTGTTTGTGGTTTTATCGTAGTAACTGAAATTCTTGCCGTCGGTGCTGCGGTAGACCCAATATTTCACCGCACCGTTGACTGCATTCCAATATATCTTCGGCTTGCCCGCCGAGGTGGTTATCTTGAGCTCGGGAGCGGCGATGTAATTGGGGTCTGTCGCTCCGCAGCGTGTGCACTTGCCGTTCTTAAAGCTGTGGCCGAGTGCGTTGGTGTAGTTATCCTTGTAGAAGCTCTTGCAGACGGAGCAGGTGTGGGTCGTGTAGCCCTGTGCGGTGCAGGTCGGGGCGGTGACTGCCGTTGTGTAGCTGTGGCCTTTCGCCGCTATGGCTTCCGTCCTTTTTGCGCCCAAAAATCCGGAGAAAAT
>DQDL01000034.1:0-9253 GCA_003533405.1 Clostridiales bacterium | reverse complement strand
TATAGGTCATCTCACCGGCGGTCTCACATCCGGCGGCTTTGGTGACCTTGCCGCTGTCCCATTTGTGACCCGTTGCGGGGACGGTCTCGTACTTCGTCTGGTGGCACGCCGAGCAGATATAGTATGCTCTGCCGTCGGTCGTGCAGCTGGGCTCTGTGCGCAGGGAGGTCTGCTCGACCCAGTAGTGGCCGTTTGCGTCCGGCTTTATGACACCGAGGTCGGACTTATCGCCGCAGTACACGAGCGTAACGGTAAAGTCCTCGGCGCCGTCCGAGCCGAAGGTCTTGTCGATGGTGACCGTGTACGGGAACACGGAGCTTCCCGAGGCGACCTGCGATGCTCCGTAGACCGCATTGATGCTCAGATCATAGGTGATCGCATTGCCGTCGGCGTCGTAGATATCCACGCAGTCGAAGCTCTCCGAGGTCTGGTCACGCTCGATAAGACGCTTGTGCAGGACGCTCGAATTGTCGCTGGCCTTGAGCTCGGCAACGAGGTAATCCGGCCGCACGGGCAGATAGCCTTCATCACCGACCCAGTTGATGCTGACATCTATCTTCTTCTGCGTCTCGGGATCGGTGCGCACGAGCCAAAGCGCCTGCACCTCGCCGGTAGCCGGAACATTGATGTGCTCGGCCTTCTCGGGATCGGGCGTAGCGTAGATATTGCCGTTTGCGTTCGTGAACGAACAGTTTACATAATATTGACCATACGGCACATCGTAGAACCAAGTGACATCGTTGCCGGTGGTAGTGGTGGTGAGCTTTGTGTAGCGGCCGTCGGTCGTCATGCCGTACATGTTGACGGTCACGCCCGCACCGGGACGCTTATAGTCGTCCTTGTCGCCGGCGGTATTGAGATAGCGGATATCAAGGCCGACATCGTCGACGAGGGACTTGAGAACAACGGCGGGCTGCTCGTCGTTTATCGTCTCGTAGGACTCGTAGGGGATGAACACGGACTGGTCACGGTGGACGATGACGATATCCGTGCCCTGTGTGAGCCCCATCAGGCCATTTGTCGTGACCTCAAGATGGCGCAGGCGGGTGCGCAGGTATACGGGCGTGTCCGAGCCCTTGGTCACCTTGAATTTGCAGGTGACGAGGACATTGGTATTCTGGAACACGGTCTGATCGTTTGCATCGTTGACCTTGCCCGTCCAGAAGCCGAGGTCGGAGTTTGTGAAGTCCAAAACTCCGGAATCAACAAGCGAGCCTGCCAAAGCGTCGGTTTTCTTCACGGTGTAGCCCTTCTTCGTGTTGGGCATGCTTGCCGAAACGAGGGTCAGGCAGTTGGTATCGTACATGATGTTGCCGCCTGCGGACTTGAGCTTCATCTTGGTGAGCGTACCGAGCTGAAGCTTGCCGAGCGAGGTTCCGGGCAGCTTCACGCCGAGGTCGTTTGCCATGCCGGTGATGTAATCAACAAGGTAGTCCTCGCTGTAGTTTACGAGGTCGGGCGTAAGGCGCAGCCAATACGAATATGTAAAGGTCTCGCCGACCTTAAAGGTATACTGCGCCGTGCGTGTCTGCACGGTCAGGGTATCGCTGCTGTCGGCCATTGCGACCGGCACAAGGCTCAGCAGCATTAGTATTGCGAGCAAAAAGCAGGAAAAGCGCTTCATTCAACTCACTCCTTATAAGTGTTCATACATATCATACCAATGTATCAAAAATATAAATATGGGCATTGACACCGGAATGCTAAAAAAACAGGCATTTAATATAAAATGCCTGTTTTTAAAACTATACTTTTTAGTCAAGATACAGCAGTTTGAGCCTTTCGATAGCCGCTGCGTCAAGCCCCATTTTGTCACGCAGGAAGCGATCCATGCCGCCGTGCACCTCGTCGATGGTCTCAAAGGTCGCAGCAATGAAATCCTCCTGCACGGTGTCGAGACGGTATACAAACTCAAGCACCGCCTCGTCGTCGGTAAACTTGCGGCAGTTATTAAGCAGCCTCTGTGTGCCCGGGGCGCAGCGCTCACGGGTGATCATGTAGTCTGCAACGATGCCCTCACGGGGAACGCCGAGCGCCGTCAGCAGCAGTGCTGTCGCCGTGCCGACCCTGTCCTTGCCCATGGTGCAGTGATACAAAAGCGCACCGTCCTCGTGCTTCAGCAGTATCTCAAAAAACCTGCGGTAATGCTCGAGTGAGTGGTCGAGCGTCACGAGAATGGGGTAGAGGCTTCGCATCTGCCGAACGCCGTCGGGGTCGTGCTCCATGAGCCTGCGTGCCATTTTCAGCGTGCGCTGCGCCTCCTCGTCCTCGCTCTCGGGCTTGTCACGGGTGATACCGTCGGTCTTGTCCTCAAGCATGGGGCAGACAATATATTCGACATTGTCAATTTGCCTGTCGGGCTTCTGCACACGCTCTGCGCTCGTGCGAAAGTCGACAACGGTCTTGAGCCCTGCGGACTTGAGGTATTCCACATCCTCGTCCGTGAGCCTTGCGAGCATACCGCTCCTAATAAGCCGATTCGGCTTTATCCGCCTGCCGTCCATGGTCTCGATGCCGCCGAGGTCACGGGCGTTCGGCGCACCGGTCAGTATCTTCTCAGGGTCATACATTTCATTCACCAATTCCAAATAATTTTTTGCCGTTAGTATATGTAAGCTCCTCGACATTCTCGGCGCTCAATCCCTTTACCTCGGCAATTTTGCGCACGACAAACTCAAGCTGCCGTGAGTCGTTGCGCTTGCCTCGGTTCGGTACTGGGGTGAGATACGGACTGTCGGTCTCGATGACCATTTTATCGAGCGGGCACATTTCGAGAACCTCAATTGCCTTACGGGCGTTTTTGTATGTGATAGGCCCGTCAAAGCCGAGGTACCAGCCACGCTTTAATAGCTCCGCCGCCATCTCGGCGCTGCCCGAGTAGCAGTGGAACACGCCACGCAGAGCGGGGTAGTCCCGCACTATCTTCATGCAGTCGCCGTGCGCCTCACGGTCGTGGACGATGACGGGCTTATTAAGCCTTAAAGCAAGCTCTATCTGCCGTCTGAAAAGCTCTTTTTGTTCGGCCTTGTGGGTGTCGTCCCAATAGTAGTCGAGCCCTATCTCGCCGATGGCAACGCACTTCGGGTGCTCGGCAAGCCGTTCCAATTCGGCGTAACCTTCCTCCGAAAGCTTATCCATATCCTCGGGATGCCAGCCTACGGCGGCGTAAATAAACTCGAAGCGCTCGGCAAGCGCTATCGCCGCCTTGCTGCTCCCAAGATCGCAGCCCGGGTCGACGATGAGCCCAACATTGCTTGCGGGCATCGAGCCGAGTATCTCATAGCGGTCGGCGTTGAACGCTCCGCTGTCATAATGCGCATGGGTGTCAAAGTACATGTCGTTCACCTCTTGCGCAATTATAACATTGCCTGCTATAATAACGCAAGTAAGATATAGAGGTGTGATCATGAAGGATTATTATAAGATTTTAATAGACGGCATGGACGATACGCTCACTGTGACCGGCATCGTGCGTGGTGTTGCATGGGTCGGAGCAGAACTATCAAACGGCAGCTTCGGAATTGCCATGAACACCGAGGGCGAGAGCGTGCAGCGCAAATTCGCCTCACTCGTGGGGCTGGGCGCAAAGACAGCGGCACAGGCCGTCATGAGTTGGAGCTTTAACGAGGCCAGCGAAGCGATGGCTGTCATAAACGCCTATTACAATACGCCCGAGCGCATGGAGCGCCTGCACCTTGCCGCCGACGATGCAAAAAGCTGTACCGACGGCATGGATATCGCGGACAAGACCGTCGCACTCATCGGTCACCTAAAGCTCGGCGATGAAGCACTGAAGGGAGCAAAAGAGGTTTACATAATTGAGCGGGAGCCCCGTGACGGCGATCTGCCGGACAGCGCCTGCGAGTATATTCTGCCCGAATGTGATGTCTCTATCATCACAGGAAGTGCAGCGGTGAACAAGACCATGCCGAGGCTGCTTGAGCTATCTCGAAACGCAAAGACCGTTGTCATCGGCCCGACCGTCCCCATGTGTCCCGAGCTAAAATCGCTCGGCATCGACCGACTGTCAGGCATGGTCGTGACCGACAAGGACGGCATCGTCGACTGGATGCAAAAGGTGAGGGGAACTCCGTATCCCTTCGGCAAAAGCTTCACGATAGACTGAAAAACAGGACTGGAAACAGTCCTGTTTTATTTTCGCTTATTTCCCCTGTTGATAAAACATTTCTCAACAGCGCCAAATGACGCACTTCGGGGAATTACATAAGTATAATAAATAATACCTTATGTAAACTTCGGAGGCGATATTATGAATGTAAAAGGCTCAATAGCGGCGATAAAGACCGCATTTGAGGACAGCGTGGTGCAGCGAAATTCGGAGGATGTCACCGCCATAGCATGGGCTGTCATGTATCTTGTCGGCGGCTTTGTGCTCGGCACGGCGAGGGTATTAGGCACGGCCGGTCCATTCGGCATTGCGATAGTTGCCGCTGCCGGAGCGGGGGTCAACGGAGTGTGCTGCCTGTTTGGGGCGGCGCTCGGCTACATAGTCTCCGGCGGCCTGTCATGGGGCATACGCTACCTTGCGGCGGTAGTTATCGTTTTCACGGTGGAGTTTTCGTTTCAGGACACAAAGCTATACAAAAAAACTCTCTTTGCGCCGACAACCGCTGCTGCCGTGACCTTAGCCACAGGCGTGCTGTCGAGCTTTTCGCAGATACTCAGCGACGCACCGACAATTGCGGTCGTATTTTTGGAAACGGTGCTTGCATTCGGCGTGAGCTACTTTATCGCCGAGGCGCTCAAAAAGGATGAACCCACGACCGAGTCTGCCGAGATACGCCGGTCAACGGCGGTGCTCATAACCGTTGCCGTGTTCATGATGGCGCTGTCGAGGTTAGTTTTGTTTGACACCTTGTCCGTCGGGCGATTTGCGGCGGTGCTCATCATCATGATGAGCTCACTGCGCTGTGGGATGATGACCGGCTGTACCGTCGGCACGGTGTTTGGTCTTGCGATGGATCTTACGACCGGCGGAACACCGTTTTTCACGATGGCATATGCGTTTTCGGGACTGCTCTCGGGGCTTTTTAACCGCTGCGGCAGGCTGGCGTTTCTGCTTGCGTTCGTTCTCTCAAACGCCGTTGCGGCGGCGCTTGCGTGGACGGTCACACCGCAGCTGAGCGACCTTGTCGAGGTGTTCTGCGCCTCGGTCGTGTTTATGCTCCTGCCGTCGAATGTCATTTGCAGGGTGGGCACAATTATACAGCCCGTTGGCGGCGGCAGCGGTGAATCCGGCCTAAGGCGATATGTCTCACGGCGGGTAGGACAGCTTAGCTCTGCGTATGCGGGACTGTTTGAGATTGTGCGGCGTAATGTCGAGCAAAAGCATAACGACGCTGACCCCGCCAAGGTGTTTGACCGTGCTGCCGACAGCGTGTGCGTCATGTGCAAGGACAAAAACCGCTGCTGGAACAGCGAGTACATGGAAACGCTATCGGCATTAAACGATGCAACGGCTGCCATGACCAAGCGTGGCACGCTCCAGCTCGGTGATATCCCGCTGAGGTTCGTTGAAAAATGCCGAACGCCCGAGGCGTTCGTCACCGCCGTCAACGGTGAACTGCGTGCTGCGGCTTATCGCAAGCATTTTGCGGCGCAGCTGCGTGAAAGCCGTGACACGGCGTGGGGGCAGTATTCGGACATGGCGGATATCCTCGGCGGCGTTGCCGAGGAACTCGGCAGCATAAACGGCGCCGACCACCTTGCCGAGCGGCGACTCATGCGCTATCTGCGCACGATTGATATTGAAGCGGATGCGGCGGTGTACCGTGACGGACGGGGCAGACTGCGTGCGGTGGTGGAATCGGGTTCGCTTTCAAGGCTGTATGAAGACCCCGACTATCTTGAAAAGCTGTCTTCGGTGCTCGGTCTGCGGCTGTGCCGCCAGCGTTCGGCAAACGACGGCATGGCAAAGCTCACGCTCATTGAGGCCGAGCCTCTCGCCGTATCCGTCGGCATTGCGGCGATGAAGAAAAAGGGAGAGAAGGTCAGCGGCGACAGGGGTACATATTTTAAGACCGACTCAGGCGTTTTGTGCGTCATCCTGTCAGACGGCATGGGCTGCGGTCCTGAGGCTGCAAGCGAGAGCAAGGAGGTCATCGAGATACTCGAAAAGTTCCTGCGATCGGGCATCGACCCCGCCGTTGCGATGAAAACACTAAACTCCGTGATGCTTTTAAAAAGCGGCGATAACTGGGGCTTTGCAACGGTCGACCTCATGTGTGTTGACCTGTTCTCCGGCGAGACCTGCTTTTATAAGTACGGCGCAGCGCCCAGCTATGTCATGAACGGCAAGAACATCCGCCGCATCAAGGGCGAGAGCTTTGCACCCGGCCTCGGCGACGGCACATCCGCTGCGCCCGATGTCGTGCGCATGCGCCTGAAGCCCGGCAGCACGGCGATAATCGCCTCCGACGGCGTCATCGGCGACTCGAATGACAGCTGGCTGCGTGAGGTCATGGACTCGGCTACCGACGACATGAAGCTGCTTGCCCGTGACACGCTCCGTGAGGCGGAGAAAATTTACGGCAACTGCGACGACATGACCGTGCTCGCCGTCAAAGTTCAGACCCGTGGGTGATGTATATGGATATGGCAAAACGGGTAAAATCCGAACAGGGATCAACATCACAGGAGGCGGCAGAAGTGGTAAAGGGCACTGCAAAAGGGGTGATAGTCGTAAAATCTCCGGATAAAAAGGTGTTCGAGGAGGCAATATTCATCGTCCGTGAGGACTATATGCGCACCTCGGGCATAACGCAGGCAAAGCTCATGGACGAAGCCAAAGCCGCTGCCGGCGGCTACATGAGCACCCTGCGCCGCAGACCAAAGTCCAAAACAGGACTTTTGATGGCGCTGTCATCCTTAAGCGGCAGCGCCGTCGCCTACGCGGTATTAAAAATATTCGGGATATAGAAAAACAGGCAGTATAGCTACTGCCTGTTTTTTATCGTTAAGCTAAAAATCAAGATATCTTCGCTGTTTTTCCACAGCAGGAGGAGAGCGCCGAAGCCGGTGAGTTTTTGCTCGGAGCTTACGGTCGCCCATGTGCCGTCATTTAGCACTTTGTACTCGATGCGCCTTTCGGTGTGCCGCTTGACGACCTGCGTGACGCTTGTTTTATGCCCGACGATGCCGCACACGAGGTGCACTAGCTGCGCTTTGTACTCCTCTAACGGCCTGCGGTCGGAGAGCAAAAGGTCTGTAAACCCGTCAAACACGAGCATCGACTGGAAGCAGTCGGCGTTATTCGTCTCGCTGCCCATGAGTACAAGTGAGAAACGGTCGGCGGTGTTAAATTCAATCGTATAGCACAGCTCGTCGTGCGTCAGCACGGCTGAGGGAATGCGGCTTCCAACCTTATTATAAATGTCCTCGGCAAAGCTCCGCAGGCTTTCTTTCTGCTGCATGGCGAGGGCTTCTTCATTTTCACGCATGGGTTCGCCTTTCAATTAATCGTGTCCGTATTCATTTCAAAAAGCCTGTCGACCGCAGCCTTAAGCGCCTGATGCTCAGGCTTTTCAAGCTCGGGATCGGTGGCTAAAAGCTCCTGCGCCGCCGTCTGCGCCGTTTGCAGCACATTCATGTCCGAGCACAGGTCGGCAACATGCATTGCCGGCAGACCGTGCTGCCTTGAGCCGAAGAAGTCGCCCGGGCCGCGCAGCCGCAGATCCTCCTCGGAAATTTTAAAGCCGTCGTTTGTCTGCGTCATGACCTTGAGCCTTGCCTCGGACACCTCGTTGTCTGTGTCGGAGACCAAAACGCAGTAGCTTTTGTGCTTGCCACGGCCGACACGGCCACGCAGCTGGTGAAGCTGGCTTAGGCCGAAGCGGTCGGCATTTTCAATTATCATAAGCGCCGCATTCGGCACATCGACGCCGACCTCGATGACCGTTGTAGAGACGAGAATGTCGATGCCGCCCGCAACGAAGGCATGCATGATATCGGCCTTTTCCCTCGCCTTGAGCTTGCCGTGCACGCAGGCGACCCTGAGGTCGGGAAAGTAGCGCTGAAGCTCGGCGGCGTGCTCCTGCGCAGACTTCAGGTTCGGCGGGAGCTCCTCGTTTTCCTCTATCATCGGGCAGACGACAAACACCTGCCGTCCCTCGGAAACGAGCTTACGGATAAAGCCGTTAAGCCGCACACGGTAGTTCTCGGTGACGGCGAAGGTATCGACCTTTTGCCGCCCGGGGGGCAGCTCGTCAATGACGGAAATGTCAAGATCGCCGTAGATAATAAGCGCCAATGTGCGGGGGATCGGCGTTGCGGACATGACCAGCACATGCGGGCGGTCGCCCTTTGAAATAAGGTTCGAGCGCTGATTTACGCCGAAGCGGTGCTGCTCATCGGTGACGACAAGCCCGAGACTCGGGTACTCCACATCCTCGGAAAACAGCGCATGCGTGCCGATGATAAGGTCAAATTCACCGTTTCTGAGCGAGGCCTTGACCTCACGCTTTTGCTTTGCGGTCATGGCACCGGTGAGCAGTCCGATGCGCAGACCGAGCGGGGAGAGAATGCCCAGCAGAGTATCAAAATGCTGCTTTGCCAAAATTTCCGTCGGTGCCATGAACGCACTCATGTACCCGTTTTTCGCAGCGTACCAGATAAGTGCCGCCGCAACGAGCGTTTTGCCGCTGCCGACATCGCCCTGAACGAGCCTGTTCATCGCCTTGCCCGACTGCATGTCGGAAAGCGCATCATTCACCGCCCGCCTCTGCGCATTAGTCGGTGCAAAGGGCAGGGCAGACCAAAATTCGCTGAGGTCACAAGGCTGCATCTTATATCCGTCTGCCTTGCTGTGCCGCCCCTTCATCCTGCCGAGTGCACAGGCAAGCAGGAACAGCTCCTCGAATATCAGCCTGCGCCGGGCAAGCTCCAAGGCAGTGAAATCGGCGGGGAAGTGGATGTTTTCATAAGCAAAGCCCGTCTGCGCAAGGGAGTATTTTTCACGCAGCGTCTCGGGCAGCACCTCCGGCAGCTCACCTCCGCAGGCATCCAGCGCCTGACGCACGGCTTGCATCACGAGCTTCTGCGAAAGTCCGGTCGTCAGCCTGTACACGGGAATTATCCTGCCCGTTACACCGTCCGGGGCATTCTCCGGCTCGTACACGGGGTTGGACATCGTCCGCTTTCCGCCGACACCGATTATCTTGCCGTAGAAATTCAGACACTGTCCACGGCGAATGTGATCCTTTAGATACGGTTGCTTAAAATATGTTATGTCAAC
>DQDL01000029.1:11184-19775 GCA_003533405.1 Clostridiales bacterium | reverse complement strand
GGTACGGAAGCCGTCGAAGAAGTTTACAAACGGAACTCTGCCCTTGATTGCGGCAAGATGAGCAACGGGAGCAAGATCCATGACCTCCTGAACATTGCCCTCGCCGAGCATTGCAAAGCCGGCCTGACGGCAGGCCATGATATCCGAATGGTCGCCGAAGATGCTGAGCGTATGGCTTGCGACGGCACGGGCGGTGACATGGAACACGGCGGGAAGAAGCTCGCCTGCCATCTTGTACATGTTGGGTATCATAAGGAGCAGACCCTGGGAAGCGGTGTAGGTGGTGGTAAGAGCACCTGCGTTCAGGCTGCCGTGAACGGCGCCTGCCGCACCGGACTCCGCCTGCATCTCCTGCACCTTAACGGTGCTGCCGAAGATGTTCTTCTGACCCTTTGCCGACCACTGGTCAACGAAATCTGCCATGGGGCTGGACGGGGTGATGGGGTATATTGCCGCTACTTCCGTAAACGCATAGCTTACATGTGCAGCTGCCTCGTTGCCGTCCATTGTTTTGAATTTTCTTGCCATAATTTCATCTCCACATAGTATTTTTGTACTTGTTTAAAGTCTAACACTTTGAAAAACGCCTGTAAACAGCAAAATACTACTATTTCCGCATTAAATTTTCCTTGCCCTTTTGGGGACACTGTATTATAATACTTTAGTATTTGTATCATCGGCCAATATTGCATTGAGAGGAGTCTTTTCAATGGTTAATATAACAAACGAAAAAGGTACCATAAGTATTACCAGCGATGTCTTTACGAACATTGCAGGCGTTGCGGCGACGAGCTGCTTCGGCGTTAAGGGTATGGCAGGACGCAGCAAGGAGGGCGGCCCTCTCCAGCTTCTTAGACGAGAGTCCATGTCCAAGGGAGTTGCCACGCATTTTAACGACGACGAAACTCTGTCGCTTGAGCTGCATATCGGTGTTGACAACGGCGTTAATATAAGCGCAGTGTGCCGCAGTATCATAAAAGAGGTCAGCTATAAGGTCGCTAAGGCCACCGGCGTTCCGGTCAAGAGCGTCGATGTGTATGTTGACACTGTGATAATCGGTTAAATATGATGACTAATTACTTTTCCTCCCGGAGGTGCTTTCTTTGAGAGATTACATTGATGCCGCAGCGTTTAAGAATATGATACTTTGCGCCGATGCGGCACTTGCAGAAAATACACAGATGATAAATGAGCTGAATGTGTTCCCCGTTCCCGACGGCGATACCGGCACGAACATGGGCCTTACCATGAATGCCGCCGCCACCGAGCTTCGCAAGAAGGAGCACTATTCCGTCGATGCCGTGGCCGACTGCGTCGCAAGCGCTCTTTTGCGTGGCGCACGAGGCAACTCCGGCGTTATCCTGTCGCTTTTGTTCCGTGGCATTTCCCGCAGATTGAAGGGCATGGAGACCATCGGCGCCAAGGAACTCGCCGCTGCCATGAACGACGGCGTCGAGGCTGCCTACAAGGCGGTAATGAAGCCCGCCGAGGGCACCATCCTCACGGTCGCACGCCTGGCTGCCGCATCGGCAGTCGAGTTTGCAAAGACCTCCGAGGATGTTGAGATGATGCTCGAGGTGTCCAACAAAGCGGCTGAGGAAGCGCTTGAGGACACCGTCAATCAGAACCCCGTTCTGCGCAAGGCAGGCGTGGTGGATGCAGGCGGCAAGGGCTACATAGTCATCTTCGGTGCTATGCTTGCCTACCTCAGAGGCGAGGTGCAGGCTCCCGCCAAGGCTATCGACCACTCCGCCATCGCAAACGAAAGCGGCGCATTCGATGTGTTCGACACCTCCGAGATCACCTACGCATTCGACACCGTTTTCATCGTCCGCAAGAACGAGCCTAATGTCGATCTTACCCCGTACCGTGCCTATCTTTCCAGCATCGGCGACAGTCTTGTTATCGGCGAGGACGACGAAGCGTTCAAGGTGCATGTGCACACCAATATCCCCGGGGAGGCACTCACCAAGGCGCAGAAGTACGGCACGCTCGAGCTTGCAAAGATCGAGAATATGCGCACACAGTATGAGGATATCATGGCAGGCCGCAAGGCACAGAGCACGGACGATCTTGACGCTATCGAGCGTGAGCTCGAGGGCGAGGAGGAGAGCGTTGCCGCTCCCACAAAGCACTGCGGCGTTGTCGCAATCTGCGCAGGCGAGGGCATGGCGCAGCTGTTCCGTGAGCTCGGAGCGGACACCATCGTCACCGGCGGTCAGACCATGAATCCGTCTACCGACGATATACTCAAGGAGATAAACCGCACCCCGTCCGAGGTCGTGTTCGTTCTCCCGAACAATAAGAATATAATCATGGCAGCCGAACAGTGCATCCCGATCTGCCAGGATAAGCAGGTCATCGTCATTCCCACAAAGACCGTGCCGCAGGGCATCACCGCAATGCTCAATTTCAGCCCCGATGACGAGGTCGAGGAGATAACCGAGACGCTCGGCGAGGCGATAAAGAGCGTGCACACCGCTCAGGTCACCTACGCAGCCCGTGACTCGGACTTTGACGGTCACATCATCCACGCAGGCGAGTATCTGGCGCTGCTTGACGGCAAGCTCATCGGCAGCTACACGGATATGAAAAAGCTCATGGACGAGCTTGGCGAAGCGGCGTCGGAGCTTGACCCCGAGCTTGTGACGGTCTACTACGGCGAGGATGTCGACGAGAAAACGGCAAACGAAACGGCGGCGATCCTCGAAGGCGGCCTGCCGGATGCCGAGGTAACGGTGGTAAACGGCGGTCAGCCGGTCTACTACTACATGATCTCAATAGAGTAACAGTAAAGGCACCGCACAGGCGGTGCCTTTGACATTATTGAAATGTAAAAGCTTATAATATATAATAGTATAGTAAAGAAACCTCTTTGGAGCGAATTATGGACACACTTAATTTGAACATTCCCATTACGACGGAGCTCATTTTCGGGCTTCGCATCGTGCTTGCGGGCGTGTGCGGTATGCTCATCGGCATTGAGCGCACCCGCAGACTCAAGGAGGCGGGCATCCGCACCCATGCGATGGTCGCCTGCACGGCATGCCTGCTCATGATACTTTCAAAATACGGTTTTTCAGACCTCGTTAACGCCGACGGAAGCTTATACAGCGGTGTTGATACCGCAGACCCCGCCCGCATTGCGGCACAGGTCATAAGCGGTGTGAGCTTTTTGGGCGCCGGCGTGATTTTCAAGGCCGGCAGCACCATAAAGGGACTCAACACCGCATCGGGAATCTGGGCAACGGCCGGTATCGGCATGTGTCTCGGCGCAGGACTGTACCTTGCGTCGATATTCACGACGCTTATAGTGCTTGCACTTCAGTATATGTTCCATCGCTATAATTTCAGCAAGGACACCTATGTTACCAATGTCGTGTCCGTCACGATGCGTAATTGGGGCACGGGCATAAAGCAGATGCGAGCCATGCTCGATGAGATGAACGCCAGCGTTTTTGAAAGCGAAGTCATCCGCAACGAAAACGGCACCGTGACCTTTAACCTCAGCTTCAAGTCGCCCAAGGCGCTGACCTCGGAGTCGACGCTTGCGTACATGGACGCCCACCCCGAGGTGCTGTCGTTCGAGTCGCTGCCCATACTGTAAACGGAGGAGAAAAAATGCCCGACTTTTCGCATTTTAACGATTACGGCCACGCAAAAATGGTCGATGTCTCGGCAAAAAACGACACCGTGCGCACCGCAATTGCGGCAGGCCGTGTGCGTGTCAATGCCGAGACCTTTGAGCTAATAAAAACCGGCGGCATGAAAAAGGGCGATGTCCTCGGCACGGCGCAGATAGCCGGTATCATGGGCGCAAAGAAAACGCCCGATATCATACCCATGTGCCACCCGATAATGCTCTCGGGTGTGGATATTGAGTTCACGATGAACGAGGAGCTTTGCTCGGTCGATATACTTGCCACCGCCAAGTGCACGGGCGCAACGGGCGTCGAGATGGAGGCGCTCACGGCGGTCACCGTGGCGTGCCTTACGGTCTACGATATGTGCAAGGCTGTGCAGAAAGACATGCAGATAACCGACATTCGCCTGCTGCGCAAGACCGGCGGCAAAAGCGGCGATTTTATAAACAAAACGGAGTAAACATATGAAAACTGTCGTCATTATCGGCGGCGGCGCATCGGGCATGATGGCGGCGCTGTCGGCAGCGGAGGACCCGGAAAACAGAATAATCCTGCTCGAGCGGCAGCAGCGTGTCGGCAAAAAGCTTCTTGCGACCGGCAACGGCAGGTGCAACCTCACGAATGTGGGCGCTGCGCCGGAAAACTACCACGGCGAGCAGCCCGGCTTTGCCGTGCCCGCCTTGGAGAGCTTCCCGCCGGAAAAGGTGCTGGACTTTTTCCGCAGGCTGGGACTTCTCACCGTCACGGAGTACGGCGGCAGGGTGTACCCGCTGTCAAACTCGGCAAACAGCGTTGTGGATATCCTGCGCTTTGCGCTCGAGCGTGACAATATCGAGGTGCGCACCTCGTGTCCGGCTCGTGAGATATACAAAAACGGCGAGGGTTTCAATATAAAGACTGACGAAGGCACGATAAGTGCCGACTTCCTCATCGTTGCCTGCGGCGGCGCTGCGGGCGCAAAGCTCGGCGGCGTGACCGACGGCTACGAGCTTCTGAAAATGCTCGGCCATAAGCGCACGGCGCTGCGCCCGTCACTTGTGCAGCTCGTGACAGACCCTACATATCCACGCTCGTTAAAGGGCGTGCGGGCGCAGGCGGCGCTGCGGCTGACCGCCGGAAGCGAGACTTTGGCCGAGAGCCGCGGTGAGCTTCAATTCACCGAAACGGGACTTTCCGGCCCTGCGGCGTTCGATATCTCCCGTGCAGCCTCGTTCTGCGGTGAGGGCGGAGTGGTTCACATAGACCTGCTGCCGGACTACGGCGAGGCGGAGATAGTGCAGCTTCTTGCGGATAAAGAGGCGACACTGCCGAAGCTTGGCACCGAGGAACTTCTGACCGGCGTTATTCATAACCGCTTGGGCAAGATGCTCATGAAATTTGCGCAGATAAGCCCGAACCGCAAGCTCTGCGACCTCACGGAAACCGAGCTGCACGCCGTGTCAAGTGCGTGCAAGAACTTTGAAATTAAACTCCACGGCGTTGAGGGCTTCGACAGCGCTCAGGTGACGGCGGGCGGCATTAAGACCACCGGCGTTAACCCGCAGACGATGGAGAGCTGGTTTGTGCCGCATCTGTTCATCTGCGGCGAGGTTCTCGACATTGACGCCGACTGCGGCGGCTACAATTTGCAGTGGGCGTGGGCAAGCGGCTACACGGCGGGGAGGCTCGGAAAATGATACTTGTGCGAAACCTGCGGCTCGGCATTGACGAGCCCGAGGACAGGCTCAAAAGGCTTGCGGCAAAGGAGCTCGGTGTTCCGGAGCGTGATATACTGAGCCTTAAAATCACAAAAAAATCACTGGATGCACGCAAAAAAAACGACATACATTGGCTGTACGCCGTGGCGGTGAAGCTCAAGGGCGAGGAGCGTGCGCTCAAAAGGACACGCAGCAAAAATGCCTGCCCGTATGAGAAGTTTAGCTACGAGATACCGAGGCTCAGCTCCGAAAAGCGCCCCATAATCGTGGGCTTCGGCCCTGCGGGGATGTTTGCGGCGCTGGTGCTGTCAAAGGCAGGGCTTAAGCCAATCGTCATCGAGCGTGGGCGTGATGCCGAAGCCCGAGCGCAGAAAGTCGAGCACTTTCGCAGCGGCGGCGAGCTTGACCCCGAGTGCAATGTGCAGTTCGGCGAGGGCGGAGCGGGCACATTCTCAGACGGCAAGCTCAACACCGGCATTAAGGATAAGCGCATCATCTGGATGCTCGAGCAGTTCGTCGAGCACGGTGCGCCGGAGCATATTCTCTACGACGCAAAGCCGCATATCGGCACGGACATTTTAATCAATGTCGTGCAGAGCATCCGCAAAACCGTCATCGCAAACGGCGGCGAGGTGCGCTTTTCAAATAAGCTCACGGGGCTTGTTATCGATAAAAACCGCCTTGCAGGCATCGAGGTCAGCTCACCCGATGGGGCGTATACGCTTGATTACGACAGCGTCATTTTAGCTATCGGCCACTCGGCGAGGGATACATTTGAGATGCTCGACAAAACCGGAGTTCCCATGCAGCCCAAGGCATTTTCCATGGGCGCTCGCATCGAGCATAAGCAGGCGGACATAGACCTTGCGCAGTACGGCGCAGAGCATGACGGTCTGCCCGCCGCAGACTATTCGCTGAATGTCCATTTTGACGACGGCGAGAGCGCATACACCTTCTGCATGTGCCCGGGCGGCGAGGTCATCGCCGCAGCGTCGGAGCTTGGCGGCGTTGTCACAAACGGCATGAGCCGCTCAAGGCGTGACGGTGAGAATGCAAACGCAGCTCTGCTCGTGACCCTGACGCCGGAGGACTTTCCCTATGACGGCGTTCTCGGCGGCATGTACTGGCAGCGTGAGATCGAGAAAAAGGCGTATGAGCTAGGGCACGACTACAAAGCCTGCGCACAGACCGTGGGTGATTTTCTTGCCCGCACGCCGAGCACAAATGCAGGCTCGGTCACGCCGAGCTACAAGCCAGGGGTTCACTGGGGCGACATTCGCAGCGTCCTGCCCGAAAAGATAACCTCCGTCATGGAGCGGGCGATACCCGAGCTCGGTAAAAAGCTCAAGGACTTCGATGCGCCCGATGCGGTGCTCACCGCACCCGAGACGAGGTCGTCCTCACCGGTGCGCATTTTGCGTGATGTTGACCGCCGCTCCGAAATTCGGGGGCTTTACCCCTGCGGCGAGGGAGCGGGCTACGCCGGAGGCATCACCTCCGCCGCCGTCGACGGCATGAAATGCGCCGAAAGCCTAATGAGCACATTATAAATTAGCAAGACCGTGCACATCGTGCACGGTCTCATATTGTGTTCAAAATATTTTTAAACACAATATATAGATTTTGCGGATGATAACAAAATATGTGCAAATTGTGAACGGCACTAAAACCCGCTACGCCTTGATAATTCGGCATTTTTAGCGTTTAGTCAAAAAACTACATTACAGAATGCGGCAGAAATGATAACGGAGCGTAAAACCCATGACACAATATTTTGTGGTCAAAGCGGTTACAAAGCGGTAAAACCACACAATATTTTGTGGCCATACTCTTGACAGAGTGCAAAACTTAGACTATTATAAGTCCTGCTGATTTGTGAAAGGGACTGCTATGAATATATCAGGAATTCAAAAATTGACCCTTCTCGACTACCCCGGCAAGGTCGCATGCACGCTGTTTACGGCAGGCTGCAACTTCCGTTGCCCGTTCTGCCACAACGCAGGGCTGGTGCTGCCGGACAGGTTAGAGGAAGCGTCGATAAGTGAGGACGAGGTCATGAGCTTTCTCAAAAAGCGGGCAGGTATGCTCGACGGTGTGGCAATAACCGGCGGTGAGCCGCTGCTGCACACGGACATGCCCGAGTTTTTGGGGAAGATAAAAAGCCTCGGCTATAAGATTAAACTCGATACCAACGGCTCGAATCCGAAGCTGCTGAAGGAAATCGTCAACGCCGGTTTAGTTGACCGTGTGGCGATGGACATTAAAAACGCACCGGGTGAGTACAACAAAACGGCAGGGTGCAGTGTCGACATGGAAAAGATAGAAGAGTCTAAGGACTTTCTTCTTACCGGCACCTGCGACTACGAGTTTCGCACGACCGTGGTAAAGGGCATACATACCAAGGAGAGCCTTATCACCGCCGCAAAGTGGATAAGCGGCGCAAAGGAATATTATTTGCAGCAGTTCAAGGATTCGGGAAATTTAATTGCGCCCGATGCGTTTGAGTCTTTCGATGAAAACGAAATGCATGAACTGGCCGATGCGGTGAGACCGTTTGTACCCACCGTCGAGGTCAGAGGTGTTTAAGGAGGAGAATATGTACCAGATAATCAAGAGAGACGGAAAAATTGTTGACTTTGACATCAACAAGATCGCAAATGCGATAAAGAAGGCGTTCGAGGCCACCGAGACCGAGTATACCGATAACATCATCGATTTTCTCGCCCTCAAGGTCTCCGCAGACTTCCTGCCCAAGATAAAGGACGGCTTTGTTGCAGTCGAGGATATCCAGGACAGCGTCGAGGCAGTGCTTTCCCGAGGCGGCTACGAGGGCGTTGCCAAGGCATACATCCTCTACCGCAAGAACCGTGAGAAGCTGCGTAACATGAAGAACACCTACCTTGACTACAAGGAAACGGTCAACAGTTATGTCAATGTTCTTGACTGGCGTGTCAAGGAAAACTCCACCGTCACCTATTCCGTCGGCGGACTTATCCTCTCAAACTCCGGCGCAATCACCGCTAACTACTGGCTGAGCGAAATTTACGACGAGGAGATCGCAAACGCACACCGCAACTGCGATATCCACCTGCACGACCTGTCGATGCTGACCGGCTACTGCGCAGGCTGGAGCCTCAAGCAGCTTATCCAGCAGGGTCTCGGCATCCCGGGCAAGATCAATTCCTCCCCGGCAAGCCACCTTTCCACCCTCTGCAACCAGATGGTCAACTTCCTGGGCATCATGCAGAAC
>DQDL01000029.1:6677-11110 GCA_003533405.1 Clostridiales bacterium | reverse complement strand
TCCATGCTCACCGGCTACTGCGCCGGCTGGAGTTTGAAGCAGCTGATCCAGCAGGGCCTGGGTATCCCGGGCAAGATCAACTCCACCCCGGCCAGCCACCTCTCCACTCTCTGCAACCAGATGGTGAACTTCCTGGGCATCATGCAGAACGAGTGGGCGGGCGCACAGGCGTTCTCGTCGTTTGACACCTACCTTGCTCCGTTTGTCAAGGTCGATAACCTGACCTACAAGGAGGTCAAGCAGTGCATCCAGTCGTTTGTTTTCGGCGTGAACACTCCGTCCCGCTGGGGCACTCAGGCACCGTTTTCCAACATCACCCTTGACTGGACGGTTCCCGCCGACCTCAAGGATATGCCCGCTATCGTCGGCGGCAAGGACATGGACTTCACCTACGGCGACTGCAAGGCCGAGATGGACATGGTCAACAAGGCGTTCATCGATATCATGATCGAGGGCGATGCAAACGGCCGCGGCTTCCAGTACCCGATCCCCACCTATTCCATCACCCGTGACTTTGACTGGTCGCCCACCGAGAACAACAGAATGCTGTTCGAGATGACCGCAAAGTACGGCACTCCGTATTTCTCCAACTACATCAACTCCGATATGGAGCCCAGCGATGTCCGCTCCATGTGCTGCCGCCTGCGCCTTGACCTGCGTGAGCTGCGCAAAAAGTCCGGCGGCTACTTCGGCTCGGGCGAGAGCACCGGCTCTGTCGGCGTTGTCACTATCAATATGCCCCGCATCGCATATCTTGCGACGGATGAAGCCGACTTCTACAAGCGCCTTGACAAGCTTATGGACATTGCCGCACGCTCCTTGAAGATAAAGCGTACCGTCATAACCAAGCTTCTCAACGAGGGTCTGTACCCCTACACGAAGTACTATCTCGGGACCTTTGATAACCACTTCTCCACCATCGGCCTTGTCGGCATGAACGAGGCAGGCCTTAACGCCAACTGGATAAGGGCCGACATGACCACCGAGAAGTGCCAGCAGTTTACCAAGGATGTTCTCAACCACATGCGTGAGCGCCTGTCGGATTATCAGGAGCAGTACGGTGACCTGTATAACCTTGAAGCCACCCCCGCAGAGAGCACCTCTTACCGCCTTGCAAAGCATGATGTCGAGCAGTACCCCGACATCATCACCGCTTCCGAAAACGGCGGCACTCCGTATTACACCAACTCCAGCCACCTGCCCGTCGGCTACACGGACGATATCTTCAGCGCACTTGATGTTCAGGACGAGCTTCAGACGCTGTACACCTCCGGCACGGTGTTCCACGCCTTCCTCGGCGAGAAGCTGCCCAACTGGGAGGCTGCCGCAAATCTTGTCCGCAAGATAGCGGAAAACTACAAGCTGCCGTACTACACCATCAGCCCGACCTACTCGGTCTGCAAGAACCACGGCTACCTCAACGGCGAGCAGTTCACCTGCCCCGAGTGCGGCGAGCCTGCCGAGGTCTACAGCCGCATCACCGGCTACTACCGTCCCGTGCAGAACTGGAACGCAGGCAAGACCAAGGAGTACCACGACCGCAAGGAGTATAACATCGGCACGAGCGTGCTCAAGCACAACGGCCCCGTTGTCCACGAGGAAAAGCACACCGAGGAGCATCATGAGGCAGCTCCCGTAACCGGCGAAAAGCGCACCATCCTCTTTGCGACCCCGACCTGCCCGAACTGCCGCATCGCCTGCAATTACCTTGATAAGGCCGGCGTTGCTTACGAAAAGCTCATGGCGGACGACAATGCCCAGCTTGCGCTGTCGCTCGGCGTGAAGCAGGCACCCACCCTCGTCATCATCGACGGCGAGAATGTCGAAAAGTACGCAGGTGCAGGCGCAATAAAGCAGTATCTTGCAAAGTGAGAAATAATATGTACGATGTATTGATCGTAGGCGGAGGGCCGGCAGGATTAACTGCCGCCCTCTATGCCTTGAGAGCGGGCAAAACCGCAATGATAATCGAAAAAAGTGCCTTCGGCGGTCAGATAACATGGTCGCCCAAGGTGGAAAACTTCCCGACGATAGAGTCGATCTCCGGCACGGAGCTTGCCGACCGACTCATGGAGCAGGTCATGAATCAGGGGGCTGAGATGGAGCTTGACGAGGTCACCGGGATAGAGCTTGACGGCGATATAAAGCGGATCAAGACCGAGTTCGGCGGCGAGTTTGAGGCTAAGACCGTCATTGTCGCCACCGGCGCAAGACCCCGCATGCTCGGGCTTGAGCGTGAGGCGGAGCTTGTGGGTGCAGGCGTTTGCTTCTGCGCCGTGTGTGACGGTGCGTTTTACAAGGGTCACCCCGTTGCCGTGAACGGCGGCGGAAACTCGGCGCTTCAGGACGCAATGCTCCTTTCCGACACCTGCAGCAGGGTGTATCTTGTCCACCGCAGAGACTCTTTCCGCGGCGAAGCAAAGCTCGTCGAGGCGCTCAAGGCCAAGGGCAATGTCGAGTTTGTGCTTGATAGCAGCATAACCGCACTGCACGGCGAGGGCGAGCTTACCGGCATCACCGTGACGGATAAGAACGGCAATGAGCGCAAGATCGCCGTTGACGGCCTTTTTGTCGCCGTCGGCCATGCGCCGGATAACGGCATTTTTGCGCATCTGTTTGACCTTGACGAGGGCGGCTACGCAGCCTCGGACGAAAGATGCCTCACCAAGACCCCGGGCGTGTTCGTCGCCGGGGACTGCCGCAGAAAAAGCGTGCGCCAGCTCACTACCGCCGTCGCAGACGGCTCTGCCGCAGCGCTC
Source organism: Clostridiales bacterium (assembly GCA_003533405.1). Classification (GTDB taxonomy): domain Bacteria; phylum Bacillota; class Clostridia; order Oscillospirales; family Oscillospiraceae; genus F23-B02. The sequence continues at coordinate 8,351 of DQDL01000029.1, read as the reverse complement.
GCAGCGTGCAGCTATATAGACAGCTTATAAGCCTGACCCCGAAGCGGAAATTGCTGCTTCGGGGCTTTTTATGCGAAAAAAGCAATGTTTTTGTTGCTTAACGGGGCTTGTTCATATATAATTAACATATTCTCGCTTGAAAGGCAGCAGTAACATGAAGAATGATTCAATGCAAAGCCGTGACGGCTTTAAAAGCAGAGGCGGCTTTATCATTGCCTGCATAGGCTCTGCGGTCGGTATGGGCAACATCTGGCGCTTCCCGATGCTCGTGTCGACCTGGGGCGGTCTGACCTTCCTTATCCCGTATTTCATTTTCGTCATCCTCATCGGCTCGACCGGCGTTATCGGCGAGTTCGCCCTCGGTCGAGCGGGCGGGGCAGGCCCTATGGGCTCGTTCGGCATGTGCACCGAGCTTCGCTGGGGCAAGCGCAAGATCGGCGAACGCATCGGCTATATACCCATCCTCGGGTCGTTAGCGTTTGCCATCGGCTACACCTGTGTCATGGGCTGGATATTCAAATACACCTTTATGGCATTCTCGGGCGACCTTTTGGCAATGGGTCAGGACATGGATACCATCGCCGGCACCTTCGGCTCGACCGCCTCGGCGTGGGGCGCAAATGTATGGATAGTCGTTGCCGTAGTCGTGAGCCTTATTATCATGTCCTTCGGTATCGCTGGCGGTATCGAAAAGGCTAACAAGGTCATGATGCCCGTGCTGTTTTTCCTGTTTGTCGCTCTGGGTGTGTACATTTTCACCATCCCGAGCTCGGCAGACGGATATAAGTACATTTTTACGCTCAACCCCAAGGGCTTATTAAACCCGCAGCTTTGGCTGTTTGCCTTCGGTCAGGCGTTTTTCTCCCTGTCGGTCGCCGGTAACGGCAGCGTCATCTACGGCTCTTACCTCAGCAAGGACGAGTGCATCCCCAGCTCAGCGAGAAATGTTGCGATTTTCGACACGCTCGCTGCACTGCTTGCGGCGTTCGTCATCATCCCTGCCATGGCCACCGGCGGCGCTCAGTTAGATGCGGGCGGCCCGGGGCTCATGTTCATCTACCTTGTCAATGTCATAAACGGCATGGCAGGCGGCAGGATAGTCGGTATAGTGTTTTTCCTGTGCGTGACCTTCGCAGGTGTGTCGTCGATAATAAACCTCTACGAAGCACCCGTTGCGTTCCTGCAGGAGAAGTTTAAGCTCAAGCGCATACCCGCAACCGCCGTTATCCATGTCATCGGCCTTGCCGCTGCACTGTGCATACAGGCGATAGTCTCGCAGTGGATGGATGTCGTGTCCATTTACATCTGCCCCCTCGGCGCACTGCTTGCTGCGGTCATGTTCTTCTGGGTGGCGGGCAAAAAGGCAGTGCTTGAGAGCGTCAACCTCGGCGCACGCAAGCCCATCGGCAAGTGGTTCTATCCCCTGAGCAAATATGTCTACTGCGCCAGCGCACTTCTGGCGCTAGTCGCCGGAGCTATAGTCGGCGGCATAGGCTGAAAAATTTGAATATTAATGCGGTCGGAATTTTCCGACCGCATTTCAGCGTGCAAAAAAGTCCTGTGACTTTTTTGCACGCTTCAAATCACGCCACATTTTTTGTGAAGCAAAGCTTCACAAAAAACCTCGCTATGCTCGTCAAAAAGCCTTAGCAGGCGTTTTTGATGGCTATAATC
>DQDL01000029.1:347-6419 GCA_003533405.1 Clostridiales bacterium | reverse complement strand
CCTCACACTCCCCCTGCTGCGTATTGAATTTTGCTCTGCTGCACCTTTTTTGCCCAGTTGTTTGACAGGCTAAAAAGCGGTCGGAATTTTCCGACCGCTTTTTGCATAAAAAAATTGAAGAATTGGCGAGGATATGATATTATTCTCATTGGAAGTGTGGTGCAGGTGTTGAACAGTGAGAAATATATAAGGCCGCATATGCTGCTTTACAGAGCGGCTCAGCTCGTTGCGGCGGGCTTTGCGGCAACGGTTTTTAAAAGAAAATATATACGAAACGAGATAAGGAACGCCCAAGGCCCCTATGTCGTCATCGCCAATCATCAGGCGGCGTATGACTTTGCCGGACTCATCGGTGCAACGAAAAGGCCGCTGACCTTTGTTATCAGCAACTCCTTTTATAATTCGCTGCCCATAACCGGCATCCTGCGCAAGCTCGGGGTGATCCCGAAGCAGCAGTTCCAGACCACGGTGAGCGATATGCGGCGCATTAAGGCCGTTATCGAAAACGGCGAGTCGCTGGTCATCTATCCGGCGGGGCTCATGTGCGAGGACGGCATCTCGACGCCTATCCCGCAGGCGACCTATAAGTTTCTGAAGTGGCTGGATGCCGATGTGTATGTTGCCCGTGCAAGCGGGACATATTTCACCATGCCCAAGTGGACAAAGGGCTTTAGACCCGGCAGAACTTATATGGATATATACAAGCTCTTTGACAGGGCAGAGCTTAAAAAGCTCAGCGTCGGCGAAATTAAGGAGCGCACCGATGGGGCGATACTTTTTGACGCTTACCGTGAGCAGGAGGGCATCCGCTCAAAATACAGCAACAACGATAACATCGAGGGACTTGAAAAGGTGCTGTACGCCTGCCCGAACTGCGGGAAGGAGTTTACCGTCAAGGTCAAGGACGGCAATGTGATCTATTGCACCGACTGCGGCTTTGCCGAGCGCAGCGACGAGTACGGCTTTCTGCATCTCATTGGCGAGGGCGAGGAGCTTCGCTATGTCTCCGATTGGAGCAAGCTCATTTACGAGCGGCACAGAGACATGCTAAAAGAGCACCCCGAGTATACCCTGAGTGCCAAAACGAGGATATACATGCTCGACTACGACAGGCATAAATTCACATGGGTCGGCCTGGGAAAGCTCACGCTCGGCAAAACGGCGTTTAAGATCGAGGGCGTCATAAACGGCAGCAGCGTCGACATGACGATACCCACGACGAAGCTCCCGACGCTTCCGTTTAAGCCGGGCAAATATCTTGAAGTACAGGACGGCGGCGATATTTACCGATGTGAGCTTGACGACGGCAAGCTGGTCATGAAGTTTATAAACACCGTAAAGGCGTTTTTTGAGCTTAATAACTGAATTGATAGGTGACTTGAGCCGAGGTATATGGTATGATGAATGTTACAGAGGTCGCAGCGGCACTCATATGGGAAAACGGCAGGTTCATGATCTGCCGCAGACCGGCACATAAGACGAGAGGTCTGCTGTGGGAATTTGTCGGCGGCAAGGTCGAAAAAGGCGAGACTAAGCAGCAAGCGCTCGTGAGAGAGTGTATGGAGGAGCTTGCGGTCAAGGTGATCGTGGGCGATGTGTTCATGGAGCTTGTGCACGAGTATCCGGATATAACCGTGCGCCTTACGCTTTTTAACGCCGCCATCGCCGAGGGCGAGCCGCAGATGCTTGAGCACTGCGACATCAAATGGATAACTCCTGCGGAGATAGGCGATTACGATTTTTGTCCCGCAGATGAGGAAATACTAAAGAAAATTATTAATAACGATAAGGAGACAACCTAAATGGATCTTAACAATGTCAACTGGAACGCCGCACGCAAGGGCGTGCTCGTCGTTTGGGCAGGCGCATTTGCCCACACCGTTTTTAAGAAAAACCCCATAATGCCCGCAATTTTGCTGAGCATGCATCTTGCCGAGTACCTCATCGTCGCAAGGAAGGCCGGCAAGGCCGTCTGGTATGACGATCTTCGCTGCTTCCTCAATACCGCACTCTACGGCTTCACCTTCTGGCTTCCCATGAAGCTCGAAATTGAGTAAGAGTAGAATTATCCCCCTCATGACCGAGGGGGATTTATCATAACACGGAGGTGCTTTAGTGGAAAAAACCGAGAAGTGGAACAGGGTGGCGGGCGATTATCAAAAGGTCTGCGCCCAAGGCGGAAACGATTATAACGATAAGCTCATTGCATTTTTGCTCGACGAGGGCATGCTGCGCCCCGGGTGCAGGGTGCTTGACCTCGGCTGCGGCGTGGGCAAATACGGCAGAGTGTTTGCTAGCTTCGCCTGCGATGTGACGCTTGCCGATATCTCGCCGAAAATGCTCGAATTTGCGGAGAAAAACATGGCGGAGTTTACTACGCCGTGGCGCACGCTGCTGTGCGATTTTGACGAGATGAGCGCCGAGGAGGCGGCATCCGGCGGCCGGTACGAGCTTTCGATATCGACCATGAGCCCGGCTGTGCACAGTGTCGAGACGGTGAAAAAATTTGCCGCAATAACCGACGGCTGGTGCTTTATCGCAGCATTTTCGCAGTGGAGCGAGCCGGACAGGGACGAGCTGTTTGAGCACATGGGCGTTCAGCGCCAGACCTTCAACGGCAATGCAAGGGAGGAATGCGGTGAGCTTATCCAAAGCGTGTCGGCGGCGGGCTTTACGCCGCAGGTGAAGTATGTCGATTACTGCTGGAGCGATGAACGCAGTATAGACGACACCGTGGAATATATGCTCGAGCGCTACTTTGACCCGCAAGAGCAGACAGTTGAGCTTCGTGAGAGCCTGCGCAGCGCCGTGACGGAGCTGGCGCAAAACGGTAAGTTCACCGACAGGGTGAACACCAAGGTCGCTTGGATCTTTTGGAGCACAAAACAATAGACACGGGCGGCAGACTATGCTAAAATGTTAACATATTTTAAAGAGAGGGTGATACGGTGTCAATACTTCAAAGGCTCAATAGCCCGACAATGTATCTGATATGCGGCGGGATAATTTTGTTCGTCGCAATAGTGTGCGTGTTTTTCATGGTGAGGGCTTACAGAGCGGGACTTGCCATCGGAATGGACAAAACGAAAATGAAGCGGACGATAACCGCAAGTGCGACATTTGCGGTGCTGCCCAGCGTGGGCATTCTCCTTGGCGTTATCGCCCTGTCAGGCAGCCTGGGAACTCCGCTGCCGTGGCTGAGACTGTCGGTTATCGGTGCGCTGCACTATGAGACGCAGGTCGCCGTCGGAGCTGCCGAGGCTATCGGCCTGTCGGGGCTCAACGCCTCGGAGATGACGGCGCAGGCGTTCACGACCATTGCACTCGTCATGAGCTTCTGCATCATGTGGGGCATGGTGTTCTCCGTGTTTTTCAACAAACGCTATCTTAAAAAGCTCAAGACCCCGAAAAACGCCAACACCGGCGCACCCGGCTTCGGCGACAGCGCCATGACGGCTATGTTCATCGGCCTTGTCAGCGCATACATCGGAAGCTACATCGGATCATTCGTCTCCGGCGGAGCGGGCGGAATGTTCAGCTTCTCCGGCTCTTGGCTGCCGCTTGCCGTGGCGGTCATAGCGGGCGCCGTGATGGCGGTGTTCATCTGGCTTGCCGAGAAGAAAAAGGCCGCTTGGGTGGAGAGCTTCTCCATCGCAGGCAGCATGATAATCGCAATGGCGGCCGCCGTTGTGATAAACGGACTTGTTAAGTAAGGAGGTGCGGAAATATGACCGAAAAGGAAAAGAACGACCTGTTTGAAAAATACAATGACCGCACCCATGTCTACGGCAGAATAGCCTGCATCGTTACGCTGATACTTCTCATCGGCGCACCGTTTGTGATGGGTCTGTACCTCGGCGCAATGCCCAGCATGCCCGCTTTCGGCAAGGCGTTCCTCGCCGTGGGCATCGTGTGGTTTGTAAGCTGCATTGCCGAATATCTTGTCTACACGCCGATGCTCGGTGCCGGCGGCAGCTACCTTGCGTTCATGACCGGCAACCTTATCAATATGAAGATACCCTGTGCCGTGAATGCCCGTGATATCGTCGGCGCAAAGACCGGCACGCCCGAAAACGAGATAATCTCGACCCTGTCGATCGCAACGGCGTCCCTCGTGACGGTCGTAGTCCTTGCACTCGGCGTTGCACTGCTTATTCCCTTGCAGCCGATATTGCAGGATCCGGCGCTTCAGCCTGCGTTTGAAAATGTCGTCCCGGCACTGTTCGGCGCGATGGCGTACAAGTATTTCCGCAACAACATGAAGATAGCGGTCATCCCGCTGACGGTCATGAGCCTGCTGTTTATCTTTGTGCCGAGCCTCACCTCGTCGACGAGCTTCATGATCCTGCCCAGCGGCGCTATCGCTATCGGCATTGCATATCTCATGTATAAAAAGCGTTATAAGGTGGCGAGCAAATGAACATTAAAAAGATCGGCGTAGCCGCAGCGGCACTCTCGCCGCTGGCTGCCGCAGTCGTGTGCACGGTGATGATGCCGAAAAAGGTGTCGGACTATACGCCGAAGCCTGATAGTGAGCGCACGGAGCTTTACGCAAAAAAGCTCTCGCAAATGGTGAGATACGAGACCGTGTCCGACCCCAATGACCCGCAGATAGAGAAGTTCATTGGCTTCCACAAGGTGCTCGAGGAGCTGTTCCCGCTCGTGCACGAAAAGCTCGAAAAGACCGAGATAGACGGCAATCTCTTGTATTACTGGAAGGGCAAAAGCTCTGCTAAGCCCGTGGTTTTAATGAGCCATCAGGATGTTGTTCCCGCCGACGGAGTGTGGGAGCACGAGCCGTTCTCCGGTGATATATCGGACGGCAAGGTCTGGGGCAGGGGAGCGGCGGACACCAAGTGCACCGTCATGGCGTTCTTCCAAGCTGTGGAGGAAATGCTTGAGGCGGGCTACACCCCCGAGCAGGATGTGTACCTTGCTTCCTCCTGCACCGAGGAGTGGGGCGGCGACGGCGCACCGAAGATAGTCGCCGAGCTCAAGCGCCGTGGCGTTGCACCGTTTCTCGTTTGCGACGAGGGCGGCGGCATAATCTCCGAGCCGGTCGGAGGCATCAAGGGCAACTACGCCATGATAGGCGTGTTTGAAAAGGGTCAGGGCAATGTGAAGTTCACCGCCCGCTCCGGCGGCGGACATTCGAGCGCACCGCCCAAAAATTCACCCATCGCAAGGCTTGCTGCCTTTGAAAACAGCGTTGAAAGGCACAGCCCGTTCAAAAAGCGTTTTCCGCACGAGGTCGAGGCGATGTTTGAAACGCTTGCACCGTATGCGGGCTTCGGAATGAAGCTTCTTTTCGGTAACATGTGGCTGTTCAAGCCGCTGTTAAAGCTTGTGCTGCCGACGGTGTCGGCGCAGGCGGGCGCAATGCTGCAAACGACGGTGGCGTTTACCATGCAGTCCGGCTCTGATGCCCGCAATGTGCTCCCGACGGAAGCGTCCGTTTGGGCGAATATGCGCTTTATCCCGCACCAGGGCATGGACGAGAGCCTCAGGCTCATTAAAAAGCGTGCCGATAAATATGGCCTTGAGACCGAGGTCGTCTCCGCCAAGGACTGCACCGAGGCCGCCGACATCCACGGCGAGGGCTGGCGTTTTGCCGTGAGCGTCATCGAAAAGACCTTCCCCGGCCTTGCCGCAAGCCCCTATGTCATGACCGGCGGCACGGATGCGAGGTTTTATCAGGAGATATGCCCGAACTGCATCCGCTTCGGCCCCGTTATCTACGGCCCGGAGCAGCTCAAGGGCATGCACGGTTTGAACGAAAACATCACCTGCGACTGCCTCCAAGGCGCTGTCGACTTCTACAAAAATTTAATCAACATGAACAAATAAGAAAAGAAGCTTCGGTTTTCCGAAGCTTCTTTTTGCTATATATAACTGTCAGGAGAGCAGTATTTGATCGGATTCTATCTGAGTACCTGCGACCTGCGCAAATTTGTCCATCAGCTCGTGCTTTGTGAGCTTGGCCTTTTCCTCGCCCTCAACATCGAGGATGATGTGTCCCTCGTGCATCATGATGAGGCGGGTACCGTGCTTGATGGCGTCCTTCATGTTGTG
>DQDL01000029.1:0-120 GCA_003533405.1 Clostridiales bacterium | reverse complement strand
GATGGCGTCCTTCATGTTGTGGGTTATCATCATGGCGGTGAGGTTATTTTCCTTGACGATGCGGTCGGATAGCTCAAGCACCTTTGCCGCCGTTGCCGGGTCGAGGGCCGCCGTGTGCTC
>DQDL01000044.1:5385-10877 GCA_003533405.1 Clostridiales bacterium | reverse complement strand
CACGGCGCGGGCAAAGGCCATCTCGTGCGTGACGATGACCATGGTCATTTTCTCCTCGTGCAGCTGCTTTATGACCTTCAAGACCTCGCCCGTGAGCTCGGGGTCAAGTGCGCTCGTAGGCTCGTCAAAGAACAGGATCGTGGGATCCATCGCAAGCGCTCTTGCGATCGCAACACGCTGCTGCTGACCGCCGGAAAGCTCGCAGGGGTAGGCATTTGCCTTCTCCTCAAGACCCATTTTCTTAAGAAGCGCCATTGCACGCTCCTCGGCCTCCTGCTTTGTGCGGCCGAGAACATGCATCTGCGGGTCGGTGAGGTTCTTGAGCACAGAAAAGTGCGGAAAGAGGTTAAAGTTCTGAAACACCAGACCGAATATGCTGCGTATCTTCTTAAGCTCGGCTTTGCCGGAATACACGGCTTTACCTTCGGCGTTGTTCTTTGCAGCAACTTCGCCGAGATAGATAAGCTCACCGCTGTCCATCTCGGTGAGCAGCGTTGCGCAGCGAAGAAGCGTAGACTTGCCGGAGCCCGAGGGACCGATTATCGACACGACCTCGCCCTTGTCAACGCTCAGACTAATATCCTTGAGGACATGCAGCGTTGCGTCATTGAAGCTTTTCTGAATGTGGTTTATCTCTAAAACTTTCATTGCATATCCTCCTTACTTATAATAATTCATCGATTTTTCAACCTTGCCCATTGCATAGTCGACGATGGCGTTAAACACAAAGTAGAACACACCGGCAACGACGAAGGGCATGAAGCTCGTTTCGGAGTTTGCGATCTGCTTGCCGATGGTGAACAGCTCCTGATACGATACGGTGAAGGCTATGGAGGTGTCCTTAACGAGGGTGACGACCTCGTTGGTGATGCTGGGCATGATGCGCTTGATGACCTGCGGGAGAATGATGTGGAAGAAGGTCTGTATCTTCTTATAGCCCAAGATATCCGCCGCCTCATACTGTCCGACGGGCATTGACTCAATACCGCTGCGGTAAATTTCCGCAAAGTAGGCGGCGTAGTTTATCGCAAAGGCGATGACGACGGGGATGAGCTTGTTTCTCGAAACAGGCAGGTCAAACAGATAGTACGGGCCGTATGTAACTGCGATGAGCTGTAGCATAAGAGGTGTGCCGCGCAGAACGGAGATGACAAAGCGGGTCACATTCGACACTATCTTGCTTTTGCTCATCCTTAAAAGGGCGATGACCATGCCAAGCGGCAGGGAAAACAGCAGCGTCAGGAAGAAAATTGCGCAGGTTTTGCCGAAGCCGCTGCCCATTGTGGTGATCATTGTCGTTAGATCCATAGAATAATCCTCGTTTCAAAACGCACGCATTCCCGGAAGCGTACACTTCCGGGAAGCGATCATCGTTTTTGTATTTTCTCTATTACTTGTTCAGGTAGATGAGGTTCGAGACGATGTCGGGATACTTCTCGGCTATCTTCTGATAGGTGCCGTTGTCAACGAGCTGCTCAACGGCAGCCTCGATCTGGTCGCAAAGCTCCTGATCGCCGGAACGGAAGGCGATGCCGTACTGCTCTGCGCCGAGGTTCTCGTTAACGATGCGGAAGCCCTCATTCTTTGCGACATAGGCTGCTGCAACGGGGTAGTCGACGAACACGGCGTCAACGCTGCCGCCGCCAAGCTCGGTGAATGCGCTTACGAAGCTGTTGCAGGTGACGAGCTCACCGAAGGTCGCCTTGAGGTCTGCAAGGTCGCCGTTGAGAAGGCTCTCACCGGAGGTGCCGAGCTGGACCGCAACGGTCTTGCCCTTGAGGTCGGCAGAGGACTTGATGGAGCTGTCCTCCTTAACGAGGAGCACCTGAGTGTTATCGTAGTAGGGATCGGAAATAACATAGCCGGCTTCCTTCATGCTGTCAAGAATGGTCATGCCGGACCAGATGCAGTCGCATTCCTTGCCGTCGAGCTGAACGAGCTTGTTATCCCAGTTGACAGGGAAAACTTGCATCTTCCAGCCGAGCAGATCGCAGACGGCCTGAGCGACCTCAATGTCAAAGCCGGTGTACTCGCCGTCAGAGCCTATATAGCTGTACGGGGGGTACTCGGGGTCGATGCCGACGACGAGAGTTTTTTCATCGGTCTTGCTGTCTCCGCCGCCGCAGGCGCACAGTGCAAAGACCATCATAACCGCTAAAAGCAGTGCAACTATCTTTTTCATGTTTTTATCCTCCGAAAATCGATGTAGTTTGTTATCACGGTGATAAGATAACACATTACTGCGCTAAAGTAAAGAACTATTTTCAAATTTGCTGTGCAAAAACTGCACAGCGTTTTTTCGCATTTTGACGCACATGCACTTTAATTCCTACTAAAACCGTGGTATATTAAAACCATAGAAAAACAATAGGAATTAGACGGAGGTGATATTTATGAATGTTACCAGCAAAGGCCGTTATGCCCTGCACATTATGATTTATCTTGCGCAGCATTCCGATGAGGGCTATATATCGCTCAAGACTATTTCCGACCGCACGGAGCTTTCGATGAAGTATCTTGAGATGATAGTCGGCAACCTCAAGAAGGCGCAGCTTGTCGACAGTACCCGTGGCAAGGAGGGCGGCTATAAGCTGAGCCGATCGCCTGATGAGTACACCGTGGGCGAGATATTAAATTGTATAGAGGATAACCTAGCACCGGTGGCCTGCATCAAGGCAGGGGCTATAAACTGCGACAGATCAGATGCCTGCCTGACCGTTCCCATGTGGAAGGAGCTTGACGATATTACCAACGCCTACCTTGCAACGGTCACACTTACCGACCTTTTAACGGGCGACAAGTGGAAAAAATAAAAACTATTGACTATTTTAATATATAGTGTTACAATTCCCATGTTTTTAATAGGATTTACAGAAAGGAAGATATAAATATGTTTGTTTACGCAGATAACGCAGCAACCACGAGCGTGAGCAAGACCGCTCTTGACGCAATGATGCCTTACCTCACCACCCTGTACGGCAATCCTTCGAGTCTTTATTCCTTCGCTCAGAAGGCAAAGGAAGCTCTTGAGGATGCCAGAAAGACCGTTGCCGACATTATCGGCGCAGAGCCCAAGGAGATATACTTCACCTCCGGCGGCTCGGAGGCGGATAACCAGGCTATCGTCTCCATGGCAAAGTTCGGCGCTCTTAAGGGCAAGAAGCACCTTATCTCCACCAAGTTTGAGCATCACGCAGTTCTGCACACCCTCAAGCAGCTTGAAAAGCAGGGCTTTGAGGTAACGCTGCTGGATGTCCACGAGGACGGCGTTGTCCGCCTTGAGGATGTCGAGGCTGCAATAAGAGAGGATACCGCTCTTGTCACCGTCATGTTCGCAAATAACGAGATCGGCACCGTGCAGCCCATTAAGGAGATCGGCGCACTCTGCCGCAGCAAGGGCATTCCGTTCCATACCGACGCTGTTCAGGCTGCTGGCCATATGCCCATCAATGTAAAGGAAATGAACATCGACCTGCTGAGCATGTCCGGTCATAAGTTCCACGCACCCAAGGGCGTCGGCGTTCTGTACGCAAGAAAGGGCATGCCTCTGTTCAACATCATTGAGGGCGGCGCTCAGGAGCGAGGCAAGCGTGCGGGTACCGAGAATATCCCCGGCATCGTGGCTCTTGCAGCGGCTCTCAAGGAGTCTGTTGACAACATGGAGGCCAACACCGCAAAGATAATCCCCATGCGTGACAAGCTGTTTGCCGAGCTGTCGAAGATCCCTCACTCCAAGATAAACGGCTCGCTCGAGCACCATGTCCCCGGCACCGTGAACATGTGCTTTGAGGGCATCGAGGGCGAGAGCCTGCTGCTCCTGCTCGACTCCAAGGGCGTTTGCGCATCGTCCGGCTCCGCCTGCACCTCCGGCTCTCTCGATCCGAGCCATGTTCTGCTTGCCATCGGCCTGCCCCACGAGGTTGCCCACGGTTCACTGAGACTTTCCATCGGTGAGTACAACACCATGGAGGAGATAGACCACATCATTGAGGTCGTTCCCGGTATCGTCGAGTACCTGCGCAGCATCTCCCCGGTGTGGGAGGATCTCGAAAACGGCAAGAGAAAGCACCTCATCTAATATTTAATATAACTAACGAAAGCTTTTCAGGAGGATATAATCATGGCACTGTATAGCGATAAAGTAATGGACCATTTCCAGCACCCCCGTAATGTCGGCAAGATCGACGACGCTCCCAATGTGGGCATCGGCGAGGTCGGCAACGCCAAGTGCGGCGATATTATGAAGATGTACCTCAAGGTAGATGACGGCGTCATCACCGACTGCAAGTTCAACACCTTCGGCTGCGGCAGCGCAATTGCAACAAGCTCCATGGCTACCGAGCTTATCAAGGGCAAGAAGCTTGAGGACGCTCTCGAGCTTTCCAACAAGGCTGTTGTCGAGGCTCTCGACGGTCTGCCCACACATAAGATCCACTGCTCCGTCCTCGCCGAGGAGGCTGTCAAGGCCGCCGTCAAGAACTACTACGACAAGAACGGCATAGAGTACGATCACGAAAAGTTCGCAGAGACCCACAACTGCGATCACTGCGTCGAGTAAGCGAATACGCAAAAATCCCCGAGCCAACCGGCTCGGGGATTTTTGCATACATCAGTCAATTCTCACAAGACCATTCGGGGCTTTGCAGCGTGCGGCAAGGTCGATGTAGGTCTGCTTGCTGCGCTCCCATGCGGAAATGTCCTTGTCCTCAAGCTCACGCAGGACCTTCGCCGGAGCACCGCCGACAACGACACGGGGCGGGACGGTCTGATGCTTCTTTACGACTGCACCCTCAGCTACAACGGCGTATTCGCCGATATCGGCAAACAGACTTATAATCGCACCCATGCCGATGTTGGCGCCGTCCCGGATGTGGTTCCCGTGGACTATCGCACTGTGACCTATCGTGACCCGCTTGCCGATGTGGCAGCCGTCGGTCTTGGTGTCGGGGCCGCCGACATGGATAAGGCACAGATCCTCAATTGCGGTCTCGTCGCCGATGAATATCGGTCGCTCGTCGCCACGGATGACGGAGCCGGGGCCGACATAGCAGCGTGCGCCGATGGTCACATCGCCGATGATGACGGCGGTGTCGCTTATAAATGCGCTCGGGTCTATCTTCGGGCGCTTGCCTTCAAATTCGTATAGCATGCTGATACCTCATTTCTTTCTGACATATGTGCCCGGGATGCCGAGCTCATCGCGGTATTTGGCGACGGTGCGCCGTGATATCGAAAAGCCCTTTTGGGTCAAAATATCGCTGAGCTGAGCATCCGACAGGGGAGCGGTCTTGTCCTCACCATCGATCACTTCTCGCAGAAGCTTTTTAGCTTCATCTACCGAGCGTGCGCCGGACTTGCTCTCAAGCTTGGTTGTAAAAAACAACTTTGCGGGGATAACACCACGCTTGCACTGAATGTATTTGCCACGCACCGTGCGGCTGACGGTGGAAACGCTCAGTCCCGTGGAGTCGGCAATGTCGGCAAGCGTCATG
>DQDL01000044.1:372-5202 GCA_003533405.1 Clostridiales bacterium | reverse complement strand
GTGTCCGATTTGCCGCACAGGTAGTCGCTTTGCATTTTCGCAAGCGTTTCAAAGCAGCTCAGGACGGTTTTCTCGCAACGGCAAACATTCTGATACAGCCTGCCGGCTGCCGCCATGCGCTCGTCAATATAACTTATAACGCTCTCGTCGTCGGTCGATTTCTTGAGCTCCTTGCAGAACGAGCTTATCTTCAGATGCGGACTGTACGGGCGGCACAGTGAAATGCTGAGGCCGTCGGCGGTCTGCTCAACGCTCAGATCAGGGTAAATGTACATACTGTCGTCATCACGGCTGCCCTCAAGAGCCGAGGAGGGGTAGGGGTAGAGCCCTTTTATGCGCTTTTCGGCGCTGCGTACTGTACTCACGGGAACGCCGAGCGATTTTGCTATCTGCGTATAGTGTCCGTGCGAAAGCTCTTCAAGATAGCTTTCAACGATGCTGCGGGCGATGCTGTCATCGGCACTAAGCTGCGCCGTCAGGCAGCCTCGCACATCCTCGGCGCATATGCCCGTCGGCGGCAGGGAGCGCATGACGGCAACGCAGTCATCGACCGCTTTGCGCTCGACACCTAATTTCTGTGCCGCCTTATCCCAGTCCTCGGAAAGAAAACCACGGCTGTCAACACAGCCGACGAGATAGCGATAAATCTTCCTTGTGTCATTGTCGGCATCGGAGCTTAAAACCATGCTCAAAAGATACGAGCGAACATCGGGCTGCTCGGTGCACGAGGCAATGGGACCGTCGGGCGTGTCATCATCGTCGTCACTGTTTGAGCTTTCCGTGCGCTGCGGGTTAAACGAACCGAGCCACTCAACACGGCTTGCAAGCTCACTGCTCTTTGAGGCTGCTGCAAGCTCGTCAATGTCGATGGCGGGGTTTTCCATGGCCTGCTCGGTGAGATACCGCCCCAGCTCCACGGTGTTTAGCTGCACCATTTCCAGCAGCTGAATGGTCGCCGGTGCGATCGTCTGTTTAATTGTGACGGCGTTTTTCAGCTTCATGACAATAGTTTTTTTACCTCGAAATGACACAAAAATATATTTGTTTACAATTTGACTATTTGAAACACTTTTTACACACTTATCAATAATATCAAAACACTTATATAAAATCAAGTTGAAAAATATAGAATTGCACAGTGTAAAACAATGCAAGTGTATCACCGTGATACACTTTACGCCAAATGCAGTGACCGATGATGACACACTTTTAACAATTTGACACACTACGCATTTGGTGTTACAATGGCACAGAAGAACTTTTTCGGAGCAATAAAAAATTTTTTCGGAGGCGCAGCGGCATGAATACGGATTTTCTCGTTCGTGAAAAAGAGTACCTCAGCATGCTCGAAAGCTCAAGATACATGTGCGAAAGAAACGGACTTGATATGCACACGCAGGCTCTGCCCAAGGTGACGGAGGACGACCGTGAGAGATGCAAAAATCATGTCACGGGTCATATCAGGCTCATGCGCAAGAGTACGCCCGAGTATTATCAGGCGGTGACGGAGACGCTTGCAGCCAATAATTCGGTGCTTCTGTATCTGTACGAAAATTTTGATGTTTTCGGCCGCTACGGCGATAAAAAGCTTAAGGACGAGCTTTTTGAGAAGAATATTAAGCTCGGCGGCAATGTCGGCGAAAGCGTCGCCGGAACGAACGCTGCCGTCATGTCCGCCAGAAGCCCCAACAGCACATGGGTCATCGGAGACGAGCATTATCTTGACGCTTTTAAGCCGTATGTCACATTTGCGTTCAGAATAAAGGGCAAATACAGCCGAAACGGCTATGTCATGATAATCACCTATAAGGAAAACTTCGACGAGCGCATATACAAACTTTTTAAGCTCCTTGAATCGACCGAGACCATCATAACGACCGGCCATGTGACCAAGGATGTCATCATGCGTGATATCATGCAGCGCAATGAATACAGCCGTGGCAGCACGAACGATATAGTTATAATGGTCGATAACAGCTGCTCGGTGACCTTCGCAAACGACATGTTCTACGACTTTTATAACTACCATCCTCAGGAGACGATAAACAGCTTTTTGGGAGATATCTGCCCCGAGCTCATGTCGCTGGTGTCGAAGATAGCCGAGGGAAAAAAGGTCATCGGCAAGCCCGTAGACCTTGTGCACCCAAACGGTTCAAGAGAGCAGTATTTTGCCGATTGCAGCATAATTAACACGAATTTGCGCCAATTTGGTGCACTTATCACCATTTATAAGGGCAAAATTAAGAAAGAAGAAAAGCCCGCAGATGGCAACTACGCACGCTATACCTTCGATGATCTCATCGGCGTTTCGGATAATTTCGTGCAGCTCAAGCGCTTTGCCGAGCAGATATCGGCGACCTCGAGCCCCATTCTTATTCAGGGCGAATCGGGCACGGGCAAGGAGCTTTTTGCAAATGCGATCCATTGCACCAGCCAGCGCAAGGATAAGCCCTTTGTCGCCGTAAACTGTGCGGCGATACCCCGTGATCTTATCGGAAGCGAGCTGTTCGGCTATGTCGGCGGCTCGTTCACCGGCGCAAGCCGAACGGGCGCAAAGGGCAAGTTTGAGCTTGCCGACGGCGGTACGCTGTTTTTAGACGAGATAGGCGAGATGCCCGTTGAAATGCAGAGCGTCCTTTTGCGTGCGCTGGAGGATAACTGCATAACCCGCATAGGCGCAACAAAGCCTATAAATGTAGATGTACGAATAATTACAGCCACCAATAAGGACCTCACAAAATGCATTGCCGACGGAAGCTTCAGGGCAGACCTGTACTACCGTCTTAATGTCATAAACCTCACCATGATACCGCTCAGACGGCGCAGGGCGGACATTAAAGAGCTTGCAGAATACTTCCTTGAACGCTTTGCACACGAAAACGGGAAGAATATTCACGAGATAAGCCCCGCTGCGGTCGTCGCAATGACAGAATACGACTGGCCGGGCAATGTCCGAGAGCTGCGCAACTGCATGGAATACAGCGTCATCGTCTGCAAAAGCGACTGCATCGAGCTTGAGGATCTTCCGCAGAGCATAACAAACCTCGAGCGGGCGGATGAGAGCGCCAAGGCGGCCGAGCCCGAGGGCACGGAGCTTCGGATGATGAGCGATTTCTTTACAAAGCAGCGGCTCGAGATGGCAAAGAAGCTCATGGTCGAGTTTAAGGGCAACAAATCAAAGGTCGCACAGGAGATGGGCGTTTCACGCTCCACGCTATATAGGATACTCAACGGCGCAGAGGATACGCACAGTGACAAATAACAAAAGACAAGCAAAAAGCCAGATACCTGCCAAGGCGGGTGTCCGGCTTTTTGCCTTTGTACACACTCCGGAATGTGTCTTAACCAATCGGGGCAAAATAAGAAAAAATATTTTTTTGTCAAAGTTGGCACGGATTTTGCATTAAAAATAGACCGTCAAGAAAATAACCGACACGGTCAGTTCCCCGGCCGGGATAATCGATACTGAGCTGAGGTTATGATACTGAGGAGGTAAATATGAAAAGACTTTATACACCGTTCAAGGTCAACCAGCTTGAGCTGAAGAACAGAGTGATCATGTCGCCCATGAGCATAGGCCATACCGTCGACGGCTTTATAATGGATGATGTGGTTGAATTTTACAGACGCCGTGCGCTCGGCGGAGTCGGCCTTATAATTTTCGCAAACATGCAGTGGGACAAGGTGCGCTACAATCCCAACCACGGCGCAATGCTCACCGACGAGAAATACATCCCCTCGCTCAAGAAGCTGACCGACGCCATCCATGAGGGCGGCAGCAAGGTATTTGCACAGCTCATGCATCGCGGCAGATGCGCAAACCGCGCAAGCATTCAGGGCGAGCAGGCTGTTGCACCGTCCCCCATCCCCGGCAGATTTACCCACTTTGAAATGCCCAAGGAGCTCACCGTTGAGGAGATCAAGGAGTTCGTCGAGTGGCAGGCGCAGTCCGCCGTCATCGCAAAGAAGGCAGGCTTCGACGGCATCGAGATCGAGACCAACTCCGGCTACCTGTACGGCCAGTTCTTCTCCCCCTTGACCAACCATCGTACCGATGAGTACGGCGGCTCGCTCGAAAACCGCTGCCGCTTCATGGTCGAGACCCTCGAGGGTATGAGAAAGGCAGTCGGCCCCGACTATCCCATTTCGCTTCGTGTCAGCGGCAGCGACTTCATGGACGGCGGCTGCAACGGCGACGATATCGCCGAGATCTGCGAGCTTCTGGACAAGACCGGCTATGTTGACGGCTTCTCCATCACCGCAGGCTGGCATGAGTCGGCAGTTCCCCTCATCACCATGGAAGTTCCCCACGGCGCATGGGCATACCTCGGTCGCCAGATCAAGGCAAGAGTCAAGGCTCCCGTCGCACAGGGCATGCGCATGAACATCGAGAAGGCAGAGGAGCTCGTCGACAGAGGCGACTTTGACGCTATCGTTATGGGTCGTCCGTTCCTGGCAGACCCCGATGTCGTCAACAAGGCGATAGCCGGCAAGGCTGCCGATATCCGTCCCTGCGTCGGCTGTAACGCAAAGTGCCTTGACATGGCAATGATCAGCAAGCCCATCGGCTGCATCGGCAACTACGAATGCAACCGTGAGGAGGAGCTTGAGGACGAAAACGGCCTCATGCCCACCGAGAAGAAGAGCGAGCATCCCGAGAAGATCCTCGTCATCGGCGCAGGCCCCTCCGGTATGGAGTTTGCCCGTGTCGCAGCGCTCCGTGGCCACAAGGTCACCATTTGGGAGAAGCGCAACCGCACCATCGGCCTTTCGCTGTTTGCCGCAACGCCTCCCCGCCGCTATGATATCCGCTTCTTCGGCCAGTGGCTC
>DQDL01000044.1:0-187 GCA_003533405.1 Clostridiales bacterium | reverse complement strand
GGCCAGTGGCTCGAGCGCACCTGCCGTGAGCTTGGCGTTGAGATAATCCTCAACAAGGAAGCCACCGCAGAGGATATCATCGCAGCAAGCAAGGACTTCGACCGTGTCGTTCTCGCATGCGGCTCCAAGGCATCCATCCCCCCGATCCCCAGAGATCCCAGTGTTCCCGTTGTTCACGCATGGGATG
>DQDL01000025.1:690-22419 GCA_003533405.1 Clostridiales bacterium | reverse complement strand
CACGGCGGATACGCACGAGGCGGGGCGTGTCGGCAACGATGCCTTGAATGCACGCCGTCTCGCCGTCGCAGGTGAGAGCTATCGGCTTAAACTGGCTGCGATCCTCATATTTTCTGGGAAAATAGGAAACAAGGTCGTGGACGGTGAATACGCCGAGCTTGTTTAAAAGCTGCGCCTTTTTCTCACCTATACCCTTGCAGTACCTAACATCGGTGCCCAAATATGCCATGAAATTTAATCCTCTAATAATGCGCCACCGTATCGGATATGATGATACGGTGGCTTAAATTATGTTAACCTTACTCGGTAAATCTCGAAGTGTAGTCCTTGGTGTT
Source organism: Clostridiales bacterium (assembly GCA_003533405.1). Lineage (GTDB taxonomy): Bacteria > Bacillota > Clostridia > Oscillospirales > Oscillospiraceae > F23-B02. The sequence continues at coordinate 22,084 of DQDL01000025.1, read as the reverse complement.
TGTAAGCTCAAACACCTCAACAAGGCCGCTTGTGCAGATGACCTCGTTGTCCTCGGTTATCATGACCATGTCAAAGCCGCCATAGTTGCGCCAGTAGTTGAGCGCACCGTTCAGGCCGAGAACGAACATCGCCGTCGACAGGCAGTCGGCCATCGTGCCGTCCTCACACACGACCGTAACGGAGACAAGGCCGTTGTTTGCGGGCTTGCCGGTGCCGGGGTCTATGAGGTGGTGATACTTAACGCCGTCGCTGCCGATAAAGTAGCGCTGGTAGTTGCCGCTCGTGACGACCGCCGTCTCGCCGACCTTGAGCGTGCCGACATACGAGCCCGTGTCGTTGGGATCCTCGACTGCGACCGTCCACTTTGAGCCGTCCGGCTTAAGGCCGAGGGTCTGGACATTGCCGCCGAGCGAGACGATGCCGCTTTCGACACCGGCATTGCGCATGGCTTCGATCGCCCTATCCGATGCGCAGCCCTTTGCCGCAGCACCGAAGCTTATCTGCGTGCCTGCCGGCATTCTGACGGAATAGTTCGATTCGCCGCTGAACTCTGTGATGCTCGTTTCCGAGAAGCGGACATTCTTCAAAAGCTCCTTTATCTCCTTGCCCGAGGGAATGATGCCCTTTTCCGAGTCAAACTCGCCCCACGCAAGGTAGAGAGGGTAGACCGACAGATCCAGCGCACCGCCCGATTGCTTGCAGACCTTGAGTGCGGTATTGAGTATCTCCGCCACCTGCGGGGTGACGATGACATTCTGTCCGTCGGCGTGGTTCAGCAGATACGCCGCACTGTTTTCGACCTCGGGGTCGAGCAGGGTGTTGAGCGAATTTATAACGCCCGTCGCAGCGTCAAGGCCGGACTTTGCGTTCTTACCGTAGGCCGTGAGCGTCATGACGGTGTCCATCGCAAAGACCTGCTTTTGCTCCTTGGTATCACCGCAGGCACACAGCGGAATAAGCATTGCAAGGCACACGGTCAGGGCTATGACCTTTTTAAAAAGCTTGTTTTTCATTTATCTTAGTTCCTTATAGGCTGGTTTCCTCCTAGTATACCATATAAAACGCCAAAAGAAAACTGTAAAATATACAATAACTATTTGTTTAAATTCGCCTCGACCACAATATATTGCCTTTGACCGCTTTTAACACAGTTCACAGAATTTTTACAGGCTTCGACGGCTCAAACCCCCTCAAGTGTTGACATAATGTTCACCATGTGTTACAATTTGATTACTGACTATTTTACTGGCTGTAATCAAACACGGAGTGACAAGAATGAAAAAACGACTGATAAGCATAGCGCTTGCGGCAATAATGTGTATATCGCTGCTCATTATACCTGCCGCTGCGGATAAAACGCTCGGCGCTTATACCACGAGTGCGCTCAACCTGCGAAAGAGCGCCGGTACGAGCGCAAATATCCTAATGACCATGCCCAAGGGTGCAGAGGTGATTGTTATTTCCACCTCCAACGGCTGGAGCAAGGTGATGTATAACAACACCATCGGCTATGCGTCAAAGGATTATCTAAAGAGCGACAGCAGCGTGAGCGGCAGCTTCGGCACCGGCACGATAACCGGCTCGGATGTGCGCATGCGCAAGGGCGCAGGCACGAGCTATTCCATCATCGGCACATACGACAAGGGTACAAAGATGACCGTCACCGGTGCAAAGGGCAACTGGTACGCCGTAAAATATAACGGCAGGACCGGCTATGTCAGCGGCGACTACATGACTCTTTCGGTAACGGCCAAGTCCGGCAGCACGAGCAGCAGTACAAGCTCTACGACCAAGTACACCGGCATGATAACAGGCTCGGATGTTCGCATGCGCAAGGGTGCAGGCACGAGCTACTCCATCGTCGGCACCTATGCCAAGGGTACGAAAATGACCATCACCGGCTCGAACAACGGTTGGTACAAGGTAAGCTACAACGGCAAGACCGGCTATGTCAGCGGCGACTATATGCGCCTTGTTCCCACAACGACCTACTCCAACTCCAAAACCGGCACCGTCAAGGATAACGGCTCCAACCTCAGAATGGGACCGAGCACGAGCTTCGGCGTAGTCAAAACCGTAAACAGCGGCGCAAAGGCCACGATAACAGGTATGTATGGCAGCTGGTACGAGATCACCGTCAACGGCAAGTACGGCTACATGTACAAGACAGGCATTTCACTCGGCACATCCAACTCCGTCCCCGCACCCAAGGATACTATGGACGCAGCAGGCTATGTAAACGGCGACTCCGTGCGCCTGAGAAGAGGCCCATCCACCGAATATGCGACCCTCGGCTACTACGACAGGGGAACGGAGGTTAAGATAACCGGCAAGACCGGCAGCTGGTACGCTGTCACCATCAACGGAACAAAGGGCTACATGTCCGCAGATTATATAAAGCTAAAGAGCGATAAGACCGACGGCGGCTCCGGCACGGAGCTCGGCAGACAGATAGTCGCCACTGCAAAGCAGTACCTCGGTGTACCCTATGTCTACGGCGGTGCATCGCCCAAGGGCTTTGACTGCTCGGGTCTTGTCTACTATGTCTACGGCCAGTACGGCTACAAGCTCCAGCGTGGAGCGGGCAGTCAGTACAGAACCGACGGTACGCCAGTCGATAAGGCAGACCTCCAGCCGGGCGACCTCGTGTACTTCTCCGATAATGTCGACCCCATCGGCCATGTCGGAATGTATATCGGCGACGGCCAGTTCATCCACGCCTCCTCCGGCAAGGGACAGGTCATAATCACCGATCTCGACTCTTACTACTACGCCGAGCACTACACCGGCGCAAGAAGAATTATATAGTTAGAAAAATTGCCCGTGAGTTTAAAACTCACGGGCTTTTTAATTAAAACTTGTCGCTTCTTTTTCTCTCGCAGATAAAATGGAGGTCGCCGTCGTCGGGGTAGAGGAAGTAGCTGAACTGCTCGGGGCCTATCTCTACGAGCCTGTCGACCTCGGCACGGTTCAGCAGCACGACCTGCAAGCACACGGCGGTCTTGAGCATACCGAGCTTGCAGCGCAGCACGCCGACATCATCGATGACCTGCGGCATTTCGAGGTAAGCGCCGACCATCTCCTCGCCATCCTCGGCAGGCCACTCGATACTGTGCCCGTAGGTGATAAAGCAGTTGAACGATTTCGGGTAGAGCGCCACCTCCATAAGCTGGGCAAAGTACCAGTTGGCGGTCTCTTGGTCGTCCATGTCCTCGCTTGCATCGATGAACATCATGTATTCGTTGCGGTTGCCGAGCGCACCCTTGGGAGCGTTCATCTTGTAGTCGCTTGCGCCTGCGGTGACCAGCTTCCAGAAGGGGTATGCCTCGTTCGGAGCGTACAGCAGCGCATCAATGTGCGGCTCCATGACCACCGGATGCAGCACCCGGCAGTCGTTCTGCTTGAAGTAAGTGTCATAATGCTTTATGAGAGTGTCCATTTCCTTTTGGTTCATATCATGCCCACCTTTCGTTATCTTTTGATATCTTAGCATAAAAACTGCCAAAAGCAAATACCTGCATCAAATTTTGTTGCCGTTTTGCAACTAACGCATATAAAATAACTAAAATAAATGAATTTTATTTAAATTTAATAATCAAAAGCGTTGACTTTAAAAAACGAAGATGCTATTATAAACACAAAGCTGCTGACGGCACAGCAGCGAACTTTATGCATTTCCCCCCCCAATCCCCCACATATTTATTTTGTAAAAAGAGCAAGAAAGCAGCCTGTCACCGGCAAGACAGACTGCTTTTTTGTTTGTATTCAAAAAACAGCGAGTGGTTTTTCCACTCGCTGTTTTGCTGTTATTTGATTACTTGCCGAAGTAGCGATTCAGCAGGCCCTCGAAAGCCTTGCCGTGGCGGGCTTCGTCACGGGCCATCTCGTGGACGGTATCATGGATAGCGTCGAGATTGTACTGCTTTGCGAGCTTTGCAAGCTCGAATTTACCGGCGGTCGCACCGTTCTCGGCATCGACACGCATCTGGAGATTCTTCTTGGTGGAATCGGTGATGATCTCGCCGAGGAGCTCAGCAAACTTTGCTGCGTGCTCTGCTTCCTCAAGTGCTGCCTTCTCCCAGTAAAGAGCTATCTCGGGATAACCCTCACGGGCAGCAACACGACCCATTGCCAGATACATACCGACCTCGGAGCACTCGCCCTCAAAGTTTGCACGCAGACCGCTGATGATCTCCTCCTGAACCTCGGCGGGGACATCTGCGCCGAACTGCTTGCCGACACCTACAACATGCTCGGCTGCCCAAGTCTTGTCGTCAGCCTGCAGCGTGAACTTGCTGCCGGGAACCTTGCACTGGGGGCAGAACTCGGGGGGAGTGTCGCCTTCGTGAACATAGCCGCATACGGGGCATACCCATTTCTTCATAATAATATCCTCCAATAAAAATAATTTTTATATTTAGTAAGGCAACAGCCCTTACTCACAACATTTTTTGCACAGACCGAAGTAGCTCAGGGAGTGTCCCTTGACCTTTCCGCCCGTCAACTCCTCAACATCAGGATACCTTTTATCTATCGATAAATCAAGAAAAACATCGTCGACCCTGCCGCATTTTGTGCAGACAAAGTGGGAATGGTCGGAGGTGTTGGCATCATAGCGCTCCTCACCGTTGACATTGCCTACGGTGATGATAAGCCCGTCCTGCATCAGCACATTGAGGTTTCTGTACACCGTGCCGAGGCTGAGATCGGGTATCTCCGGCTTGAGCTGCGTGTATATCTGCTCGGCCGAGGGATGAGCGGTGGTATTGCACAGCGCCTCGTATATCGCCGAGCGTTTTTTACTTGTCCGCCGTGCCTGCATTTTGCTCACCTCTTAGTAATGATTATCGTTACTGATAATATAGCACACACTTTTTTATTTGTAAAGCCCTTTTTGAAAAATTTTTATTTTTTCTTGCCTAAAGAACACAAATGGCTTAAAATGAGAGAGAAAAAACCTGAAGATAGGAGATAAACAATGAAAAGACTGTTAAGCATGCTTTTGGCGGTCATGATAGTGCTTTCGCTGATGGCTCCCGTCGCATTTGCTGACAATGAGCCCGCAGCGCCCGCTATCGAGGTAACGGCGAGCAACGATCCCGCCAGCGGCAAGGTCGTCCTGACTTGGGCAGCCGTTGACGGCGCTGCAAAGTACGAGGTGTACCGCAGCGGGACTAAGACCGGCGAGTACAAGCTGTTCTACACAACGACTAGGCTCAGCTACACCAATACCAGCGCATACGCAGGCTATTGGTACCACTACAAGGTCAAGGCACTTGACGCTGACGGCGCTGAGATCATCACGAGCGAGATCGTCACCCACTGCGCAGACTGCGCAGCACCCGTCATCACCGCAGGCAACAGAGCCTCCGACGGCAAGGTCACGCTCAAGTGGAAGGCTGTTTACGGTGCAGCCAAGTACGAGATATACCGTGCGACCGCAAGAGACGGCGAGTATGTCAGGCAGTACACCACTACCTCCACCAGCTACACCAACACGACCTCCAAGGCCAATGTTACTTATTATTATAAGGTAATAGCCCTTGCATCGAGGACGGCCTCGGCAAACTCCGCATTCAGTAATGTTGCCGCCCGCACCTGCGATGTCGCAGCACCCGTTGTCAAGGCCTCCAACAATGCCGAGACCGGCAAGGTCGTGCTCACATGGAACCCCGTAGAGGGCGCAGCAAAGTACGAGGTCTACCGCAGCGGAACCAAGGACGGCACCTACAAGCTATATTGCACCACGAGCAACACCAAATATACCAACAGCACCGCAAATGCAGGCTATACCTATTATTATAAGGTGAAGGCCATCTCCGCAGTTGCACCCGAGGGCAACTCTGCGTTCAGCAGCGTCGTCTCCCGCACCTGCGACTGCGCAATGCCGTCGTTCAAGGTGCTCGGCTATGACGATGACGGCACCCCCATCTACGGGATCAGCAATAACTCCAACGGCAACTCCATCTTCGTGTGGAACAAGGTCAGCGGCGCAGGAAGCTATAAGGTCTACCGCTCCGGCTACCAGAACGGCACCTATAAGCTCATCGGCGAGACAAAGAGCAACAGCTTTACCGATACCACCGCCACCGCAGGGTACTACTACTTCTACAAGATAGTGGCCGTGTCCTCGAGAACGAGCTATGCAGACTCCGCACCCTTTGCCTTCACCGCAGCACCGCTGTTCCCGCAGGCGAAGAACCTCAAGAATGTCAGCGACTCTACGGCCACCAAGCTTCAGTGGAGCGCAATAAAGGGCGTTGACGAGTATCTCATCTTCTACGGAGAGACTACCGCCGACATCTCCGAGATGGAGGCACTTACTACCGTTACCACAAATTATTTTGTCGATAACGGCATATACAAAAACTGCTGGTATGCGGTCGTCGGTATCAAGTACCGTGATGACAACACAGCCGTCCCGTCCATGCCCGCATATATCTATGTAAAATAAGCAAAGCTTTTGCCCGACAGCGCTGTCTGCGCTATCGGGCATTTTCATGCAGTTGTGTACAAAATAGACAAAAAATCCGCCGATTTTTCTACCTGCAAAATTCGGCAAGGACTTGATTGAACGAAGCGTACATTGTATAATTTGGGTGTATTAAATTAGGATTGGAGAGTAACCATGAAAAAATTCTTAAGCATTTTGCTGGCACTCATGATGGTACTGACGCTGATGGCTCCTGCTGCATTTGCAGACAATGAGACCACCACGCCCGGCACCGAGATTGTCGACCCCGAGCCCAGCGAAAATCCCGAGCCGCCCGTAGAGCCCGAGGTACCCACCATCGAGGTCACTGCGAGCAATAACCCGACCAGCGGCAAGGTCGTCCTGACTTGGGCAGCCGTTGAGGGCGCTGCCAAGTACGAGGTGTACCGCAGCGGAACCAAGGACGGCGAGTACAAGCTGTACTACACCACGACTAAGCTCACCTATACCAACACCAGCGCATATGCAGGCTATTGGTATCACTACAAAGTCAAGGCACTTGACGCTGACGGCAACGAGATCGTCACGAGCGCCATCATCACCCAGTGCTCAGACTGCGCAGCACCCGTTATCACCGCAGGCAACAACGCCTCCACCGGCAAGGTGACGCTCAAGTGGAAGGCTGTCTACGGCGCAGAGAAGTATGCTATCTACCGTGCCACCGCAAGAGACGGCGAGTATGTAAGACAGTATACCACCACCTCCACCAGCTACACCAATACGACCTCCAAGGCCAATGTTACCTATTACTATAAGTTAATGGCTCTTGCAACGAGAACAGCTTCCGCTAACTCTGCATTCAGCAGTGTTGCAGCCCGTACCTGCGATCTTGCAGCACCCGTTGTCAAGGCCTCCAACAATGCCGAGACCGGCAAGGTAGTACTTACATGGAAGCCCGTCGAGGGAGCAGCCAAGTATGAGGTCTACCGCAGCGGAACTAAAAACGGTACCTACAAGCTGTACTGCACCCTGACCGGCACGACCTACACCAACAGCACCGCAAACGCCGGTTACACCTATTACTATAAGGTAAAGGCAATTTCCAAGGTGCTCCCCGAGGGAAACTCCGCATTCAGCACTGTTGTCTCACGCACCTGCGATTGCGGACAGATCTTTGACTGCGAGACCAGCTACAACACAGACGGCAAGGTAGTGTTCAACTGGGGCTTCAGAAAGGGCACAACCGGCTATAGGATCTACCGCTCCGGCTATCAGAACGGCACTTATAAGCTCATCGGTGAGACCAAGAGCAACACATTTACCGATAAGACCGCTTCGGCAGGCTATTACTACTACTATAAGATAGTTGCCGTGTCATCCAGGAGCAACTACGCAGACTCCGCACCCTACCGCATCACTGCAGCAACCACCATCCCTGCGGTAAAGAATCTCAGAGATGCAAGCACCTCGTCCAAAAACATTATCAAGTGGGATGCAGTCAAGGGCGCAGACGGCTACCTTATCTACATGGGCGACTTTAACTGCTCCGCCGACGATATGTACCTTGTTGACGAGGTAACAGGCACCTCGTACTCTGCCGGCGGAAGATACATCGCAGAGTACGCCGTTGTGGCTTACAAGGATTGCGGCAATGACAGAGTAGCACTGTCCGTTCCAGAGTATATCACGATATTACCTTACTGAATTTTTAAAAACTCGGCAGTCAACAGACTGCCGAGTTTTTTATACTCTGCGCACATTTGAGGATATCTCCGCAAGGGCGGCGGCAGCCTCGGTGTCGCAATCGGTGTTTCGGGCAAGATCCGCAAGCGAGAGCATGCCCACGAGCCGCCCGTTCCGACACACCGGCAAACGCCGCACCTGTGCATCGGCCATGAGCCGTGCTGCCTCGCCGACATATGCCGTGTCGTTTACGGTTATGACCCCACGGGTCATGATATCACCCACCTTTGCCTCGCCGGGAGATACACCCGTCGCAACGCATCTGACGGCGATGTCACGGTCGGTTATCATGCCCCTTATCTGACCTCTGTCATCACAGACTGGAACTGCGCCGATGTTGTGCTGCTTTAATAATCGAGCGGCCGCCGTCACGGGCTCGGAAAGCCCAACGGTGACGATGTGCTCGCTCATGATATCAAAAACTTTCATGACAAGACCTCCTTGATGTAATCATCACCAAGGAGGTCAATTTTTATTCCACAAGCTCGGCAAGCGCAGGGCCTGCCGTTTCGCCGAACAGCCTTATTGCCGCCAACGCTTCCTGCAGGGTGTTGCCGTTGCTGCCGACCTCCAAAATAACAGAGCCTGTGCTCAGATGCTGATTATAGCGGTACGGCACGAGCGTCACCGGCCGCATGAGGCTCGGGTACTTTTCCGAGACGGCGTTCTGCAGATACAGCGCAAGCCGCAGATTCTTAGTCCAGTTCGGGTACTCAAGGCCGCTTTCGTCCGTGCCCATGACGAACATGAGCTGCGATGCACACACGCCGCTTTCGGTCGCAACGGTCTTGTAAATGACATCGTCCGAGCCTATCGCATCCCGGTGCAGGTCGATGACAACGGAGATGGAGGGGTACTCCTTCAGATACTTTTCCACTGCAGCACCGCTTCGGTTATATGACCCCGTGTAGCTCGGGTAATCGTACACCCCGCAGTCGTGAATAACATTCAGCCCGTACTTTTTAAAATACTTCTCAAGCTCGTTGCCTATCCTTATTACATTATAATTGTTGTCCTGCGTACGGCTCGTGCCGGAGCCGACATATTTGTCAAGTCCGGCAGGGGAGTAGGCCTCGCTGGAATGGGTGTGGATAATAAGTATCTGCGGCTTGCCCTTTTGAAGCTTAACGGGGCTGCCCTGCTTTATCAGCTCCGAGACCTGAACGGAGTAGTCCGTTGAGTTTTTGATGACCAGTCCGCCGGATATCGTCGTCGGGATAATGCTTGGCCCGGGCTTAGGCGTAGGCTTTGCCGTCACGGGCGGCGAGGTCACCGGAGGCGTTTCGGCGGGAGCGCTGACCTCGGGCGTGGTCGTGACCATGGATATCGTGTTGGTAAAAAGCTCGGGGCTGTCGGTGTAAAGGCAGGCAGCGCCGAGGATTATCCCGGCAGCCGCCAAAAAGGCGGCTGCGAGTGATTTATTCTTTCGCATTATAACACCTCCGCAGTTAACAGCTTATTCGCCCCGTACGAAAAATATATCTGTACTTTGCAGGTCGGTTGTGGTATCTTATATTACAAATTGTAGGACGCTTCAAATACTGAAAATGTTGTTATGTAAACTAAAAATATTCATTTAATGAGGTGGAAAAATGCATATTGAGTATAGACCGAAGGGCGTTTGCTCGCAGCTTATGTCGATAGATGTCGAGGACGGTAAAATCGAAAAAGTGGAGGTCAAGGGCGGCTGCAGCGGCAATCTGCAAGGCATTTCAGTGCTTCTTGTGGGGATGCCGGTCAAAGAGGCTATAGCCAAAATGGAGGGCATACACTGCGGATATAAGTCCACATCCTGCCCTGATCAGCTTGCACAGGCGCTGAAAAAATGCATATAAAATATGCGATTTGGTTTACATAATTATTTCGCATAACGCAATTGATTTACATAATGTTATACACATGATTAACATTTGTAATAATTTTTACTGTTTTTTTATAAAATGTTGTCGAATTTTTATCTTTGTGCAACATGACTAAGCCACAAAATACAGTGTTTAGCACAAAAAACAAGCCCTAAATATTGCGATTTGACAAATGGCGTTAGCGATATTGCACAAATTCGACACGCTCCGTTTGTGCAATATAACTATTTACCCACCCGTGTTCGTTCCGATATAATTTATATGCCAGAGAGTTATATGGCTGATGTTCGGCAAATCACCGAACACAAAAATTATGTCAGGAGCGTTATATGAGTAAAGTCAGCAAATTCAATATTACCCTCGTATTCGTTGCCTGTTTGCTGTGTGCCTTTTTCTGCGTGAATGCTTTCGCGGATGAGGCGGAAACCGAGCTCGAGTATACCGAGACGCCTGTTTACATTGACGGGCTGCTGTCGTTCAGGGGCTACACCGTCGGCGATACCACCTATCTGCCGCTTGAGTGCACCGGCGCAGTTCTCGGCTTTGATACCGAGTCGGACTTTAACTATGAGACAAATACACTGACCGTTGAGGTCGGAGATATCGAGATCACCGTTTGCACCGATGACGAGTACATGTGCGCAAACGGACGGTATTTCTACCTGCCTGACGGCTATATGGAGATCGGAGGCGCAGCGGTAGTTCCCATCGATGCTATCGAGAAGATCTTTACCCTCGATGCAAATTGGGACGCCGAGCTTGAAGCGTATGATCTTGACACGGCAAACAAGGCTCTGCTTATAAGCGGGGATGAGTTCTATGATGAGGACGATCTCTACTGGATGAGCAGGATCATCACATACGAATCGGGAAACCAGCCCGTAGCGGGACAGATCGGTGTCGGCAATGTTGTCATGAACCGAGTTGAAAGCAGCAGGTTCAAAAACACCGTAAAGGATGTCATCTTCCAGCAGGGGCAGTTTGCGCCCGTTGCGTCGGGAGCGATATACCTTGACCCGTACGAGATAAGCACCATCTGCGCAAAGATGGTCTTTGAGGGCTACAATACCGTCGGCGAGGCTCTGTTTTTCCAGCAGGGACGCTACGGTGCAAACTGGATAAGTCAGAACACGAGGTTTGTCATCAACATCGCAGACCACAATTTCTTTCTCTGATTGCTAAATCCGAACGAATATGATAAAATGAGCTGTAAAATTTACAGCTCATTTTTCTTTTTGAGGTCAGTTATGGAAGATATACTGCGCAGCGGCTTTGCCGAGCTCGGTATCGAGCCGGACGGGAAAGCGTTTGAACGCTACAACACATATTTTGAATATCTCGAGGAGCGCAACGCCGTCATGAACCTGACTGCGATAAGCGGCAGGGAAGATGTTGCACGGCTGCATTTCCTCGATTGCGCAGCTCTGCTGAGCGTTTGCGATTTTGCGGATAAGGCTGTCATCGATGTCGGTACGGGCGCAGGCTTTCCCGGTCTTGCGCTTAAGATCGCCGAGCCGAGCATCAGGCTCACACTGCTTGACAGTCTTAATAAGCGCATTGAGTTTCTGTCCGAGACTTGCGAAAAGCTCGGCTTTGACGATGTGACCTGCCTGCACGCAAGGGCAGAGGAGGCTCCCAAAGAGCTCTACGCCGCCTTTGACATTGCAACTTCGAGAGCGGTCGCCCGCCTGAATGTCCTGTGCGAGCTGTGTCTGCCGTTCGTGAAGGTTGGAGGTGTGTTTATAGCCATGAAGGGCCCGGATTGCTCACAGGAGCTCACAGAGGCCGAAAACGCACTGCACCTCCTCGGCGCTAAGGTTGAGAGTACCGACGCCTACACCATCCCCAGAACGGACATTACCCACACCGCCGTTGTGATACGCAAGCTCAAGCCCACGCATCCCAAGTACCCCCGCAAATGGGCGCAGATAAAAAAGCAGCCGCTGTAAAAATAAGCCGCCCGTGGTTTCACAGGCGGCTTAAGTTTTGGTTATCAGCCAAACAGATTTTTGAAGAAGTCGATGACCTTGTTTACAAACTCGGTGACGGTGTCGGCGGCTTGGGACAGAAAGTTTTCGACCGAGCCCTTGGCATCGGCAATGTTCTTAATGTACTGCTGCACCTGCTCGACCTTCTCCTTGAGGGCGGAGACATCAAGCTTTTCAAGCGAGCGGCAGAGGCTTATTAGCTGGTCTATCTGCGAATCATTGAGCGTGACCTCATACTTTTCGGCGATCTGCTTTATCTGCTCACGCAGCTCGTCATCGGTCATATCCTTGGTCTGGTCGAGGATGAGCTTGAGCTCATTGACGATGGCGGTGGAGTCTGCGCTGCCTATCTCGTCTGCAAGCTCGGCGGTAATGGTGAGCTCCTTGGTGCCGATAAGCTTTGCGTCCTCGTCAAGCTTCTTGCCGGTAATGTCCTCATAAGCCATGTATATGCCGGTGAGGGCAGCCGTGCCGGAGACCTTGTAGGGTGCAACGATTTTTACATCGGCATCGGTGATGCCGGCGGTGACCATGGCATTCATGTACATATCGGCGGTGCACCATGTAATGTTGTCGACCGAAACATCAAGCCCCTCGCCGCTGCCGGCTGCCTCAATGTAGATGCAGGATATCGACCTTGTGCCGATGAGACTCTCGTCGACCTGACCTTCAAGGTACTTGCGCTCGTCTGCGTTTGTAACGGTAAGCTCCTTTACATCGCCTCGCTCGATGCCGAAGGACTTGTACACGGACGCTATCTCGTTGCCGTCGAGATCTGCGCCTATGACCGTGCGGCTGTCGGATATGTTGTCGGCATGGCAGACGCTGCTGCCTAGAAGCATAAGGGCGAGAAGCAAAGCTGTGATCTTTTTCATGAAATCATTTTCCTTTCACTGGGGGTATGACGATTTTAGTATAACCAGCCCGTAATTGTGTTAAATAACTATTAACAATAATCTTGGATTTAACAATAAAAAACTATTGACATGCGTATATATATATGCTAGATTATTTTCATCAATTCCCGTGAAACCCCAAGAATCTTAGGAGACTGGGGGCGGAGGAAGCTCTGGAGAATCCCGAAAGGGTGCCGAAGGTGTAAGGCGAAAGCCGAATCTCTCAGGCCAAAGGACAGAGGAAGCATAAATATTTTATATGTTTTCTATTATGTCTCCGGAGCTGCTGAATTTAGTTCAGCAGTTTTTTGTTTTGGAGGAAAGAAAGATGGAAGCAAAACTGTATGAGATCGTATGTCAGATAAACACTTATCTGTCCAACTACATGCTCATTTTCCTGCTCGTCGGCTGCGGCCTCTGGTTCTCGATAAAGACCAGATTCGTTCAGATCCGCTGCTTCGGCGAAGCGTGGCGCAAGGTGTTCGGAAACATCAGCCTCAGGGGCGATAAGCATAAAAGCGGCATGAGCTCTTTCCAGGCGCTGACCACCGCTATTGCCGCTCAGGTCGGTACCGGCAACATTGTTGGTGCTTGCGGCGCTATCCTTATCGGCGGCCCGGGCGCTATCTTCTGGATGTGGATAATTGCTTTCTTCGGCATGGCGACCATCTACGCCGAGGCCGTTCTGGCTCAGAAGACCCGTGTTGTCAACGCTGACGGCAGCGTCTCCGGCGGCCCCGTGTACTATATAAAGACTGCGTTCAAAGGCAAGTTCGGCAAGTTCCTCGCAGGCTTTTTCGCCGTCGCCATCATTCTCGCACTCGGCTTCATGGGCACCATGGTACAGTCCAACTCCATTGCCGAGAGCTGCACCAGCGCATTTAACATCCCCGGCTGGGTAAGCGGCCTTATCGTAGCAATCGTTGCGGGCTTCATCTTCCTCGGCGGCACTCAGCGTCTCGCCGCTGCGACCGAGAAGATAGTCCCCGTCATGGCAGTGCTCTACATCCTCGGCGGTCTTGTTATCATCATCGCACGCATCAAGTTCATCCCCGAGACTTTCGGCATGATCTTCAGATACGCATTTGACCCCACCGCAGTCCTCGGCGGCAGCGTCGGCGCAGCCCTCATGGCAGCTATCTCGCAGGGCGCAAAGAGAGGCCTTTTCTCCAACGAGGCCGGTATGGGCTCTACCCCTCACGCTCACGCACAGGCAAATGTCAAGTGCCCGCATGAGCAGGGCATCGTCGCAATGATGGGCGTGTTCATCGACACCTTCATTGTCCTGACCATGACCGCACTCGTCGTTATCTCCACCCTCTACACCGGCGACGGCGTGCTCGCGGCAGGCGTTGCAAACGGCGTTCCCGAGGGCATTGCAAAGACCAACATGGCACAGATCGCATTCGGAAGCGTGTTCGGAAGCGGCTTCGGCGGCGCATTCGTTGCAATCTGCCTCCTGTTCTTCGCATTCTCGACCATCATCGGCTGGAACTTCTTCGGCCGCATCAATATTGAGTATCTCTTCGGCAAAAAGGCAGTTGTTCCTTACTCGATAATCGCCATCATCTTCGTCGTCCTCGGCTCGCTGCTGCAGAACGACCTCGTTTGGGAGCTGACCGACATGTTCAACAACATCATGGTCCTGCCCAATGTCATCGCATTGGTTGCACTGTCTAGCCTCGTTGCTAAGAGCGCAAAGCTCCAGTACAGCGAAACACTCGAAAAGTAATTGCATAAAGCCTAAAAGACGACCCGCTTGGGTCGTCTTTTTTTCGCCGTATTTGGGCCTGCGATACTTGCAGAGTTTGAAATATGGTGGTAAAATAAATCGTTTAGAAAATGTTTGGAGGTTTGACCATGAGCAGGATAAAGGATATAAGCCTTGCGCCGTCCGGCGAGATGAAGATAAACTGGGTAGAGCGCAATATGCCCGTTTTGCGTGGCATTGGCGAGGATTTCAAGAGAGAAAAGCCCTTTGCCGGTATGAAGGTCGCACTGTCGGTGCACCTTGAGGCAAAGACCGCTTATCTGTGCCGTGTCATGGAAATGGGCGGCGCCGAGATGTATGTCACCGGCTCAAACCCCCTTTCAACTCAGGACGATGTCGCGGCGGCGCTCGTCTCCGGCGGCATGAATGTTTTTGCCGAGTACGGCTGCTCGATGGAGCAGTATGAGCAGTGCCTTGAGGAAGTGCTCAAGGTCGGCCCCAACATCATCATCGATGACGGCGGCGACCTTGTACATCTCATGCACACGAAGTACGCAGACCTCATCCCCAATGTCATCGGCGGCTGTGAGGAGACCACGACCGGCATAAACAGGCTTAGAATAATGTCTCGCAAGGGTGAACTTAAGTTCCCCATGGTCATGGTCAACGATGCCGACTGCAAGCACATGTTCGATAACCGTTACGGCACGGGTCAGTCCGTGTGGGACGGCATCTGCCGAACGACAAATCTCATCGTTGCGGGCAAATATGTCGTCATCTCCGGCTACGGCTGGTGCGGCAAGGGCGTTACGCTGCGTGCAAAGGGCTTGGGCGCAAAGGTCATCGTCACGGAGACAGACCCCGTGCGTGCGCTTGAGGCCGTCATGGACGGCTATGAGGTCATGCCTATGGCTGAAGCTGCAAAGATAGGTGATATCTTCTGCACCGTCACCGGCGGCAGGGATATCATCACCGCCGAGCATTTCCCACTCATGAAGGACGGCGCTATCCTTTCAAACGCAGGTCACTTCAACATTGAGGTCGACATGGAAGCGCTCGAAGGAATGGCGGTCAGGAAATATGAGGCTCGTCATAACATTCAGGGCTATGTCATGCCCAACGGCAAGACTCTGTTCACCATCGCCGAGGGCAGACTCGTGAACCTCGCCGCAGCCGACGGTCATCCGGCGGAGATCATGGACATGAGCTTTGCCGTGCAGGCCATGAGCGCAGAGTATCTGGTGCGCACGCGCGGCCAGCTGAAGCCGGGCGTCGTGTCGGTTCCCGCGGAGATCGATGATAACATTGCGCGCCGCAAGCTCAAGGCCATGGGCGTTTCCATTGACAGCCTGAGCTGCAGCCAGAAAGAATACCTCAACGGTTGATCCTTTGAGACCGGATGGAAAGGAGGGGCAGGGAGATGGACGATCAGAACCGGGAATACGAAGATTACGAGGCGCTGCACGACGAACTCTTTGCACTTCTGGATCAGCACCGGATGAAGGCGCTGAGCCAAAAGCTCGGCGAGATGAATGAGTTTGATATTTCCGAGTTTCTCGGTGAGCTGTGGGAGGACAATCCGCAGCGGATGGCCATGGTGTTCCGCATCCTGTCCAAGGAGATCGCGGCGGCCGTGTTTGCCAATCTTGAGGTCGAGGAGCAGGAGACGATCATCAACTCCATCACCGATACGGAGCTCGCCGGCATTATCGAAGAGCTGTACGTCGACGATGCTGTCGACATGATGGAGGAGCTGCCGGCCAACGTTGTCAAGCGTGTCATGCGCACGGCGACACCCGCCACGCGCAACCTCATCAACCAGTACCTGAAATATCCTGAAAACTCTGCCGGCAGCATCATGACGGCCGAGTTCGTGGATCTGAAAAAGTACATGAGTGTGCGTGAGGCATTTGCCCGCATCCGCAAGATCGGCGAGGATAAGGAGACGATCTACGTCTGCTATGTCACGTCGGCCAAGCGCAAGCTCGAGGGCGTCGTCACGGTCAAGGATCTGCTGCTGTCGGATGACGATGTGATCCTCGAGGACATCATGGACACAAATGTCATCTATGCCTCTACGACCGACGACCAGGAAGAGGTCTCGGACATGATCTCTAACTACGACCTGATCGCGATCCCGGTCGTGGATAAGGAAGGCTGCCTCGTCGGTATCGTCACGGTCGACGATATCATCGACGTCATGGAGCAGGAGGCCACGGAAGACATCGAAAAGATGGCCGGTATCACGCCGTCCGATAAGCCCTACTCCCGCACGAGCGTCGTGGACATCTGGAAAAACCGCATCCCGTGGCTGATGTTTCTCATGCTCTCGGCGACGTTTACCGGCATGATCGTCACGCATTTTGAGGACGCGCTGGCGACGCAGGTCGCGCTTGCGTCATTCATGCCCATGCTCATGGGCACGGGCGGCAACTCCGGCAGCCAGTCGTCCACGGCGATCATCCGCAGCCTGTCGCTGGGCGATACATCCCCGGCGGACGCGCTGCGCGTGATCTGGAAAGAGCTGCGTGTTGCATTTTTGTGCGGCATTTCACTGGCGGCGGCAAACTTCATCAAGATGCTGCTTGTTGACCGGCTGCTGCTGGGCAACACCGCCGTTACGATGTCGGTCGCGGCGACCGTCTGCTGCACGATTGTGTTCGTGGTCATGTTCGCAAAGGTCGTGGGCAGCCTGCTGCCGATGATCGCAGAAAAGATCGGTGTGGACCCCGCTGTCATGGCAAGCCCGCTCATCTCGACGATCACGGACGCCGTGTCGCTGCTGATCTATTTTTCCATTGCAAAAATGTTCCTGCATTTTTGACCTGCATACTGCAACGCCTCCGGAGAAACCGGGGGCGTTTTGCCATGGAAAAGCACTTGCATAATGCGTGGAAAATCATTATAATAAAGTGTCATATTTTGCGTATGACCACACTCACGAAACAGCGAGGTGCGCTATGAGATCAAACCTGAAAAGAGGGATAACGGCGCTGCTTGCCGTCGTTCTGCTGGCTGCAGCGCCGTGCACGTCGGCCTTCGGTGCGCAGACGTACTACGTCAATGACGGCGATAACACGCTGGCACTGGCGGATGCGCATGCCATTGGCGCGGACGGAAGCACGGCAAAGCTGCCGGAGCGCGGCGTCTATGCCGCCACGGCGAGCGGCACGCAGCTGCTCGGCGGCAGCGAATATGAAAATGAGCAGCCGAATATTCCAAACGGCATCGTCCGCGTCGGCCTGGCGTTCGGTTCGACGGCACTGGATGCGTTCCATCTGCAGATCCAGACCGGTTCCGGTTTTGCGTTTGGGTATTATGATTCCGACCGCGTGTTCCGGTCTGTCGGTTCTACGGGTGAGAGTGCTGTTACCGTCGTTGCAGATACGAACGTTGCGGTTGGGGACAGCACCTTTGGCGCTTATCATGTCCAGCTCAGTACCGCCTATGCAAGCTTTGATGCGGCGCAGGCGGCGGCTGATGACCGCGGCGGCTATCCGGTGTTCTATAACGGAACTTACTATGTCCGTGTCGGCAGCTATACGACCATGGATGCGGCGTCAAATTCGGCGGCGACGGCCTATGGTTCCGTTGCCTCCGGCGGCGCACGCAGCGTGCTGGTCGTGAAGAGCGGCACGGATCAGATCCTCTTCGGTTTCGACTGCGGCTCGACGTATTCGCTCTCGCTGGCGCCACAGAGCGGCAGCGGTGTCGCCGTTACGCAGGTGGCCGAGTGCAAGGATCGCAGCGGCACCCGCTCGTGCACGTATTACGGCGATTTTCAGTTCTCCCGCCTCAGTACGCAGGACCCGCAAAAGCTTACGCTGGTGAATTTCGTCGGCCTGGAGCCCTATGTCAAGGGTGTCACGCCGTATGAAATGAGCAGCGGCTGGCCGCTCGAGGCGCTCAAGGCACAGGCGGTCTGCGCGCGCACCTATGTTGCTTCGCACATGAATGGCTCACCAGCCTACGGCTTTGACGTCACGGGGACGACGACCAGTCAGGTCTATTACGGTACGCTGGACGCCTCGGCCAACAGCGACCGCGCCGTGGATGAGACGGCAGGAAAGTTTGCCCGCTATGAGGGCAAGCTCTGCGAGACGTTCTATTTCGCGGCGGACGGCGGTGCGACCGAGGACTCCGAAAATGTCTGGGTGACGGCGGTGCCGTACCTGCGCGGTGTTGTCGATCCCTATGAGAAAGATATCGACTTCTATTGCAAAAGCTGGAGCACGTCCATCTCCCGTGCTGCTGTCGGGGACGTCTCCATCACCTATACGCCCATCGGCAACGCCATGACGGTGACGGTCGGGGACAAGACCTACAGCAAAGATGCCGTGCGCACGTTCCTGACGAGCGTCTGCGGTCTGCGCTATAACAGCCGCCACTTTACTGTAGAGTATGACGCCGCCTCGGATGCTTATTCTGTCGTCGGCGGCGGCTATGGCCACAACTGCGGCATGAGCCAGTGGGGCGCCAAAGCTATGGCGCAGGAACACGGCAAGACCTACGAAGAGATCATCAGTTTCTATTATACCGGAGCTTATGTAGCATGAAAAAATCTGATTTTTATTTTGATCTGCCGGAGGAACTCATCGCACAGACGCCGCTCGAGCGCCGTGATGCTTCCCGGCTGCTGACACTGGATAAAACGACCGGTGCCATCGCCCACCACCATTTTTACGAGCTGCCGCAGTTTCTGCGCCCGAACGACTGCCTTGTGCTCAATGATTCGCGCGTGCTCCCGGCACGCCTGCTCGGCCACCGCAGCACCGGCGGTGCAGTCGAAGTGCTGCTGCTGCGCGACCTCGGCGACGGCAAGTGGGAGTGCCTGACCCGTCCAGGCCGCAAGACCCAGCCCGGCACTGCGCTCTCATTTGGCGACGGGGAACTGACCGCTACGGTCGTCGACGCGATCGCCGACGGCAACAAGATCGTGCAGTTTCACTATGACGGCATCTTTCTGGAGGTGCTCGAGCGGCTGGGAAAAATGCCGCTGCCGCCGTATATCAAGGCGGAGCTGCAGGATCAGGAGCGCTATCAGACGGTTTATTCCCGCGAGCTCGGCAGCGCCGCCGCGCCGACGGCCGGCCTGCACTTTACGAAGGAACTGCTGCAGCAGATTGCGGACATGGGTGTGAAGATCGGTTACGTCACGCTGCACGTCGGCCTCGGCACGTTCCGGCCCGTCAAGGAGGACGAGATTGAGGATCACCCGATGCACTCGGAATTTTGCATCATCCCGGAGGAAACGGCGCGCATGGTCAACGAGACAAAGGCCAATGGCGGCCGCGTCATCTGCATCGGCACGACGTCCTGCCGCACGGTCGAGAGCTTTGCGGATGCGGACGGAACGCTCCGCGCACAGTCCGGCTGGACGGACATTTTCATTTATCCCGGCTATCAATTCAAGTGCATGGATGCGCTCGTCACGAATTTCCACCTGCCGGAGAGCACGCTCATCATGCTCGTATCGGCGCTGGCCGGACGGGAGCATATCCTCAACGCATATAAGATCGCCGTTGAAAACCGCTACCGGTTCTTCTCGTTTGGGGATGCGATGTTCATTGCGGACGGACTCGATGCCGGCAGCTGTAAATGAGGAAATAAAAAAACAGGCTCGCGATCGCAAACCTGTTTTTTTACTGGATCGGTTCAGTTTTGCGCAGCTTCAAATGCCTGCTGCAGATCGGCGATGATATCGTCGGGATCCTCCAGACCCACTGCAAGACGGATCAGGCGATCCGAGAAGCCGGCAGCTTCGATCTCTTCTTTTGTGCACATGGAGTGCGTCATGGAAGCCGGATGCTGGATGAGCGTCTCGCAGTCACCAAGGCTGACGGCCAGCGCGCACAGATGCACGTGGTTGAGCACTTTTTTGGCTTCCTCAAAGCTGCCCATCTCGAAGGAGACAACGCCGCCGAACCGCGTCATCTCGCGGGTGGCCACGGCGTGATCGGGATGGTTCTCCAGGCTGGGATAGAACACCTTCTGCACATACTTGGAGCCGGCAAGGAAGTCGACCACCTTCTGCGTGTTGGCGCAGACGGCGTCCATATGCACCTTGAGTGTCTTGAGACCGCGCAGGATCAAAAACGCCTCCTGCGGACCGAGCACCGCGCCCGTGATGTCCTTGAGACCGATCATGCGGATCTTGTCCATGATCTCCTTGCGCGCCACCGAGAAACCTGCGACCACATCGCCGTGGCCGTTGAGATACTTGGTCGCGCTGTGCACGACAACATCCGCGCCCAGCTTCAGCGGCTGCACCAGCAGCGGCGTGGCGAAGGTGTTGTCCACGATGACGATGCAGTCCGGATTCTGTGCATGCGCGTAGTCCGCGACGGCGGCGATGTCCGTGACTTTCATGCTGGGGTTGGCAATGGTCTCAAAGTAAACGACCTTCGTGTCCGGGCGAATGGCTGCTTTCACCTGCGTCATGTCCGTCATGTCGATGCTGTCGGCGTGGATGCCGAAGCGCGGCAGTGTCTCGTGGATGAGCGCGAACGTGCAGCCGTAGAGCGTTTTGTCTGCCACAAGGTGATCGCCGCAGCTGAGCAGCGACAGCAGCGAGGCGGAGATGGCACCCATGCCGGACGAGAACGCCGTGCAGTCCTCGCCGCCCTCCAGCAGCGCGATTTTCTGCTCGAGCTGGCTGGTGGTGGGGTTGCCGAGACGGGAATAGATGAAGCTGCTCTCCTGACCGGCGAAGTGGCGGCCGCCCTGCTCGGCGGAATCAAAGACGAAGGTGGAGGTCTGG
>DQDL01000025.1:0-458 GCA_003533405.1 Clostridiales bacterium | reverse complement strand
GACGAAGGTGGAGGTCTGGAAGATCGGCGTGGACAGTGCGCCGAAGTCGTTGTGCACGTGGTTGCCGTGGACGACGACCGTTGCGGGAGCGTAGGTTTTCTGAGCCATGATGATGTTTCCTTTCTTTTCTGATTTTCTGAAAAAGTTATTTCAATCGTCACAATATATGGTATGATTTCCTTCGCTGGATAACTTTGAGTTTTTTGCCGACGGCGTGGTGCTCGACAGTTTTCAGGCAGGGCAGTCGGAGACCGGGCCCGTCTATGATTTTGCCACCAGCACACCGCTGGCAACGCAGGAGGAGACACGGCAGTTTGTCGCGCTGGCCGATGAGCTGGCGCAGCAGCGCCCGGGGGCGCTCCTGCGCTATCCGCCGACGCGCGGTGCGCCCGCGCTCACGCAGGCGCTGCGGCAGCATCTGGCTGCGCGCGGTATCGCAGCTGCGGATGAGGACATTC
>DQDL01000041.1:6149-8818 GCA_003533405.1 Clostridiales bacterium | reverse complement strand
CTAGGGGTTTAGCGAAGCATGGGCGGAAAGCTGCCCGTCAAAACCGATAGCGGTTTGGCTACCGTCAACTTAAGTTGTAACCACGAATCTCCCCGGACGAAAGCTCGTCCGGAGAGACATGTTTTGCTAAATTTTTAGAAAGGATGTAGTAAGCTTAGATCTTGGTTGCGCCCCACTTTTCGAGCAGTGCCTTGGCCTCTTCCTCGGTCTTGCCCCACTCCTTGAGGACCTCGTAGTTGTTCTCACCAATACGGGTGGAGATGTTGGCGGGACGGTTCTCGGGATGCTCGTCGATGCTGGAGAAATCGGCAAAGTATGCGCAGTGCTTGTTGGAGATGATGTCGGTGCCCTCCCACTCGGGGTACATGGGGAAGTTGACCCACCAGCCGAGACGGTTGTACTCCTCATCGTCCCAGACCTCCTCTGCGGTCATAACGGGAGCAACTGCGACGCCGGCCTTTTCCATCATTTCATATGCGTCACGGGTATTGTCGAAGGTCATGAGCCAATCGGTGATGATCTGCTCGACCTTGAGGTGGTTCTTAGACCTCATGGGCAGAGTTGCAAACTCGGGGTCGGTCTTGAGGTCGGGGCGGTTCATGCAGTCGCACAGGGGATTCCATGTACTCGGTGCAACGGCGCCGATGACGATGGACATGGTCTTGCCGGTGTAGATGCCGTAAGGAGACATATTGGCGTTGTGGTTGCCGGAGCGGTACTGGATGTGACCCTTCTTGTTGTGGTACTGGAGGGTATCGTTGATGTGGACGAGGTTGCGCACGAGAGAGAAGTCAACGAACTGACCCTCGCCGGTGCGCTGCTTGTGGAACAGTGCGAGCATAATTGCCGCAAAGAAGCCCTCTGCACCGATCATGTCGCCGATAACGGAGCCGATGCGGGTGGGGTTGCCGTCACGTTCGCCGGTCTGTGCGTTCAGGCCGCTCATTGCGACAGCGCAGATATCGTATGACGGCTTGTCGCTGTACTTGTTGGGCTTGTAGCCGAACGGAGTGAGCGCAGCGTAAACGATGCCGGGGTTGACCTTCTTGACATCCTCATAGCCGAGGCCGAACTTTTCGAGGAAGCCGGGCTTATTGGATGAGATGATAATATCGTAATCCTTGGCAACATCCAGCAGCAGCTTCTGTGCGTCGGGGTCGCTGAGCTTGATCTCAATGGACTTCTTGCCTCTGTCCTTGCCGCAGGCATAGGTCGAGATGCCGTTTACATAGAAAGCAAACTTTCTGCCGCCCTCGCCGCCGGGTACCTCGACCTTGACGACCTCTGCGCCGTAGTCTGCGAGATAGGTGCCGGCCTTGGGGCCTGATGCGTTGGTGGTAAAGTCAAGGACTTTGATGCCTTCGAGCATTTTCATATCATTTTTTCTCCTTTGATTTAAATTTTAAATAACGCCGTTTTTCTGAAGCTCGGCTATCTGCTCGTCGCTGTAGCCGATGGACTTGAGCAGTTCGGTGTTATGCTCGCCCTTTCTGGGCGGGAACAGTTCCTTGCGTGCGGGGGTCTCGGAAAGCTTGACGGCCGAGCCTATCATCTTGACGCTGCCGTAGGTTCCCTCGGGGTCGGTCATCTCGTAGACCATGTCACGGGCGACGACCTGCGGGTCGGCAAAGACCTCCTCGAGGTTTTTGACCGGTGCCCAGCAGCAGTCAACGCCGGTGAGCTTTTCTATCCACTCGGCCTGAGTTTTGGACTTGAACATGTCACGCAGATACGCAAACATCTCGTCCTGCTTTGTAAGGTCACGCTGGTAGGCCTTGAACTCCTCCTTGCCGATGGCATCGCAGAAGTTTGCCCACAGGTGCGGCTCGATAGCACCGATACTGATGTATCTGCCGTCTTTTGTCTCGTACACCTCGTAGCAGGCGTTCTGGCCGTTGAGGATATTCTCCGCTGCCTTGGGAGATACGCCCTTGACGAAGTAGTCGTTTGCAAGCACAGGCAGCCACGAGACAGCACCGTCGAGCATGGATGTATCGACATACTGGCCGACACCGTTGCGCTTCACGCCCATGAGAGCGATGAGGATGCCTATCGCCGCATACAGTGCGCCGCCGCCGATATCGGCGATCTGAACACCGGGGATGGTGGGGGTCTGTCCCTTGCGTGCGGTGAGGCCGAGGATACCAGCGTAGCTTATATAGTTAAGGTCGTGACCCGAGGTCAGGCGGTACGGGCCTGTCTGACCGTAGCCGGACAGGGAGCAGTAAACGATCTTGGGGTTGATGGCCTTTATCGTTTCGTAGTCAACGCCCAGCTTTTTCACAACGCCGGGGCGGTACTGCTCGAGCACGACATCGGCGTCCTTAGCGAGCTTATAGAATATTTCCTTGCCCTCGTCGCTTTTGAGGTTGAGGGTGATGCTTTTTTTGTTGCGGTTGACCTGGAAGAACGCTCCGCCCGTGTCGCCTATCTTGGGAACGCCGCCTCTGAAGAGGTCGCCGCCCTTGACGGCTTCGACCTTGATGACCTCTGCTCCGAAGTCGGCGAGGATCATGGAGCAGAACGGGCCGGGGAGCATCGTGCTCAGGTCAAGGATTTTCACGCCTTCAAGCGGTAATGCCATTAGAGCACCTCCTTGCTCGGATAGGGGGACCAGATTGATCCCCCATTAAATTCTTACTTCTTTTTGCCGAGACCGATCGCCTTTG
>DQDL01000041.1:0-5920 GCA_003533405.1 Clostridiales bacterium | reverse complement strand
GCCGAGACCGATCGCCTTTGCAATGATGCCCAGCTGTACCTCGGAGGTACCGGCCATCAGGCGGTAGTGGCGGGTATCGACGAACTGGCGGGCAATTGCGTTCTCACGCAGGATGCCGGGGCCGCCCCAGATCTGAACGCCGAGGTCGGAGATCTTGTATGCAAGCTCGCTGGTGGCGTACTTTGCGATCGACACCTGAGTGTTAACACTCTCGCCTGCCATGAACAGCATGGTCAGATGCTCAACATAGCTTCTTGCCTGGTCGAGCTCTGCGGCTGCCTTTGCGATCTCGAACTGCCAATGCTGGTATGCGCCGAGGGGCTTGCCTGCAACGAGACGCTCGTTTGCACGCTGTACACACAGCTCAAAAGCGTACTCTGCCATGCCGAGGGTGCCCCAAGAGCCCATGAGACGCTCCTTTTCGAGGTGCTGCATGAGGTAGTAGAAGCCTCTGTTCTCCTCGCCGAGCAGGTTCTCCTCGGGAACGACGACATCGTGGAAGATGTACTCGGAGGTGTCCTGAGAGTTAAGGCCGATCTTGTTGAGCAGCTTACGCTCGAAGCCCGGTGCGTCGGTGGGTATGATGAGCAGGCTGATGCCCTTGTGGGGCTTCTCTGCGTTGGGGTTTGTGACGACTGCAACGATGGCGTAGTCGGAGACCATGCCGTTGGAGATGTAGATCTTGCCGCCGTTTACGATGTAGTTGCCCTTGCCGTCCTTAACTGCGCTGGTCTCGATGTGAGCAAGGTCGGAGCCGTGCTCTGCCTCGGTCATGCAGATGCAGATGCAGGTGTCGCCGGATGCAACGCCGGGGAGGTACTTTTCCTTCTGTGCCTCGGTGCCGTGTGCATAGATGTAGGGAGCGACGGTGTCGCTGCTCAGGCGGGTCAGAACGCCGTTCAGGCCGCGCTTGTTGAGCTCTTCGCCGTAGACGATGGAGTAGAGCATATCGAGCTCTCTGCCGCCGTACTTCTTGTCCAGCCACAGGCAGCCGTAGCCTGCGTCGCCGAACTTTTTGAAGGTCTCCTTGCCGACGGAGTGGTTCTTCTCCATGTCCATGTAATAGGGAACTATCTCTCTGTCAAGAAATTCGCCAAACTCCTTGCGGAATGCTTCGTGCTCCTCGGTGAAGGGCAGAAGGGACTTTTTAGGTAAGCTTTGCATTAGAAATCTCCTTTCAGATTCATTATTTCTATGTGTGCGCCCGCATGGCGGGGCATTGTTCACTGTTTGCTGCGGTTTTCTCTGTTGAATGCTTTAACGAGCTGTTGGTTGCGGTTTTCTATCTTGATGGCCGTATCAATATCATTGACACTTTCCATCAAATTAAGAAGCTGCTTGCTGTACTGCAGAGCCTCGCTTGTGTAGCCTGCGAGCACTCTCGCCTTTTCCATCGCCGCATTGTCAAGCTCCGGAAGTGGGTAGCAACCTGAGGCGTAGCCAAGGCTCATGGCCTCTGGGGCGAGCATATATCTGCCCGTGAGCAGGATATCTCTTGCCACACCGTCGCCGATAAGGCGGGGCAGCATATATGCACAGCCGAGATCACCGCAGCTCATGCTCATTTTAAGAAGCGGACACGAGAATTTCACATCGTCGGCAATGAGCCGGATATCCGATGCCATGGTCAGGAAGAATCCGCCGCCGACTGCGTAGCCGTGAGCAGCCGTGATGACGACCTGCTTTGCCTCGTGAACAAGAACGACGAGCTCTCTTAGCTCCTCCTGGAAGTCATAGGACTTGTGTACGCTGTCACGGTCGCCCTCGCCGGGAAACAGACTCATGAAGTCCGCTCCCGTGCAGAAGGCACGCTCCCCCTCGCCCCGGATGATGAGCACCTTCGTCTCATCATCCGTTTTGAGGGCACGGAAGAAGTGCAGCATATCATCGAAAACCTCTCGTGACCACGAGTTGAGCTTTTCGGGTCTTATGAAGCTCATCACGGCTATGCCGGGCTCGGGAAGCTCGACCCGGATATGCTTGTAGCCGTACATACTCTGATTACAGAAGGCCCAGTGCCATCCAGAGAGGTACGCTGCAGGTCATTGCGATGAGGTTGATGATGCAGTATGCATACGAGCCCTTGGATGCGGTTGCAAAGTCGAGGGAAGGATCGCACATCTTGATAAGGCCTGCGGATGCGGGGTTCTGGTAAGCGACATTCCAGCAGGTGCCGGATACCCAAGAGGTGAATACGAGGACGAAAATGTTGATGCCGTGTGCCTCAAGCAGCGAGCCAAAGATTGCGATCATGACAGCCATGCAGCAGGACTGAGACACGATGACGAAACGAAGCAGGTATGTGATGATGCACAGTGCGGGGATGAAGATCCAGGGGCTGCTCATGATGGGAGCGAGGATGGGTCCGAGGATGCCTGCCAGCCAAGTGCTGACGCCGAGGGATGCCATGAGACCTGCAACGGAAAGAACGCCGCCGACGAAGATGGTGATCGTCCACATGCCCTTTGCGCCGACCTCGGGAGGAGTGATCAGGCCACATGCGATGAATGCGACATCGGCGAGGATGGCGATCATGCCTGCGTCGATCTTGTGGGTGGACTGGGTGAGCCAGAGAACGAGGGCTACGAGAACGATGATGATGCCCTGCTTCTCCTTGGTGCTGATCTTGCCGAGAGCCTTGTAGGACTCCTTGATGAACTCAACATTTGCTGCCTTCTGAGTCTCGGTGGGCTTGCAGAAAACGAGGCAGAATACATAAACGAGGATGATGCAGACTACATACCATACGCATGCACGGACAAACCACTGACCCCAGGAAACACTCTCGCCGACGAAGCCGAGCATGAGTGCGACATAAACCGAGCCGGAAACGAAGGCCATACCGAGCTGGTTGGTACCCATAAAGTTTGCAAACCAAAGGCCGAGGGACTGCTTGGAGTTGCGCTCTGCGCCGGATGCCTCACAGACCTGGTTGACGAACGGAGCCATCATGGAGGTCTTTGCGGTGGAGGACGGGATGATGGGGCTCATGATAACGCCGGAAAGGAGCATTGCGGTGACCTGACCTGCATAGGTTCCGGGGAAGCGGGTCAGGACCCACAGAGCGAGGCGCTTCATAAAGCCGCTGTTGTTGATGCCGATGGACATGATGAACACGCCGATGCAAAGCCATACGGTGCTGGATGCGAAGTTCGAGGTGACCTCGGCGACGGTTGCGACCTTCAGTGCCACGAGCACTGCCATAGTGCACAACACCGCTGCCCAGTCGGGGACTGCACGAGAAATGATGAGTACGAGCATGAACACGAAGCAGCCGAGATACTGCCATGCCGCACGGCTCATCTGCTCGGTCTCAGCGGGAAGATATGCGATGAGGACGAGCGCTGCGATTGCGAGTACGAAGCCAAGAAGTGTTCTTTTTGTGTTCTTAGACATTTTCGTCTTCTCCTTTTTATGTTTATTTTTTAATTAACATTCAATAAAACAGCAAAACTATCTATCACTTTTTCTGGTCATCAAATGCATGCTCAAGATACATTTTTCTGACCGCTTTTCTGTCGGGCTTGCGGTTCTTGGTCTTGGGGAGCATGTCCATGGTGTAATACTCCTTGGGTACCTTGAACCTTGAGAGCTTTTCACGGCAGACCTGCTCGACCTCATTAAGATCAATGGTCTTGCCCGGCATGGGCTGAACGAATATTGCGGGAACTTCTCCCCTGCGCTCGTTCGGAACACCGATGGCTATTGCGTCTGCGACATTCGGTGCGGTTATCGCGACCGCCTCAAGCTCGCTGGGGAACACATTGAAGCCGCCGGTTATGATGAGATCCTTTTTCCTGTCGCAGATGACAAGGAAGCCTTCCTCATCGATGAGCCCGATATCTCCCGTGTACAGCCAGCCGTTACGCAGCATCTTTGCCGTTTCCTCGGGATTGTTCCAATACTCGTGCATGACGCATTCGCCACGGCAGATTATCTCGCCCGGCGTTCCGTCCTCGACGACCTCGGTGCCGGTCT
Source organism: Clostridiales bacterium (assembly GCA_003533405.1). Taxonomy (GTDB): domain Bacteria; phylum Bacillota; class Clostridia; order Oscillospirales; family Oscillospiraceae; genus F23-B02. The sequence continues at coordinate 1,942 of DQDL01000041.1, read as the reverse complement.
CCTGATCGACGATGAGGTATTCGATGTTGGGGTTCACAACGCCGACGGTGCCTACCTTGCGGTGGTCATGACCGTTTATGGTTATGGTGTTTACCGTTTCGGTCATGCCGTAGCCCTCGGTGATGACTGCTCCCGTGAGCTCCTCGACACGCTTGATGACATCCACGGGCAGCGGAGCCGAGCCGCAGGTTATGACCTTGAGCGAGGAAATGTCATACTTCTGATACTCCTCGTGGGTGGCGATAAGCTTCATCCACAGAGGAACGGACGGCCAAACGGTGGGACGGTATTTCTCGATGACCCTGAGTATCTCGTCAAGGCTCTCGGCAAAGAATATCGTGCCGCCCATGGTGAGGTTTACGACGATGCCCTGACCGAAGCCGAACGCATGGGACATGCCCAGTGCTATGATGACCATGTAGTTTTCATAGTCATTGTCGTTTAAGAAGGGTCTGAAATACTGCACCTGAGCCATTGCCTTTGCCACGAATGCGTGGTTTGTCTGGCAGCAGCCCTTCAGAACGCCGGTAGTACCGCCGGTGTATTGCAGTATCGCAACATCCTCGGGCAAAATTTCGATATTGGGTTCGCTTGCGTCGTCGGAAATGATGCTTTCCCACGCATTGAGCTCATCCCAGCGGTTTTCCTTCTCAAGTGTGGGGCAGAACACAGCCTTTTCAATGCTCTGTCTGTCGTCCTTGAGAGACTGGACTACCGCATCGGCGCCGTCGGAGTCTGTAATGACCATCTTCGGCGTGCAGTCTTTAATTCTGCGGCTGATCTCATCTGCGGTGGAACGGGGGTTGGTGTTTACCATTATGATGCCGGTCTTGAAGCAGGCATGTGCCAGTGCCACGAACTCAAAGCCGTTTGAGACATAGGTTATGACACGGTCGCCCTTTTTAAGGCCGTTTGCGAGAAATCCGTTTGCTATCTTTGCTGCAAGAGTATTGCACTCGACATAGCTCATCTTCTCGCCGTTACTGATTACATAGGTCTTGTCGGGATGTTCGTTTACTCTTTCGAGGAACAGCTCCTTGCAGGAAACGGCGGGTATAGGAAAGTTGTACACCACACAGGGGTCTTTTATCTTGTCCCACTTGTTTCTGTATCGGACCAGTGCCTCTTCAAATTGTTTGTTTTGCAGCTGATTCATTTTAATTTTTCCTCATTAAGCTTTTTAAGCTCTAATTCTCCCCTTCCCCTTACTCCCTCCACGAACTGCCGGGGAGGAGCCCGGCAGCCCATGGGGAAAAAGGGGGATTACACAGCCGGACTATCGTGCGGCGCTGCGCCGCACAGTCCTAGTCAAATTTATATGCTTGCGGCGAGCTTGTAGGCGGACTCGACCGCATCGGGTATTCTTGCGACCTTGACGGCGTCGCCGATGCAGTCAACATTCTTGACCTTGCCGACGAGCTGCTCATACATATCATTATTGGGCTTTGCGCCTGCTGCTATAACAACGGTGTCTGCCGGCAGAGTCTGAACGCCCTCTGCGTTTTCAACAACGACGCCTTCCTTGGTGATCTCGAGGACCTTGGTCTCCTTGAGCATCTTGGTGCCCAGCTGCTTGGTGCGTGCGATTATCGACCAGCGGCTGCCGGGGTTGATGTCGGGAGCGAACTTCTTGCCCATCTCGACGATGGCAACATTGTGAACGCCGTGGTTGAGAAGCTGCTGGAGCTTTTCGTAGGGCTCGGTCTTGTAGATCATCATAAATCTCAGCTCATCGGCGGTAAGGGTGCCGATCTCGCCGATGTACATTGCGACCTCAACGCCGACATCGCCGCCGCCGACGACAACGACATTCTTGCCGAGCTCTGCCTTGCCGTCAAACACATCCCATGCGTGAACAACGGGAACACTGGGATCTCTGGGGATCGGGGGGATGGATGCCTTGGAGCCGCATGCGAGAACGACACGGTCGAAGTCCTTGCTT
>DQDL01000027.1 GCA_003533405.1 Clostridiales bacterium | reverse complement strand
CATCGGTCTCGTCGCAATTGAGCACCGCATCGAGCAGCCAGTACTCCTCACGCACGAAGCCTTCTATCTCCTTTTCACGGTCGACGACCATTCTCGTTGCGACCGACTGGACACGGCCTGCCGAAAGACCGCGCTTTATTTTCTTCCAAAGCAGCGGCGAGAGCTTGTAGCCGACAAGGCGGTCAAGCAGTCGTCTCGCCTGCTGGGCATCTACAAGATCCTTGTCGATGTCACGGGGATTGCCCACGCTCTCTGTTACTACCTTTTTCGTTATCTCATTAAAGGTCACTCGTCTTGCCTTGTCGTCCGGCAGGGCAAGCAGCTCCTTTAAATGCCACGATATAGCCTCGCCCTCTCGGTCAGGGTCGGTTGCGAGATAGACGGTTTTTGCGCTCTTGCTGAGCTTTTTAAGAGTGTCTATAACATCCTTGTGATCCTTGACCGGAATGTACTTCGGCTCAAAATCGTTTTCTATATCGATACCAAGCGTGCTCTTGGGGAGGTCACGCAGGTGTCCCATGGAGGCAACGACCTTATAGTCGTCGCCCAGATATTTCTCAATGGTCTTCGCCTTTGCAGGTGATTCAACAATTACCAAATTCTTTTTTGCACCTGGCATTTAGCTGTCCTCACTTCGTTTTATATTCAATGTAAAGCGTTTGCCCGATTGTTGGCTGACACAGCCCTTAAGCTGCAGCAGCGTCAGATCCGCAAGCACCTTTGCCGGAGAAAGACCCGTGCGCTCGATTATCTCATCGACCTGCATTGCTTTCCTGTCCATAGCCGACACAATGCTAAGCTGCGACTGACTTAAGCCCTCAAGCTGTTTCTTCAAGTCAATATATTCCGTGGTGTCGGGCTTGTCAATGACTTTTTTTGTATCTTTGTGTGTTTTTTCGGTTATGACAGGCTCATTTTGCTCCGGCTTCACGCATGTTCCGGGTATTCGCTCAGTCGAGCGCTTTATCTTATCGGGGTAGAGCTTTGCAAATTCGCTCATCACATCCCAGCCCTCGGTAACAGGCTTTGCGCCGTCCTTGAGCATCGCATTCGTACCTGCACAATTCTCAGAATCGGCATTGCCCGGTACGGCGAATATCTCCTTGCCCTGCTCTACCGCTTCGTCAACAAACAGCTTAGTTCCGCTTTTATACGGAGCTTCGACGACCACAACGCCTATCGATAGTCCGGCGGCAATGCGGTTTCTTGCACGGAAGAACTGGCGGTACACTCCCGCTCCGGGTGGGTACTCGCTTATGAGCGCTCCTCTGACGGCAAGCTCATCGACCATCTTGCCGCGGGCAAGCTCATGCGGCATGCCGAGAACACCGATACACTTGCCGTCTGCGATAAGTGCGCCCTCAGCACCGGCAGCGTCAATGCCCTTTGTAAGGCCCGATATAACGACACCGCCGCACTTTGCTATCTCAAAGCCGAGCTTGCGCCCCATCTTGATGCCGTAGGGACTTGCGTTTCGTGTACCGATAACGGCAACGGCCGGTTCATCGTCTATCTTGGGCAGCCTGCCCTTTACATAGATGATATGCGGCGGGGCATAGATATTCTTGAGCCTTACGGGATAGCGTGGGTCATCGATGGAGATGACCTCAATGTTCTGCATCTTACAGCGATCAATCGTGCGCAGAGCCGAGGATAGATCACGCTCTTCAAGCCTGTCCGCACCCTCGGAGTGCCTGCCGAGGAGCTTCGTTATCTCGCCCTTGGGCGCTTCGTACATTGCCTCGGGGCCGCCGTAGTGCTTTAAAAGAACGGCCTTCGCCCTCGGGCTGAGCTTTGCCGAGGTCGACAGCCAAAGCCAGTATTCGATAGCAGACACGCCGCTCCCTCCTTTTATCTTGACATCTCCCACATAATGACCGACGCTGCCACCGCAGCATTGAGTGACTCCGACTCGGGGTTCATGGGGATTATTATCTCGCCGCCGCAAATGTCGAGAAGCTCCTTTGAAAGTCCTCTGCCCTCGCTGCCTATGGCAACGGCAGCTCTATGAATTTCGATATTGCGCAGATCGGCGGCCTTATCGCTGAGCGCTGCGCCGAACAGCGGCAGCGCCTGCTTCTGCGTGAGTTCGTCAAGCTCTTGTATGCTCATCGTAAGCACCCGCTGGCGGAATATCGCACCCATGCTCGCACGCACGGTCTTGGGATTATATAGGTCTGCGCACGCACCGACCAAGATGACGGCATCGATGTTAAACGCATTTGCCGTTCTTATCACCGTGCCGACATTGCCCGGGTCTTGGAGGTTTTCAAGAACGATGGCACGCTCAAGCTTAAACTTCCCGTCCCGCTCGGGCATCTTCACGGTGAACACGGGGCCGCCGCTCGACTTCAGGGGTGAGGCGTATTCAAAAAGCTCGGCGGGAGCTGTGTACTGCACAACACCCTCGGGAAACTCGATATCCTCGGCTCTCCCCTTCCAGAGCACGCAGCCGAGCTCCGCTCCGCAATGCAGCGCCTCACGCAGGGTCTTTAAGCCGTCGCAGACATACTCTCCGCAGTCGTGGCGGTACTCCCTGTCGTTTGCGACCGAGCGGAGGTGGCATATTATCCTGTTTTTTCTCGAAGTTATATTTTCCATAAGGTTCATAATATATCACATAATTCGGCTTTGTCAAACAAATGCCTACATTATTTAAATACGGTCAATATTTTCGAGAAAAGAATTTTGTAACTTGTTGTATTATTTTGATGACAAGCTGTTTTTGTTGTGGTAAGATGAGAGATAACCCATCCCGAGAGGAGGCAACCAAAATCAAACTGGTAAGCTCAAAATCAAGCAGAACACCTCAGGCCAAGGAAAAAGCCGAACAAAAGCGCCGCCCCGAGCAGGAGGTCGAAAATATCGAACCTAAGAAAGTTAAGAAGAAAAAGGTCAAAAAGAAACGCAGCTGGAAAAAGCGGCTCATTACGCTGTTTTGCGTGATAGCGTTCCTCGTGGGCTCGTACTTTTTTGTTGTCTACACAAACATTTCGTTTATAAAGAACCTGCGTGATGCATATATCGAGACGGCAATGTCCACGATGACGCACCAGTGGCTGGCCGAGTGGTTTTTCCCGCAGTCGGTCATAGACGAGGTCATGAACCGCATGCACGCCGCCGAGGATAAGCAGGTCGGCATCGAAAGCAAGTGGAAGGACGACCCCATCGAAAAAGCGAACAACGACTTCTACGCAATGTTCGATGAGATAGACAAGGCCTCGCTCGAAAGCTATCTTAACGAACACCCCGAATGCAAGCGAGCAAACCTCATGGAGCTGGACATAAACGAGGCCGGCATAAATGACGAGGGCACGACGATAATGACAACGCAGGGCGATCAGGTGCTTGCGATAAGCGGCAAGCATAAGCTCATGCTCGTGCGTGTAAAGGGCTCGGGCTATCAGGGCGTTATGGCGATACTCAAGGATGCGAGCGATCTTCGATGCTGCCCCGCTCAGTACCTCGGCTCTATCGGCGAGGTGCTCGAGAGCCTTGTTCCCCGCTGCAACGGCGTTTTGGGCATCAACGGCAGCGGCTTTTCCGACTGGAACGGCGTCGGCAACGGCGGCAAGCTCAAGGGCTACGCCATGTGCAGCGGCACGGAGTATGGCAAGCATTTTACCGACAGCCGCAAGCGTCTTGAGCTGCGTGACGACAACAAGATATACATAGTCGATGCTAAAAACGAGACTACCCATGGCACGAGAGATGCCGTTGAGTTCAGACCCGCACTTATAATCGACGGTGTTCCGCTCGTTGACGAGCTCTCGGGCTTCATGTCCATCCAGCCCCGCTGCGTTGTAGGCCAGTCAAAGGACGGCGATGTTCTGATGCTCGTCGTTGAGGGCCGACTGGTCGGCCGCTCGCTCGGCATCGGGCTTCCCGAATGTACGAAGATAATGCAGCGCTACGACGCATATCAGGCTATGAACATGGACGGTGGCACGAGCGCCGTTATGTGGTACGACGGCGAGTATGTCACCAAATGCTCAAACCCCGCCATTACCTGCCGCTACCTGCCGAACTCTTGGGTCTACGGCTACGCAGCGTAATTCATCACAAAAAAAGGGTACGGTTTTGAACCGTACCCTTTTCAGTCTGTCAAAGAACTATGAAAAATAGGCGCAACAGGTAAAATC
>DQDL01000090.1:6568-7016 GCA_003533405.1 Clostridiales bacterium | reverse complement strand
ATGCAGGAAAAGGGCGTTTCAAAGATAATCGAGCTCGACCTTGAGCAGGCGCAGCGCTCGATAGAAAACGATCAGTGATAAGGAGGCAATGATGGGCTTTTTTGATAAGATGTTTTCGGGATTGACGAAAACCCGCAAAAATATTGAGGACCTCGAAGAAATCTTCCAAAACTACGATATGGACGACATGGACTTTTACGACGAGCTTGAGGAAATGCTCGTCATGGCCGATGTCGGCGGGGAGACTACCGCAAAGATACTCTACGACTATAAGCGCATTTTGTACCGCAACAGGATAAATAAGGGCAGGGACGCAAAGAAAGCGTTTGTTGCCTACATGCACGAGATGCTCGGCGATATGGACACCTCGCTCAAGCTCGAGACCAAGCCTTCGGTCATCCTCATGGTTGGCGTTAACGGTGTCGGCAAGACGACGACCATCGGCAAG
>DQDL01000090.1:1418-6443 GCA_003533405.1 Clostridiales bacterium | reverse complement strand
GGCAAGACGACGACCATCGGCAAGCTCTCGGCAAGACTTAAAGCCGACGGCAAAAAGGTGCTTTTGTGCGCCGGCGACACCTTCCGTGCCGCCGCAGGCGAGCAGCTCAACATTTGGGCAGAGCGCTCGGGAGCGGACATCGTCCGCCATGAGGAGGGCAGCGACCCCGCCTCGGTCGTGTATGACAGCATCTGTGCCGCCAAGGCAAGAGGTTCCGACACTATAATCATCGACACCGCAGGGAGACTGCACAATAAGGCAAATCTCATGAACGAGCTTAATAAGATAAGCCGTGTCGTTACCCGTGAGCTGCCGGATGCCGATATCGAGACGCTCATGGTGCTTGATGCTACCACCGGTCAAAACGGTCTCATCCAAGCCAAGCAGTTTCTTGAGACCGCCGGTATTTCCGGCATCGTGCTCACAAAGCTTGACGGCACCGCCAAGGGCGGCATAGTGTTTGCCATCGCACATGAGCTGAACCTGCCTGTGAAATTCGTCGGCGTGGGTGAGGGCATGGACGACCTTATCCCGTTCGACCCCAAGGAATTTGTGGAGGCGCTGTTCAAGTGAAAATGATACTTGCAAGCAACAATGCAAAAAAGCTCCGTGAGCTCAAGGCTATACTGTCCGACATGAGCATCGAGCTTTGCTCGCAAAGGGAAGCAGGCTGCGATTTTGAGGTCGAGGAGACCGGCACAACCTTTGCCGAGAACGCATATCTCAAGGCAGCTGCCGTTGTCGAAGCAACGGGTGTTGCCGCAATTGCCGATGACTCCGGTCTGATGGTCGATGCTCTTAACGGCGAGCCGGGCGTTTACTCTGCCCGCTACGCCCCCGGCGGCCACGATGCAAGCGATAAGGAAAAGTATGAGTATCTGCTCAAAAAGCTTGAGGGAGTTAAGAACAGAGAAGCAAAGTTCGTCTCCAGCATCTGCTGCATTTTCCCCAACGGCGATATCATCCGCTGCGAGGGCGAGTGTGCCGGCAAGATACTTTTAAGCCCGAGGGGCGAGGGCGGCTTCGGCTACGACCCCGTTTTCATGCCGACGGGCTACGATAAGAGTATGGCCGAGCTCGGCACCGAGGTCAAAAACGAGATATCACACAGAGCCAATGCGCTCAAAATATTTAAGAAAAAGCTGAGGGAATACAATGGCACTGACAAGTAAGCAGAGGGCACAGCTCAGAGGGCTTGCCATGACAGAGGATACGATAATCCAGATAGGCAAGGGCGGCATCAGTGAAAACACCCTGACGCAGGTCAAGGATGCGCTCAAGGCAAGAGAACTCATAAAGGGCAGAGTTCTGGAAAACAGCCTGCTGACTGCCCGTGAGGCAGCCGACGCACTGGCCGAGGCCTGCGATGCCGAGACCGTGCAGACGATAGGAAGTAAGTTTGTCCTGTATAAGAGGAATGCAAAAGAGCCTAAAATAGCTCTTGTAAAAGATAAGAAGAAATGAAGATTGTTATCTACGGCGGAAGCTTCAATCCGCCGCACTGCGGTCATGTTGAGGCTGCCATGACCATATCCGAGCAGCTTGAGCCCGATAAACTCTTGATAATCCCGGCAAACATCCCGCCGCACAAGGAGCTTGCCGAGGGAAGCCCCGATGCACACGAGCGCCTGCTGCTTACGCAGCTTGCGTTTTCCGATATGCCGAATGTCGAGGTAAGCGACATTGAGCTTCACCGTGAGGGCAAAAGCTATACCGCATCGACCGTGGAGCTTTTAATGCAGCAGTACCCCGATGCCGAGCTTTACCTTGCCATGGGTACGGATATGCTCCTGAGCTTTGAGGAGTGGTACAGGTTCAGATTCTTGCTCGAAACGCTGACGCTTGCGGTGTTCGTCCGCAGCGAGGGCGAGGAGGCCGAGATGCTGCGCCACGCCGAGTATCTAAAGAAAGAGTACGGGGCTAAGATAGTCCCCCTGCGCCATGAGCCAAAGTCCATGTCATCAAGAAATATACGGGACATGCTCTGCCGCAGGATGGGCGCATCGTTCATGCCGGAGAAGGTCTACGAGCGGATAATCGCAAACGGCGACTATGACGCAAAGCCGGAGCTTTACTGGCTGCGTGAGAAAGCGTATGCGATGCTCAAGCCCAACAGAGTTGCGCATGTGGTCGGCTGCGAGAGCGAGGCCGTCAAGCTTGCACAGCGCTGGGGCGAGGATCCCGAGAACGCAGCCGAGGCAGGGATCTTGCATGATATTACAAAAAAACTTTCTTTGCCGGAACAATTGATATTGTGCGACAAGTATGGTATTATAAACGATACGATTGAAGAGCATAATGTGAAGCTGCTGCATGCAAAGACAGGGGCTGCAATGGCAAAGCGGCTTTTCAATGTCAGCAAAGAAGTTTATGAGGCGATCAGATGGCACACCACCGGCAAGCCTGATATGACGCTTTTGGAGAAAATCATATATATGGCCGACTACATAGAGCCGAACCGAGATTTTGAAGGTGTCGAGAAGCTGCGCACCCTTGCGTATGAGAACTTGGACGCAGCTATGGCACTCGGGCTTAAAATGAGCCTTGAAGACATAAGAAGCTATGGTCAGGAGCCGTATATTGCAAGCGTTGAAGCCTACGAGTGGTACAAGCCATTTGAGCAGTAGACCCTCATCCTTGTAGACAACAGAAGGGATAATAAATATGAAGCTATTTGGCAGCAAAAAGAGCAGCAGGCACTCCGGGGAGAGAGCCTCTGCCGATGGAAGCAGACAGAGCCGCACGGCCAAGACCGAGACCACGGAAGAGCAGTCCGGCAAGAGCGTTGACGAGATCGTCGCCGCAAGAAACAAAAAGGGCAAAAAGAAAAAGACCGGCAAGGTCATTTTGATAATCCTGCTGGTGCTCGTGCTGCTTGCGGGCATCGGCTATGCGGTGCTTGAGTTTGTCATCAAGCCGCCCTCTACGGATCCGGGCGGCGTTTCAAACGACCCCAATGTGAAGCATGTTGACGGAAGAAAGGACGGCGTGTATACCTTCCTCGTCGCCGGTACCGATCAGATAAGCAATAATACCGATACCATTATGATCGGCAGCTTCGATACGGTTAACCACAAGCTGAATATCGTGAGCATCCCCAGAGATACGCTTATAAACATTCAGCACGAGGTCAAGAAGGCAAACTCCGCATATCACTATGCGGCATACTATAAGAATGTCGAGGGCTCGTCTTACTATAACTGCGACCCCGTCCAGAGCATGAGAAAAGAGCTCGTTAAGAGCATGCTCGGCTTTGATGTGGATAAGTATGTCCTCGTTAACCTCAATGCGGCGGCCGAGGTCGTCGATGCCATCGGCGGCGTTGAGTTTGACCTTCCCATCGACATGAACTACGACTCCAAGCGTCAGGACCTGCACATCCACCTCAACAAGGGCAAGCAGACTCTGAGCGGCGATGACTTCGTCAAGGTCATGCGCTTCAGAAGCTCGTATGCCGGCGGCGACCTGCAGCGTATCGAGATGCAGCAGAAGCTGCTGAGCGCACTTGCCGATCAGATGCTCACCATCGGCAATGTCCCCAACCTCACCAAGGTAGCTCAGATAGTTGCAGATAACATGGAGACCGATATGTCCACCGAGAACATCATCTACTTCGCCAAGGAGTTCTTGAAGCTCAGTAAGGACGATGTCAAGTTCATGACCCTGCCCAAGCTCTCGACCGGCAGCGTGTTCGGCTACAGCTATGTTTTTACCGACATCGATGCATGGCTCAAGATGGTAAACGAGAGCCTCAATCCTTGGACTACCGAGGTCACGGCGCAGAATGTCGATATAATCACCTATAAGGACGGCAATTTCTATTCCACTACGGGTGAGGTCAATAACGGTATAGAGTCGTTCCTGTCGTATAACTCGTCGGACCCCATGGCATCGGCACAGGTAATTCGCTATACCGGCAGCGGGGCGAGCGATACAAATACTCAAGACAATACTCAAGATAAGGATGTAGATAATAATGATGCAGCCTAATGAAGTCGTAAAGGTTGCCGCAAAGGCACTCAGCGACAAAAAAGGTAAGGATATAAAGGTGCTCAAGACAGATAAGCTCACAACACTGTGCGATTATTTCATCATCTGCACCGGCACATCATCAACACACATTAAGTCACTCACCGACGAGCTCGATAAGCAGATGAGCGAGGCCGGCGAGCCGCCCCTGCGCCGTGAGGGTTTCCGCTCCGGCAACTGGGTGCTGCTCGATTTCGGCTGTGTGGTGGCTCATGTATTCACCGAGGACGCAAGAGATTTCTATAAGCTCGAAAGACTCTGGTCCGATGCCGAGGAGATCGAACTCTCATCCCTTATAGGCCCCTGCTAAGGGGCGCTCGGACTAATAAAAACTATAAGGGAGTAATTAAAAATGAAGTACGATTTTACTGCAATTGAAAAGAAATGGCAGGCAAATTGGGAGCAGACCAAGCCTTATGCGGCCATAACCGGCGACACGACCCGTCCCAAGTTCTACGGACTTATCGAGTTCCCGTACCCCTCGGGTCAGGGACTGCATGTCGGTCATCCCAGACCGTTTACGGCTATGGATATCGTCACCCGTAAAAAGAGGATGGAGGGCTACAATGTTTTGTTCCCCATCGGCTTTGACGCTTTCGGTCTGCCCACGGAAAACTACGCCATCAAGAACCACATCCATCCGGCCATAGTTACAAAAAACAACATAGCAAACTTCACAAGCCAGCTCAAGATGCTGGGCTACGGCTTTGACTGGGATCGCTGCGTGGACACCACAGACCCCAACTACTATAAGTGGACGCAGTGGATATTCCTTCAGATGTACAAGCACGGTCTGGCCTATAAGACCACTATGCCTGTGAACTGGTGCACCAGCTGCAAGTGCGTGCTCGCAAACGAAGAGGTCGTAAACGGCGTCTGCGAGCGTTGCGGCAGCGAGGTCATCCGTAAGGAGAAGAGCCAGTGGATGCTGAAGATCACCGCCTATGCCCAGCGGCTCATCGACGACCTGGACGACCTGGACTTCATCGAGCGGGT
>DQDL01000090.1:337-1358 GCA_003533405.1 Clostridiales bacterium | reverse complement strand
GTGCACCAGCTGCAAGTGCGTGCTGGCAAACGAGGAAGTTGTGGAGGGCGTCTGCGAGCGCTGCGGCAGCGAGGTCATCCGCAAGGAGAAAAGCCAGTGGATGCTCGCCATCACCAAGTATGCCCAGCGCCTTATCGACGATCTCGACGATCTGGATTACATCGAGCGAGTGAAGATCCAGCAGAAAAACTGGATCGGCCGCTCCACCGGCGCCGAGGTCACCTTTAAGACCACAGCAGGCGACGATATTGTTGTCTACACCACACGCCCCGATACGCTGTTCGGCGCGACCTATATGGTTCTGTCTCCCGAGCATGAGTATGTCACCAAGTGGCAGGATATGATCGAAAATGCCGACGAGGTCAACGCCTATGTCGCCGAGGCTGCAAAGAAGTCCGACTTTGAACGCAGCGAGCTCAACAAGGAAAAGACCGGCGTCGAGATAAAGGGCATCAAGGGCATAAATCCCGTAAACGGCAAGCAGATACCCATTTTCATTTCCGATTATGTTCTCGTGACATACGGCACGGGCGCTATCATGGCAGTTCCCGCACACGATGACCGTGACTGGGAGTTTGCAAAGAAGTTCGGCTGTGAGATCATCGAGGTTGTCGAGGGCGGAGATATTGAAAAGGAAGCCTTCACCCTCAAGGACGATACCGGCATCATGGTAAACTCCGAGTTCCTCAACGGTCTAACCGTCAAGGAAGCCATCCCCGTAATGAAGAAGTGGCTTGTCGAAAACGGCATCGGCACAGAGAAGGTAAACTACAAGCTGCGTGACTGGGTGTTTAGCCGTCAGCGCTACTGGGGCGAGCCTATCCCCCTCGTAAATTGCCCGAAGTGCGGCTGGGTACCCCTGCCGGAGGATCAGCTGCCTTTGGTTCTGCCTCAGGTGGAAAGCTATGAGCCAACCGATGACGGCGAAAGCCCGCTCAGCAAGATGACCGACTGGGTCAACACAACCTGCCCCTGCTGCGGCGGTCCTGCCAAGCGTGAGACGGACACCATGCCCCAGTGG
>DQDL01000090.1:0-123 GCA_003533405.1 Clostridiales bacterium | reverse complement strand
CAGTGGGCAGGCTCCAGCTGGTATTTCCTGCGTTATATGGATCCCCACAATGACAAAGCGCTGGCCTCAAAGGAAGCCATTGATTATTGGGCACCCGTTGATTGGTACAACGGCGGCATGGAG
>DQDL01000095.1:12602-13070 GCA_003533405.1 Clostridiales bacterium | reverse complement strand
GAGTTCTGCACGAGCTTCTGAGCGCTCATGTAGATAACATCGTAGCTGTGGTCGAGTATGGTGTTGAGTTCGGTGTCGACACGCTCCTGCACGAGCTCCGGCGGGTTATCGCCGTAGATGGAATGCATCTTGTCGTAGACAAGGCGCTTGAGATCCTCTGCCGAATTTTCTATCTTCGGCGGGAACAGATCCTTGGGCAGCAGCTCAATATCATCGACCTGAGCGGCGATGGCGTTGGGGTTCGTGATGACGACCTCTTTTGCAAGCTCGTCGCCGAGATACGCAAACTCGGCCAGCATTTCATCGGTCGTGCGGAAGAATATCGGGCAGCCGCGGTCGGCATCGGAGAACTTCTTTGCAGCCTGCAATATCTTGCGGTACTGCTCGTCCTCCTTGTCGAGAAAATGCACATCGCTTGCGGCGATGACGGGCTTATTGAGCTCACGGCCTATCTTAATGATACGGCGG
>DQDL01000095.1:10281-12404 GCA_003533405.1 Clostridiales bacterium | reverse complement strand
TATCTTAATGATACGGCGGTTGTAATCCTCAAGCACCGTCTCGTCCCTGACAACGCCGTTGTCGACAAGGAAGTGGTTGTTGCCTATCGGCTGGATTTCAAGGTAATCGTAGAACGAGGCTATGCGCCGCAGCTCGGCATCGGATGCGCCGTGCATGACCGCACCGTAAAGCTCGCCCATTCCGCAGGCAGAGCCGACCAAGATTCCCTCTCTGTGCTGAACAAGCAGGCTTTTCGGCACGGTCGGGGTCTTGTGGTAAAACTTGAGATACGACTGTGAAACAAGCTCGTACAGATTTTTAAGGCCGACCTTGTTTTTGACAAGCAGTATCATGTGGCGTGATTTGCTGTGGTCGGCGGGCTTTATTCTGCGGTATACCGCCTGTATATCGTTCACCGTTTTTGCGCCCTGCTCGGCGAGCATGGGGAGAAAACGCCCCATTATGCGGGCAACGACGAGTGCATCGTCGGACGCTCTGTGATGGTTAAAGTCCGGCAGGCTCAGCCTGTTTGACACCATGTCGAGCTTATGGCGCTTTAGGTCTGGCAAAAGTGCGTGCGAGAGTGCAAGCGTGTCAAGATACACAGGCTCAAATTCAAGGCCGCTGCGAGCAGCCGCCGATGCCATGAAGCCGGTATCAAAATCGGCGTTGTGCGCTACTATGGGGCGGTCGCCCGCAAATTTAAGGAAGGCACGCATGGCCTCGGCCTCGCTCGGTGCGCCCTTTACATCGTTGTCGGTGATGCCGGTAAGCTGCGTTATCTCGGCGGGGATGTGCATCTCGGGATCGACGAAGGTGTTGAAGCTTTCCTTTATCTCGCCGCCGGCAAATATGACGGCGCCTATCTCGGTCATTCTGTCCGAGCCTGCGTTAAGGCCGGTGGTCTCGATATCAAAGGCGACCATCTCGGTATCAATGGGCAGATCGCTTTCACCGTGCACGGCGAGCGAGCCGTCAACATCGTTGACGAAATAGCACTCAACGCCGTAAATTATCTTGACGCCGTGTTTCTTCCCTGCTTTCCACATGTCGGGAAACGCCTGGCAGACACCGTGGTCGGTGACGGCGATAGCCGGATGCCCCCAGTAGGCGGCGCGCTTGACTATCTCGGCAGGCTCAGTGAGCGCATCAAGGGCGGAAAACCTCGTATGTACATGAAGCTCCACTCGTTTTTCCTCGGCATTGTCGGGGCGAACATGCTTTTTGCCCTTCATGATATGCCTCGGCTCGATGACCATGTCCTCGTCATAGCGGCTGTAGTTCACAACGCCGGATACGATGATGTGGTCGCCGACATTTATCTTGTTTATGATCGACTGGTCGTCCTCCGAACGCAGATAGCGTGAAACACGGATAGAGCCCGTAAGGTCAGTCATATCAAAGCACAGCACCGCACCGTCACGCTTTTGCAGCTTGCGGCTGGTGACATCGAAAACATCACCCTCAATGACGACATTGCCCGAATCGAGCGTCAGTTCCGACATCGGCACCGGTGCTTTCTTGATGCTCCTACCCATGAGGATATCGCCTGTCGGCTTTGCGGCCGCAGGCTCCTTGCCGCCGGAGGTGCTTAATTTCTTCGGCGGGACATATTCTGTCTTGGGCTTGGGATAGTCGGGCTTGAGCTCGACAAGTCCAAGGCCGTAGTCGGCTCTTATTCTGCCGCACAGTGCGTCTATCTCGGCCGGTGCCGGCAGGCGGGTAAAGTGGGCGGCGATGCTCATTTTGCTCTCGGCGGTGCTGACCGCAACATCGGTCACATACGCCTTATCAAGTCCGCCGCAGCTTGCTTTCAGCCCCGCAAGCCCCGGGAAAATTTCAAGTAATGAAGTGTGTTCGCTCACGCTTAAACCTCGGTGTCTTTCTTTATCAGATCAATAAGTGCGTCACACAGCGCATCGTATGGGTATGTCCCCAAAACCTCGCCGTGCCGCATGAGCAGGCCGCAGTCCTTGCCGCCTGCGATGCCGTAATCGGCCTCCCTCGCCTCGCCCGGGCCGTTGACGACGCAGCCCATGACGGCGACGGTGATGTTGCGGTCGATGCCCTCTATGCGCTTTTCGACCTCGTGGGCAAGGCCGATGAGGTCTATCTGTGTTCTGCCGCAGGTGGGGCAGGAAAC
>DQDL01000095.1:9654-10087 GCA_003533405.1 Clostridiales bacterium | reverse complement strand
TCTGCCGCAGGTGGGGCAGGAAACGAGCCGTATGCCCTGCCGCAGCCCGGCGGCCTTGAGTATCGCAATGCCGGTCTTGACCTCCTCGACGGGATCTGCCGTGAGTGACACTCTTATGGTGTTGCCTATGCCCTCGCACAGAAGCGTTCCTATGCCGACGGCGGACTGGATAGTTCCGTTCCACGCCGTGCCGGTCTCGGTCACGCCGAGGTGCAGGGGGTAGTTAAATTCCTCGGACGCAAGGCGGTATGCCGCCACTGTGAGCGGCACACGGGATGCCTTCATCGAAAGGCAGATATCGTCAAAATCGAATCTGTTTAGTAGCTCAATGTGTCCCCTTGCGCTTTCGACCATGGCCTCCGGCGTGGGGTGGCCGTACTTTTCCAAAAGCCGCTTTTCAAGACTTCCTGCGTTCACGCCGATGCGGATGGGG
>DQDL01000095.1:8183-9459 GCA_003533405.1 Clostridiales bacterium | reverse complement strand
CGTTCACGCCGATGCGGATGGGGATATTGCGCTTTCTGCACGCCTCGGCAACGGCCTTGACATTCTCGTCACCGCCGATGTTACCGGGGTTTATTCTTATCTTATCGATACCACGAGCCGCCGCTTCGAGCGCAAGACGGTAGTCAAAGTGGATATCGGCGACAAGGGGGATATCGACCTGTTCTTTGATTGCCGACACCGCCTCAGCCGCCGCCATATCGGGTATGGCAATGCGGACAATGTCGCAGCCGGCTGCCTTAAACTGCTTTATCTGCGCAACGGTGGCTTCGACATCGTGCGTTTTCGTGTTGCACATCGACTGCACCGTGACCTCGGCATCTCCGCCGACCGGCACACCGCCGACAATGATCCTTTTCGTTTCGTTTCTTTTATCCATGTCTTACCCCGTTATAAGCTTTGCAATATCATTGTACATGACAAGCGCCATCAGCCCGAGCAGCAGCACCATGCCGCCGAGGTGGATATAGCCCTCGTACTTGGGGTCGAGCTTTTTGTGGCTGACGGCTTCGATGATGACCGTGACTATCATGAGAAACACCCTGCCGCCATCGAGTGCCGGGATGGGCAGCATATTCATGATAGCAAGGTTCACCGCAATGAATGCGGAAATGTACAGAAGATTATCGGCGGCGGCCTTGGTACTTTCCGCCTGCTGCCCGACCTCGTTCATCATGTCGACAATACCGACAGGTCCGGACATATCCTTGAGCCCGACTTTGCCGTTTATAAGGTCACCGAGTCCTAGCCAGACAAGGCGTGAAAACTCAAGCGTCGTGTTCCATGTGTACTCAAGCTTCGTGCCGAAGGTGGCCTCGGTGTAGCCGAAAACGAAGCCGTATTTCGGTCCATCGTTTGCATACTCGGCGTAGGTCTTGGTCGTGAGGGCGAAGTCCTTGAGCTCGACCTTCTCGCCGTCACGCAGCATGACGATATCATACACTCCGTCGCCGCGCATGAGGAAGCTCGACACATCGCTCACAAGATAGATGCGCTGACCGTCGATGCTGTAAAAGGTGTCGCCCGCCTGCATGGCCTCGGTGCCCTCGTAGGGGCAGCCGTCCATGAAGTGGTCAATGGTCGGCGTGACGAACGCCTGCGCACCGGCGTACATGATGAGGATGAGCACGATTCCGAGAACTAAATTCATGAACGAGCCTGCGCACAGGATGACGAATTTTTTCCAAAAGCCCTGATTTGTGAAGGCTCTTGGGTCGTCGGATTCCTCATCCTCGCCCGCCATGGCGCAAAAGCCGCC
>DQDL01000095.1:7836-7997 GCA_003533405.1 Clostridiales bacterium | reverse complement strand
GCCCGCCATGGCGCAAAAGCCGCCTATCGGCAGGATGCGCAGGGCGTACACCGTTTCGCCCTTTTGCTTCTTAAACAGTGCAGGGCCCATGCCTATCGCAAACTCCTCGACCTTGACCCCGCACAGCTTTGCCGCCGTGAAGTGGCCGAACTCGTGGATGG
>DQDL01000095.1:7183-7624 GCA_003533405.1 Clostridiales bacterium | reverse complement strand
GTGGCCGAACTCGTGGATGGCGATAAGTATGCCGAATATGATTATTGCGATAATAATATACATCAGGAAAAATGCTCCGTAACAAATACTCTGGCGGCCTTATCGGCCTCCAGTATAGTCTCAAGATCGGGGTCTTTTACTATGTCTATGCTCTCGACCGCCGCCAAAGCACAATCGTAAATTTGATTGTAGCCGAGCTTACGGTTTAAAAACATCGAGACTGCGACCTCGTTTGCCGCACTCATGATGCACGGTGCCGTGCCGCCTTCCCTTGCGCAATCCATCGCAAGCTTCAAGCAGGGCGTTTTCTCAAAGTCCGGTGCTTCAAAGGTAAGGTCCCGCATGGTCGCAAAGTCAAGGCGCTCAAACGGCGAATCGACCCGTTCGGGATAGGTCATCGCAAGCTGTATCGGAAGTCCCATATCCGGCACGCCGAGCTGG
>DQDL01000095.1:646-7042 GCA_003533405.1 Clostridiales bacterium | reverse complement strand
CATATCCGGCACGCCGAGCTGGGCAATGACCGTGCCGTCAACGAGCTCGACCATGGAGTGGATGATGCTCTGCGGGTGGACAACCACTTGGATATCGTCCGGCGTCACGCCGAAAAGATGCATGGCCTCGATAAACTCAAGCCCCTTGTTCATCATCGTCGCAGAATCGACCGAAATCTTTGCACCCATGCTCCAGTTGGGGTGCTTTACCGCCTGCTCGGGCGTGACATTCTCAAGCTCGGCTCTGCTTTTGCCTCTGAACGGGCCGCCCGAGCCTGTGAGTAATATCTTCTTCAGCTCGCCCTTTTTTCTGCCCATAAGGCACTGGAAAATTGCCGAGTGCTCGGAGTCAACAGGCACTATCTCCGCCCCTGTTTGCGCCGCTCTGGGCATGACTATCTCGCCTGCGCACACGAGCGTTTCCTTGTTTGCAAGAGCTATGCGCTTTTTGGCATCGATAGCCGCCAGCGTTGGCTTTAAGCCGACAGAGCCAGACACTGCGGTCACGATGCAGTCGGCAGCATCGATAGTTGCCGCCTCGATGAGCCCCGCCATTCCGCTTCCTACCCTGATATCGGTGTCGGCGAGCGAAAGTTTAAGCTGCGCCGCCGCCTTTTCGTCGTAAACTGCGACAAATTTGGGTTTTAATCGGCGAGCCTGCTGCTCGAGCATATCCGTTTTTCTGTTTGCGGTCAGCGCCGCAACGGGCAGGCCGAGATGCTCCGCCGCCGCAATGCTCTGGCGGCCGATAGAGCCGGTGCTGCCCAAAATTGAAACTGCCTTTGTCATGTCTTTACCCCTCCGAAACGGCGGTCACGGCTGTTAAACGCCACAATGGCCTTGTCAAGCTCCTCGGGCGTAAAATCTGGCCACAGGGTGTCGGTATAATAAAACTCCGAGTATGCGCACTGCCACAAAAGGAAGTTAGACAGCCTGTACTCTCCGCCGGGTCTGATGATGAGCTCCGGATCGGGGATATCCGCCGAGTACATATACTTTGACAGCTTCTCCTCGGTGAGCTTGCCCTCAGCCTTGCCCTCGGCAACATCCTTGGCGTAAAGCTCCGCCGCCCGCACTATCTCGGCTCTGCCGCCGTAGTTAAGGCAGATATTTGCCTGGAAGCCCTTGACATGCTGCGTTATCTCGTCGGTCTTTGCAACGAGCGCCTGAAGCTCGGGCGACAGCCTCGATGTGTCGCCGAACACCTTCATGCGGATGTGCTTTTTCTCCATGTCACGGATAGCCTCGTGCAGGTACTTGTCCAAAAGCTTCATTATGCCGCCGACCTCGTCCTCGGGGCGCTTCCAGTTCTCGGTCGAGAATGCGTACACCGTCAGATATTCTATGCCTATCTGCTGACAGTAGGTCGCTATCTTTCTGAAATTTTCCGCACCGGCAAGATGCCCTGCACTGCGGGGCATGCCACGCTTTTTGGCCCAGCGGCCGTTGCCATCCAATATGATGGCAATATGGCGGGGAAGGCATTTTGCCTGCTCCCCCGCCGCATTGTTAGTCTTATCGTTTGCCATATCAGATCTCGAAAAGTTCCTTTTCCTTCTTCTCGGCTATGCCCTCGACTTCCTTGATATAGTCGTCGGTGAGCTTCTGAATGTCCTTCTCGACGGTCTTGTAATCATCCTCGGTTATCTCGGACGCCTTCTGCTGCTTTTTGAATTTATCGATAGCGTCACGGCGAATGTTGCGCACTGCGACCTTTGCTTCCTCGCCATACTTCTTGACCTGCTTTGCAAGCTCCTTGCGGCGCTCCTCGGTCAACTGCGGGAACACGAGACGGATCGTTCTGCCGTCGTTCTGCGGATTGATTCCGAGCTCGGATGCGAGAATTGCCTTCTCGATGCCCTTGAGGACGGATGCGTCCCAAGGCTGGATCAGCAGAGAGCGGGGGTCGGGAACTGAAACGGATGCTACCTGCTGGATGGGGGTGGGCACTCCGTAATAATCGACGGTGATCTGATCGAGGACCGCTGCGTTTGCACGGCCTGCACGAACGGATGCAAGCTGGGTCTTGAGCACCTCGGCGGTTTTCTTCATCTTGCTTTCAAATTCAATATAATCGGACATGTTGCTACCTCCTATATGTTTTATCTTATTTTGTGACCAGTGTGCCGAGCTTTTCGCCGCACAGCACACGGACTATGTTTTCCGGCTGTGCCAGTGCAAAGACGATAACGGGAATGTCGTTATCCATTGCAAGGCTGGTTGCGGTGGTATCCATGACTGCAAGGTGCCGGGCAAGCACATCGTCATAGCTTATGCTGTCGTACTTGACGGCCGATGCGTCCACTCTCGGGTCTGCGCTGTAAACGCCGTCAATGTTCTTTGCAAGGAGTATTGCGTCTGCGCCTATCTCCGCCGCACGCAGGACAGCGGCCGTATCCGTCGAGAAAAACGGGCTGCCCGTGCCGCAGCCGAACATGACGACCTCGCCGTTTTCAAGGTGCTTTATAGCCTCCGTGGTGCTGTACCTTTCGCCTACGCCCTGAATATCAACGGCGGTCTGGATAGTGGCCTTTGCGCCTATCTGCTTGAACACATCGGCGACCGCAAGGCAGTTCATAGCCGTTGCGAGCATGCCCATTCGGTCTGCGCTGACACGCTCGACATGACCTGCGCCGTCCTTGACGCCGCGCCAGAAGTTGCCGCCGCCGACAACTATGCCGACCTCAACGCCCATATCGACGCAGCTTTTCACCGTCTTACAGACATTTGCAATAAAATCAAAGTCAAAGCCGGTCTTTTTATCGCCGGCAAGTGCCTCGCCGCTGATCTTTATCAGCACTCGCTTATAAACAGGTTTCTCCATTGCGCTCTCCTTTTAAATATCAAGTATTCCTATGATAACTATACCCACTATGACTATGAAAACAGACGCATAATGCTTGGCTGACAGCTTTTCCTTGAGGAAGATGCGGCTCCAGATGACGGAGGCAACGCAGTAGGATGAGATAATGGGAGCGGCGAGCGCTGCGTGCGCAGAATCAGCCAGAGCGTAGATATATGCAAACTGGCCTGCGGTCTCAAACAGGGCGCCGGTGTACTTTGGCACTTCCCTTTTGGGTATGAGCCGCTGCTTTTTAACGCCGAGAACATAAATTGCGCACACTATGCCCACACACAGGAAGGTAAGCTCATACGCAACATTGGCGGAGTCCTCGTTGAGAACCTCGAGAACCTTGGAATCGGCGAATGTGCCCAGAGCATCGAGCAGGCAGTAGATAACCGGTAGTGCGATCGCTATCCAGCTTTTTGCGTAATGATGATTGCTTGCATCCTGACGAGCCTTGCGCAGCTCTTCATCCTCGTTTGCCTCGGTGATACCGAGACACACAACGCCGATGCATACGAGCGCCACCGCAACAAGCGCTATCGGCGGAAGCTCGCCGAAGCCCTTTGTCGCAAAAATAAGTATCGCAACTATTGCACCGGAGGAGTTGCATATAGGCGAGGATATCGAAAGCTCAATATACCTAAGCCCCACATAGCCGACCGCCATCGAGACTATATACAGCGCCGAAACCGGCAGGTATGTAATGATGACGCTCCAGCTTATCTCAACGCCGCCGACGAAAATCTCATAGGCAGCGTGAAGTCCCATAACTATGCCGACCGCCATGACCATCTTCAGATGGCTGTACTTATCGTCGGCATCCTGGCAGCCGATCTTTGAAAACAGATCAGAGCCGCTCCAGCAAAGCAGCGCTATTACAGCAAACCAAAACCACATAACTTGTTTCCTTTTATTCTACAGTATTTCAATCTAAAGTATTTTACCACAGCCAAGCTTATTTGACAATTATCAAATGACAAATTGTGCGGCTTTGAAAGTATATAATTTTCGCATGGAGACGATATACATAGACCGGCTGTTTATTTTAAACTTCATATGCGACTATCTTATACTGCTCGGTTCGGCAAGAGTATGCGGAGTTTTGCTGCGCAGGCTGCGGTACGCCGTGGCGGCGCTGTGCGGGGCTGCGTACGCCGTTTTGTCGGTTCTGCCGGGCTTTGCGTTTTTGACGCTGCTGCCCATCAAGCTTGCGTCAGGCGTTTTAATGGCGCTCATCGCATTCGCAAAAGAGCCTAAGTTCTGGCGCTGTGCGGCGGTTTTTTTCGCCGTGTCTGCCGTATTCGGCGGCACGCTGTGGGCGCTGTCGGTGCAAAGCGGCGGTATGGGAAACACCGTGTATCTTCCCGTGTCCATGCCCGTTTTGGTACTAAGCTTCGGGATAATTTACGCTGCCCTGAGCCTTGTGTTCCGCAGGACGGCAAAGAGCACGGGCAAGACGGTACACACCGTTGTCATCGGCTTTTGCGGCCAAAGCGTCACGCTGCGGGCATTATATGACAGCGGCAACTGTTTGTATGACCCGATGACCGGGAGTGAGGTGCTCATTGCGGGAGCTGCGCAGCTTGTGCCGCTCCTCGGCGAGGGAAGCGAAAATTTGTCCCCTACGGAGCTTATCACGCTCTACGCCGGAAAAATGCGGCTCATCCCCTACTCCGCCGTCGGCACGCAAAGCGGCCTGCTGCCTGCGTTCAGGCCCGACAGTTTGACAGTTGACGACAAGGCGCGTGAGGATATTTTAGTTGCGATATCGTCCACCTCAGTCAGCGGCGACGGCTTTGACTGCATAATCTGAAAGGAGAAGTCATGAACATTCTGAAACTTATTAGAGACTGGCTTGAAAAGCATTTTGCCCCCGCTCCGTCGGAGCTTTTCTACATCGGCGGAAGCGACATTCTCCCACCGCCGCTCGAGCGGGATGAGGAGGAGCGGGCGATACTCGCCATGGAGGCCGGAGACGAGAAGGCAAAGCAGCTGCTCACAGAGCACAATCTGCGCCTTGTGGTCTACATCGCCCGACGCTTTGAAAACACTGGGCTGAACCTTGAGGATCTCATATCCATCGGCACGATAGGGCTTATCAAGGCGATAAACACTTTCAAATCCGCCAAGAACATTAAGCTTGCGACCTACGCATCACGCTGCATTGAAAACGAGATACTCATGTATCTGCGCAAGGTGAGCAATCAGCGCACGGAGGTGAGCTTCGACGAGCCCTTAAACACCGACTGGGACGGCAATGAGCTTTTATTATCCGATGTTCTCGGCACGGATGACGACGAGGTGTACCGCCCACTTGAGGACGACGCCGACAAGCAGATGCTCTCGGCTGCGATACAGACGCTTAACGAGCGGGAGCGAAACATCATCGTTCTGCGCTTCGGGCTCGGCGGCAGAAATGAGCTCACGCAAAAGGAGGTCGCCGACCTCATGGGCATATCCCAAAGCTACATAAGCCGCCTCGAAAAGCGCATAATCGTGCGTCTTAGGCGTGAGATGATAAAGCAAATGCAGTAAAAAATCGACCGAATAATTCGGTCGATTTTTTCGTCATTCTTGAGTTTTCCACCTTTTGCAGCGGTTGGCGATGCGCTTTTTCTTGCGCACAGCGTGAATTGTGAAGTACGCCGCAAGGCCGACGGCGAGGACTGCCATGCTGACTATCGCATAGCTGTCGACGCTGCCCTGCGTCTTGACCTCGAGCCAAAGCGAATCCATGAGCTGATTGGTCTGCTCGCCGAGGTAGGAAAACGCCGAGCCCATTGCAAGCGTCTCCTCGCTCGGGTAGGCGATGTCGCTTGCGACCATGTCTGGATCCATGTACTCCTTTGCAGCGGAAATGGGTGTCGAGTAGCCGAGGTAATCAAGGTTCTCGCCCGCTACCTGAGCGCCGCACAGGAAGTTTATATACGCCTCGGCAGCGGCCTTGTTCTGGCAGCTTTTCGGTATGCACATTGCATCGATAAAGAGGTTGAAGCCCTCCTTGGGGAAGTAAAAGCCGAGGTCTTCGTTCTCCTGCACCATTTGCAGATAGTCGCCTGCGTAATACGGTGCAATCCACGCCTCCTCACGCTCCATCTTGTCATAGATCTGATCCATGACATAGCTCTGCACAAGGGGCTTCTGCTCGATGAGCTTATAGGCCGCACTGCGCAGCTCGTCCTCGTTTTCGGTGTTTATATCAATACCAAGCAGCAGCTCGGAAATTGCAAATGCGTCACGGGGATTATCGAACATGAGTATCTTGCCGGAATACTTGCTGTTCCACAGCAGATCCCACGAGCCGAGGTCGGCTTTGTCAACATACTTCTTGTTGTAGATAAGCCCCACGGTGCCCCATGTGTACGGCACGGTGTACTTGTTATCCGGGTCAAAGGCGGTGTTCTTGTACGCCTCGTCCACGCCGGCATAGTTCGGGATATTCGAGTAATCAAGCTCTAAAAGCATGTTCTCGGAGATAAGGCGGGCTATCATGTAGTCCGACGGAATGATAACATCGTAGGTACTGCCGCCGGTCTTGAGCTTGGTGT
>DQDL01000095.1:0-438 GCA_003533405.1 Clostridiales bacterium | reverse complement strand
CGGTCTTGAGCTTGGTGTACATCGTTTCGTTCGAGTCAAAGGTCATGTAGTTGACTTTGATGCCGGTGGCCTCGGTGAAAGCCTTATTCACATCTATATAGCCGTCGGTACCGTCGGAGATATACTGACCCCAGTTGTACACATTTATCGTCACCTGCTCTGCGCTCGCCGTCACGGGAACGGCGGCCAGCACGAGTACAAGGCACAGGATAAGTGAAAGCAGCTTTTTCATGCGCTCACCTGCTTTCTGCGGAAGGCGCGGCGGTTTTCACGGCTGCGCTTTGCGTCACGCTCCTGCAGGAGGTTCATAACGACCATCACGAGCAGTATCGCCGCAAACAGCAGTGTAAACAGTGCGTATATCTTCGGCTGGAGCGGCTTTTTGGTGTAGTTATATATCTCCACGGGCAGGGTCACGAAGCGGGGACCGTAGACAAA
>DQDL01000004.1:10964-18470 GCA_003533405.1 Clostridiales bacterium | reverse complement strand
TGGCCGTCATCGAGCTGGTCTGACAACCGCACTTAAAAGCACCGCTTCGGCGGTGCTTTTTTTATGCGACGGGGTCCGATGTCATCATCGGCGGTTGCCGGTTTATCGGCGAGCCGATGGACAAAGCAGACGGCGGTATTCCGCCGTCTGCAAAAATTTAAATCAAAAAAGGCTTTTACAAAGCGAAGCTTTGCGAAAAGCCCCGTCGCGGCGACGCAGCCGAGATGGCCGTCATCGAGCTGGTCTGACCTATTTTAAAAAGCACCTCGAAAGAGTTGCTTTTTTCTTATCAAAACGAGTTTGAGTTAAGTTTTTTGCCTGTGGCAAAAAGTGAAGTTGATCGCTTGTGCGCTCAGATACAATATCATTTCACTAATTCTCGCATGATGTCCTGTATTCTTTCACTGAAATAGTGTATTATTTGATTGAAAGGGGCGAGGACATGGATCAGATCAAAACAGGAAGATTTATTGCCGAGTTGAGAAAAAGCAAGGGCATGACGCAGGAGGAAATGGCGGAGCAACTCGGCATAAGCGGCAAGACGGTATCAAGATGGGAAAACGGCAGAAATTTGCCGGATGCATCATTATTTGAGCCTGTCTGCGAGCTGCTGGACATCACGCTGACCGAGCTTTTTTGCGGGGAAAAAATCGAGCAGACGCAGATCGTCGCAAAGGCCGAGGAGAGCATGGCGGCGACAGTGGATTATGCCGAAAAAACCGTGAAGCGGCAAAACAAAAGGCTCATTGCGCTTGCGGCCGCATTTGCTGTCGTGGTGGTCGGTTTGCTTGTTCTGTTCGAGGCGGTGTATTTTTCACCCTGCGCCTCGCATCCCGGTGATGTGTCGGAGTGGCAGGGGTTGTTTCCGGCACACTCGGCATATCGCTTGGCGCTCAACGACGAAAACAAGCCGGTTTTCGCCGACCCTGCCAAGGCACTTGCGCAGGCGAAGGTAGATTACAGCGACGCTATAAGTGCGGTCAGATCAGAGCGCCATTTGCTGCCGCTGTCAAGGTATTATTATAATGCATACGGAGTGTTCGGCTGGCAGATCGTGACCGATGATGATATGCTCCGAAATCAGGGCGCACAGCTTTCGCAGTTTATCGACATTTACGAAAACAGCTTTCGCTAAGCTTGATTTTGGCTTGCTCGGGGCGTATAATGCGATGTGGAAAAGAGGTAATACCATGCATGACGATTTGACAAAGCAGGATATAGCCAAGATGCAGGAAGAGCTCGACGAGCGCAACCGCTTGATGCCGGAGCTTATCGAGGAGGTCAAGCGCACCCGTGCCTTCGGCGACTTGAGCGAGAACTTCGAGTATAAGGAGGCCAAGCGTGCAAAAAACCGCAACGGCAGCCGCATCCGCTATCTTGAGAACATGATAAAGTCGGCGCACATCATCGATTCCGCCTCCGCCGACGACGAGGTCGGCCTGTACGACAAGGTCGAGATATACATCCCCGAGGACGACGAAACACAGGTAATCCAGGTCGTGACGACCATACGCACAGACCCCTTGAAAGGGCTCATCAGCCGTGAATCGCCGTTCGGCAAGGCCGTGCTCGGCAAAAAGGTCGGCGACAGCTTCACCGTTTTCGTGAACGACAACTACAGCTACGACGCCGTCATCCGCTCCATCACCAAAAGCGAGGACGACGGCTCAGCACCGATACTTCAATACTGAAAAAACCGCACCATCCGGTGCGGTTTTTATATTGCCAAAAGCGCAAGTATGAGCATGTGGGCAGGGTAGAACAGGTAGTTTACGGTTTTGATTACGCCGTTGTGTAAGCCTTGACTGCCGTTGTAGAGCCAAATTATCGGGAGGGAGAGGACGGCAAGCGCTTGATAGGGGTAGGAAAAGCCGATGCCGCCGAGGAGCAAGAGGCTTATAAACCCGAGCGAGGCAAGCTGCAAGAGCCTGCACCGCAGGGTATTGCCCCGAAAAGCGTAAAACGCAAGCAGCGTCAGAACGCCCGCCGAGGAGTAGTCGACATTAGCGATAATAGCAGTGCCGAAAGCTGCAATAATTATGACGGCACTCAGAAGCTTTTGCCTGTCGGCGGCGATGTTCTCAAATGCCCAAATGCAACATAGGCCGAGGATGATCGTACAAATGACATTTTGATGATACGGGTCAAAGGAGCTGCCGCTTACGAGCAGGTTAAACGGGACTTCCGAAATGAGCGCAAGTATCAAAAGCCGCACGAGGTACTTTTTAAGGCTTCGGGTGTGGAAATACCCCTCGACCGCCATGAACGCAAACAGCGGAAACGCAAGCCTGCCAACGCACCTTAGTATCGTCAGCTCGGGCAGCAGCGTGAGCTGTAAGTGGTCGCACAGCATGAGCAGCATCGCCAAATTGTGCAGCGCAAACGAGCTCATAGGCTGAACCTCTCGGCAAAGCCGCAGCGGCGGCACAGCGCTTCGCTCGGAGTGCGGTTTGAAAAGCCGCCATAGATAGCTCTTGAACGCTCGGTGTTCATGATCTCGTCAAGCGTCTGCTCAAAAATGTTGCCGAGCGGCACACTGCCGTCGGCATCTAAGCAGCAGGGGACGACCGTTCCGTCGCACAGGATGCCTATCTGGTCACGCAGCCCTTGGCAGAACTGTACATTGCGCTCACCGCCGTCGATGTCCGGCCAGTCGAATTTTGCGGCGTTTTCAAGGTACAAGAGTGTTCCGAGCTTGTAGCCGTCACGGCTTTTTTGCCAGTCGGAGCCGAAAAATTGCCGCAGGAAGTCCAAAATTTCGCTGTTAAGCGCCTCCGCACCGCCGCTGTTCCAGAGCCTGAGTGCACAGATAGTGCCGTTCTCGGCAAGGTGCTTGCACACCTCGCACACGCTTTGAAGATAGTCTTGCAGATCCCCGCCGTTTACCTCAAAGCTGTGCAGCGAAACGCTCAGCTTGTGCAGCGGCGCATGAAGCAGCGCCTGCTCATTTTCCTTAAGCAGCGTGCCGTTCGTCGTGATGCAGCATTTCATGCCGCACTCCGCGACCGCCGCCATGATATCTCCGAGCTCAGGGTGCGTAAGCGGCTCGCCGAGGATGTGCAGATACACATATTCGGTGTGACCCTTGAGCCTTTGCATAATGCAATTGAACTCCGCCGCCGTCAGCCGGTGCGGAGTTCTTTTTGTGCCGTGACAAAAGTCACAGCTTAAGTTGCAGATATTCGTGATTTCAACATATGCCTTTTTGAACATGTTAACTCTCCGGCGCGGTCGTTGGCTCGGGCTCGGCAAAGAGGTCGGCAAACATGGTCTGCGCAATGGTCTCGACCGTGACGGCACTTCTCATGCCGGGCATGGCGTTTTCGAGCGAGAGCTTTATAAATCGCTCGTTTCGCACGCAGTCGAGGTATTTAAGCTCCGAATTTTCCTTGAGCGCTGCGACCTTGTCGTCAAAGCTTGAGCCCTTGTAGTCGTGGATGATTATATAATCGGGGTTTGCCGCAACGATATCGTCGACCGTCACGGCGTCCCATGCTTTTTCACGGTCGCCGAAAACATTCGCACCGCCCGCCGAGGCGATATAAGAGGTCTCGATGTTTGCCTTGCCGGCGGTAAAAACCTTTTCGCCGATGAAGCTGTCAAGCACGAGCACCTTTTTGGGCTGCTGATCCTTGACGACCTCTCCGACGGCACTTATCCTGTCGGTCTGCGCCTTTACGACGGCGTCGCCGGTGCCCTCAAGACAGAACACGCGGTTAAGATCGTTTATCTCCATCCACAGCTCGTCATAGGTCGTGGCCTCGTTGACATACACGATAATGCCCTTATCCTCAAGCGCCTTCACGGTGAGCGTGTCGTCAAATATCCAGCTGCTGGCGTAGAGAAAATCGCAGCCGCTGTCAACGATCTCGTCGAGCGTGGGGTAGCCCTCGCATAGGGTGGGGATGGACCTGTATGCGTCCTTGTACTCGTCAAGCACGCCCTTGGAGTGATTGGTCATGCACTTGCCGACAACCTTGTCCTCAAGACCGAGAGCGCACATCACTTCCGTGCAGTTAGGCCCTGCCGTGACTATCTTCTGCGGCATGGAGTGCACGACCGTGCGCTTGCCGTTATTGCGAAAGCTCGTCGGCAGGTAACTTGGCTCGGTGCTCTCGGGCGTGGGCACGGGCGTTTCCTGCGGCGCATTATTGCAGGCGCACATGGTGAACATCATAATAAATGCAAGAAAGAAAGATACGGTTTTTTTCATGATTTCTTCCTCCGTAAGCTTGAAAAAGTATACCATGCCGAGAAACTTATTTCAACAACACTTTTGTTAACAAAAAACCGTTGTTATGACAGCACATCTGTGATAGAATGTATATTTGTCAAAATACGACTTTTCTAAGCGGATAGTAGCGCCGCAGGCTTCGTTTTGATCATTCACAAGGCTTTTGCCTTCCTCAATCCCAAAGCCTTGCCTGCGACACTCCTCTCTCGCTTAGATTTAAACGGTTTAGCACAGGGGGTATTGAAAATGGCTCGAACTGCGGTCAAGAAAAAAAGAAAGGCAAAGAAGGGCTTAGTTATCGCCCTTGCGATAGTGTTTATCATTGCCGTCATCGCCGCTGTTATCGTGTTCGGCGTGTATCGGGGGATGCACATTTTCCTCAAAGCCGAGCTTGGCGACGGCGCTCCGGATGCAAGCAAGTTTATGAAAAACGACAGCAAGGCAAGCTATGTTGGAGACTCTGATGTGAGCCTCACGGAGGAGGGAACATACCTGCTGACGGTCAAGTCCGAGGACATGACCCGCAAGGTCGTGCTCATCGTGCGTGACACCATGGCTCCGCAGGCCGAGGCCAAGGATCCGAGCATCACCATCGACGACAAGAGCTTGAAGCCCGAGGATGCCCTCACCGAGATAAAGGAAGCATCCGACTACACCGTCACTTGGCAGACCGAGCCCGTGTACGGTACGGCGGGCAGCTATGACTGCGCTATTGCGCTCAAGGACTCCCACGGCAACGAGCAGACGATAAAGACCACCGTCAAGGTGCTGGGCGCTGTGGATGTCCTTACCCATGAGGCGGGCACGCCCCGTCCCACACTCAAGGACTTCATGGTAGTCGAGCGTGAGAACGCCCAGCTCGCCACCGACCTTGACAGTATCGACTGGACAAAGCTCGGTGATACGACCGTTGAGATAAAATTTGACGGCAAGACATTTACCTCGACCCTGCGCATCGTAGATACCACCGCACCCGTGCCCGACCTTGCCCCCGTCGCCGTCAAGGTTGGCGGAGAGGTCACGGCGGATAAGTTCGCCGTCGGCTGCGATGACGCTACCGAGGTTAAGTATGAGTTTATCTCCAAGCCAGACACGAGCAAAAAGGGGAGCTTCGATGTCTCCATAAAGGCCGCCGACGCAGCCGGCAACGAAGCTGAGGTCAAGGGTAAGCTCATCGTCTGCGATGATGTCTGCGAGTTTGAAGCATCGACTGATACGCTGTCCGAAAGCGCCGTTTTAAATAAGCTCGGCAGCAACTACGCAGGCTTTAAGATGGAGACAGAGCCGTTTATGCTCAACAGTCTCGGCGCACATGAGGTCAAGCTCGTAAAGGGCGATGTCACTAAGACCGTCGGCGTGACGGTAAATGACACCACTGCGCCCACGGCAGACGGCATAAAGTGCGAGTGCAGCACCGGCTACTACTGCGAGCCGATAAAGTTCGTTGAGAATATCAACGATGTAAGCGCCGTCAAGGCAAGCTTCGTCACCGAGCCGGATTGGGACACCGAGGGCGAGCAGGAGGTCGAGATAATCCTCACCGACAGAGCGGGCAACTCGACGAAAATCAAGGCAACGGCGGTCATATCGCCGGATAAGACCGCACCGACCATCTATGCTGCCCGTGACCGCTACTGCTATGTCGGCGAGGCCGTGGCCTACTTCAAGGAGGTCTTTGCCGTCGACAATGCCGATCCCGAGCCGGAGCTGACGGTAGATAAGTCCAAGGTCAACGCCAAGAAGGTCGGCGAGTACGATGTTACATACACCGCCAAGGACCACGAGGGCAACTCAAGCTCCGTGACGGTCAAGTTTAAATTTATAGAAAACAAGATCACCGATGAGAAGCTCGATGCCGAGGTCGACAAGGTGCTCGGACGCATCCTCAAGGATGATATGTCACTTGAGCAGCAGGCATACGCCATTTTTGACTATGTCTACTCGAATGTGCTCTACACCGGCGACTCGGATAAGACCGACTGGAAGGCCGAGGCCTACCGTGGTCTCACCAAGGGAACGGGCGACTGCTTCACCTTCTACGCAACGACCTATGCACTGCTTCAGAAGATAGACTGCCAGGTGCTCAGCGTCGAGCGTCTCAACGGCAGAACGCAGCATTTCTGGTGCCTTGTGAATCTCGGCACGGGCTGGTATCACTTCGATGCATGCAATGTCGGCCCGGAGCATCTGAGATGCTTTATGAAGACCAGTGAGGAGCTTGTGAAGTACAGCGTGCAGTACTGGCGCTTTGACACGAGCCTGTACCCGCAGGTCGAGACCAGACCCTATGTGATGGAAAACTGAAATGAAAAACATTCTTGAATTTTTGGAGCGTACCTCGGCACAATACGCCGACAAGACCGCTTTTGCAGACGAGGAGCAAGCCCTCAGCTTTGCACAGGTGCAGGCGATGGCACGCTCCGGCGGCAGTGAGCTTATCCGCCGTGGACTTAAAAATGAACCGGTCGTGGTGTTCATGAAGAAAGCGCCGCAGACGATAGCAGCGTTTTTCTCGGTCATTTACGCCGGATGCATGTATGTTCCGATGGATGTCGGTATGCCGCTGCACCGTGTGCGCATGATATTAAAAAAGCTCTCGCCCAACGCAATAATCTGCGACGAAAGCTCAAGGGCAACGGCCGAGGAGCTCGGCTGCGGCGAAAAGATCATCGATTGCACGGAGCTTTTCTCGGCGAAGCCCGACGATGCTGCGCTTGCCGCCGTCAGGGCACGGCAGATAGACACCGACCCTATCTACATCGTCTTTACCTCAGGCAGCACCGGCACGCCCAAGGGCGTTACCGCCTGCCACCGTTCGCTGATAGATTACGCAAACGCCCTGTGCCCCGTCATCGGGGCAGCGGCCGACAGCGTTTTTGCGATGCAGGTGCCGCTGTATGTCGATGCCTGCATGAAGGAGATACTATCGGTCATAAAATGCGGCTCAACGGCATATCTCATGCAGCAGAGCCTGTTCATGTCGCCGCTTAAGGTACTTGATTTTCTGAACCGCCACGGGATAAACACCGTGTGCTGGGTCGCATCGGCGCTCACGATGGTATCGGGTCTCGGCGCATTTGCCGAGGGGCGCCCCGAGCATTTGCGCACCGTGTGCTTCGGCAGCGAGGTGTTCCCCGTAAAGCAGCTCAAGCTCTGGCAGCAGGCGGCGCCCGAGGCGAGGTTTATAAATCTCTACGGACCGACGGAAGCCACCGGCATGTCGTTTTACTACGAGGTCGACCGTGAGTTTGCCGAAAACGAGCCCATCCCCG
>DQDL01000004.1:1598-10714 GCA_003533405.1 Clostridiales bacterium | reverse complement strand
CGAGCCCATCCCCGTCGGCAGACCCTTTGACAACACAGGCTTTTTCCTCCTGCGTGAGGACAATACCGAAGCAGCCGACGGCGAGCTCGGCGAGATCTGCATCAGAGGCACGGCGGTGACATTAGGGTACTTTGACGACCCCGAGCGCACGGCAGCGGCCTTTGTGCAGAATCCGCTGAACCCGCATTATCCCGAGCTAATCTACCGCACGGGCGATCTCGGCAGGCTAAACGAGCGGGGCGAGCTGGTGTTCGTGTCCCGCAAGGATAATCAGATAAAAAGCATGGGACACCGTGTCGAGCTTGGCGAGATAGAGGCCTGCGCCTGCATGGCGGAGGGCGTTCAAAATGCCTGCTGCCTGTTCGATAAGGCAAAAAAGAAGCTGTATCTGTATTACATGGGCACGGCCGACGAGAAGTCGGTGAGAGCGTACCTCATAAAAGAGCTTGAACGCTACATGATCCCCTCAAAGCTGTACCGCATGGACACCCTGCCCATGCTCCCGAACGGGAAGATAGACAGAAACTTACTAATGGAGAATTACAATGGACGAAATTTATGACATCCTTGATGACCTCGGTCTGACCGTCGATTACAAGACCTGCACCACCCTCGTTGACGACGCTTATCTTGAAAGCCTTGATATCGTGACGCTCATTTCCGAGCTGTCCGATGCCTTCGACATCACCATCCCCGCAAGGGAGATAACCCCCGAGAACTTCAACTCCGCCGAGGCCATGTACGACATGGTCGAGAGACTTCAGGACGAGTAAGCCGTGCTGTTTACATCGTATGGCTTCATAGCCTTTTTGGCCGTCCTGTTTGCGCTGTATTACCTAATACCCCGCAAATGGCAGTGGCTGCTGCTTTTAGCCGCCGATATCGTGTTCTACGCCTGCGCAGGCTGGCAGGGGCTCGTTTTCATGGCGGCAACGGTCACGGTGTCGTGGGCGGCGACAAACCTCATGGGCGCTTCGCTGCGCCGTCAGAAGGCGTTCCTTGCCTCCGACGAGGGCAAGGCGCTTTCACGCTCCGAGCGCAAGGAGTATAAAAAGCTTGAGGAGAAAAAGCGCAAGCGTGTGTTCGTGCTCGCACTTTTGATCGACCTCGGCATCCTTGCGGCGCTTAAGTACACAAACTTCGTTATCTTTAACTTCAACTCGCTGTTTTCGGCGCAGCTCGCCGCCGTGGACTGGGTGCTGCCGCTCGGCATATCGTTCTACACCTTCCAGACGGTGAGCTATGTCATCGATGTGTATTGGGAGAAGGTCGAGCCCGAGCGCAATATACTAAAGGTCGCACTTTTCACCTCTTTTTTTCCGCTGCTCATCCAAGGCCCGATATCCCGCTTCGGCGACTTAAAAGACACGCTTTTTGCCGAGCATAAAGCCGACTTTAAGCAGATCAGCTTCGGCTTACAGCGTATTTTATGGGGCTATTTTAAGAAGCTCGTAATAGCAGACCGCCTGCTCGTTGCCGTCACCGCACTTTGCGGCGACCCGACGGCGTACTCGGGTGCGTATGTGTTCCTCGGTGCGGTGTTTTACGCCGCCGAGCTTTACGCCGACTTTACCGGCGGCATCGATATCACCATCGGCATTGCGCAGGTGCTCGGCGTCTCGGTCAAGGAAAACTTCATCCGCCCGTACTTTTCACGCAACATCGCCGAGTATTGGCGGCGCTGGCACATCTCGATGGGTACATGGTTCAAGGACTATATCTTCTACCCGCTGTCGGTCGCTCCGTGGCTTTTGAAGCTTTCCAAAAAAGCCCGCAAGTCTATCTCCGACGGCTTCGGCAAGAAGCTTTCGGTGTATGTGTCGACCATCGTCACATGGTTCCTCACCGGCCTGTGGCACGGCGCTGCGTGGAACTTTGTCGTGTGGGGACTGCTCAATGCATTTTTCATCCTGCTTGCCGAGGAGTTCAAGCCCCTGTCGGTAAAATTCAGGGAGAAGCATACAAGGCTCGTCTCGGGCTTCGGCTACCGTGTGTTTGAAACGCTGCGCACATTCTTCCTCATGTGTTCGCTTAGAATTCTCGACTGCTACCGTGATGTTGCGGTGTCGTTCAAGGCCTTCGGCTCGATATTCACAACGAATAATTGGGGCGAGGCCTTCTCGGGCGAGCTATTAAAGCTTGGACTTACCGGCGCAGATTACCTCGTTGCGGGTTTAGGCGTTGCGCTGATGTTTGCCGTTTCCTGCGTGCAGGAAAGGTGCGGCTCGGTGCGTGAGCTCATGTGGAAAAAGACCGCCGTGCCGTATGTCGTGTTTGCGCTGCTGGCGCTTTGCATTTTGGCGTTCGGCGCTTACGGCGTGGGCTACGATTCAAGCCAGTTTATCTATAATCAGTTCTGAGGTCGGCCATGGCAAAGAAAAATAAAAAAGTTCATATCACCTGCCTTGTGCTGTGCCTCGTGTTCACCGCAGCCGCCGTGTGGCTTCTGGGCAAGCTTACGCAGCCGAAGTATATGTCGGGCGTTTTAGAGGGCGCAATGACGGCGGAGTATTATAACGAAACGCAGCCCCACGATGTCATTTTCATCGGAGACTGCGAGGTGTACGAAAATTTTTCGCCCGTCACGCTGTGGGAGGATTACGGCATCACGAGCTATATAAGAGGCTCTGCCCAGCAGCTCATCTGGCAGTCGTACTATCTGCTGGAGGAGGCGCTGGAGAAGGAAAGTCCGGCGGTCGTGGTGTATAATGTGCAGGCCATGAAATACGCGCAGCCGCAGAGCGAGGCGTACAACCGCATGGCGCTTGACGGCATGCCCCTTTCGCAGCACAAGATAGATGCGATAAACGCCTCCATGTGCGAGGATGAGGACATGATAAGCTACATTATCCCGCTGCTGCGCTACCACTCCCGTTGGAGCGAGCTTACCGCCGAGGACTTTGAGTACATGTTCAAAAAAGACCCCGTCACGATATCCGGCTACCTCATGCGTGCCGATACCAAGCCCATGACGAAGCTTCCGAATGTGCCGGTCTTGGAGGACTACACCATCGGCGAGCGCTGCTGGTACTACCTTGACAAAATGCGTGAGCTGTGCAAAGCTCACGGGGCGCAGCTCGTGCTCATAAAGTCGCCGAGCCTGTGGCCGCATTGGTACGACGAGTGGAACGAGCAAATTTCCGCCTACGCCGAGAAATACGGGCTTGACTATTTAAACCTCTTGCCGTATGCTGACGATATCGGTCTTGATATGCAGACCGATACATATGACGGCGGCCTGCACCTGAATGTCTACGGTGCGGAAAAGCTGTCGAGGTACTTCGGCAAGATACTGGCTGACAAGTACGATGTTCCCGACCGCAGGGACGATGCGGATATCGCCGAGTGCTGGGCGCAAAAGTGCGAGGACTACTACGCACTGCTCGCCGCTCAGAAGGCGGAGCTTGAAAAATACGGCTATCTTAAAAGCTGGACATTGGGAGAATGAGCTATGAAAAAAATAATCGCAATTTTGCTTTCGGTCATGACGGTGCTATTTATGTGTGCATGCTCTGAGGTCGAGCCTCGTGACGATGCCAAGACCGACGACTACACGCCCGATTACGGCGAGCTGTACTATGCCTCGGGCGACACGAAGTTCGGCATCATGGATCCTGCCGAGACTGTTCTTGCAGCACTCGGCGAGCCTGTTAACGGCACCTTCGAGTCCGACAGCTGCGCATATCAGGGCAAGGACTATTTCTACTACTACGACGGCTTTGAGGTCATGGTAAACGATGTTGACGGGGTTAAGCGCATCACCGGCATCACCGTCGCCGACGACACCGTCCAGACCCCGCAGGGGCTCAAGATCGGCATGAAGCTTGAGGATGCTCAGGCGCTTTTGACCGGCGAATATAAGCAGGTCGGCGATGTGTACAAGTACACGCAGGGCTCCACGGTACTCAAGCTTGCCGTCGGCGATGACGGCACCCTGACCGCCATCGAATACGCCGTTGCAGCTAATGATAAGTAAATTAGACGCAAAAAAGCTCGGTTCTGCTGAACCGAGCTTTTTTCATGCTTATTTAGATTTTCTTGCCGACCTCACGGTCACGGTTATTGCGCCGCCGGAGATAAGCAGGATGGCAAGCCACAGCGTGACGCTGCCGTCGTCGCCGGTCTTGGGCGTGCCGTCATCTGCGGGCTTGTCGGTCGGAGCGGGAGTGGGAGCAGGCGTGGGCGTGGGCTCGGGAGCGGGCAGAAGCTCACCGTAGGGCTCGCCGCATACCTCGCAGACCGCCTTTTCGGTCGTGGTCGCCGTGCCGCCCTTGTGTCCTTCGGCGGGTATCGCTTCGCCTGTGACGAGAATTTCGCCGCAGCCGAGGCAGTAGGTGTCGCCGGTGTAGCCGTCAACGGTGCAGGTGGCGGGCTTGTCGCCCCTCAGCTCCGTGCCGCCGGTGTGGTTTGCCTTGTCAACATCGCCGTAGGGCTGGTCGCAAATTGCGCAGATCGCTTTGGTGTGGCAATCCGCCACGCCGCCGATGTGACCCTCAGCGGGGAGAGCCTTGCCGGTGACGAGAACCGCATTGCAGCCGAGGCAGTAGGTGTCGCCGGTGTAGCCGGCATCCACGCAGGTGGCAGGCTTGTCGCCCCTCAGCTCCGTGCCGCCGGTGTGGTTTGACTTGTCAACATCGCCGTAGGGCTGATGGCAAACCTCGCAGATCGCCTTGCTGTGGCAATCTGCCGTGCCGCCCTTGTGCCCCTCAGCAGGGATAGCCTTGCCTGCGGTGAGCACATCGCCGCAGCCGATGCAGCAGATATCGCCGGTGTAGCCGTCGACGGTGCAGGTGGCGGGTTTGTCGTTTTTAAGCTCCGTACCGCCGGTGTGGTTTGACTTGTCAACATCGCCGTAGGGCTGGCCGCATATCTCGCAGACCGCCTTAGTGCGGCAGTCTGCCGTGCCGCCACGGTGACCGTCAACTACCTTGATGACCTTGGATGCGGTCACGGTGAAGCCGTCTGAGGTGGTGACATAGGCCGTGAGCGTGAAGCTGCTCTCGTCGGGAGCGTACCACTCGGCCTCGATCTTGCCGGAGCACACGCCATTATTTATAACGGCGCTGTCGCCGCTGCCGACGCTCACAAACTCGTAGCCGTACTCGGGGTTCACGCAGCCCTCGGGAAGATTAAATGTAAAGGCACAGTCCTGCGTGCGGCAGACCTCGTCGGGAGCACTTATCGTGACAACAGGAATGTCCTTTTTCGCAAACTCACGGCCGCATGCACCGCACTCTTTCCAATACTGGCCGTTTTCGCTGCGCCAGATACGGTCGGTGCTGCTGTGCATACACTCGTACCAGCAGGTCGTGCACTCGCCCCATTTGTTGTAGTCGTGGGGGATGACATCGCCTGCGAGGTAATCCCAGTAGCCGCAGCTGGACTGGCTGCATACCGGGCTTGTGCAACGGTACACTGCGTAGTGACCCTTTGCTGCATCGCCGACTTGAGCGGTCTTATAGCCGTACTGGCCGTCGAGCTTCGTCAGATACTCTGAGCTTCCGCAGCCCGGGCAGGTCACATCGTTCGTCGCCGCACCCATCAGCGGGATAAGGCATGCTATAAGGCACAGCGCAAGTACGATGCTCAGCACTTTCTTTTTCATATTCGTTCCTCCTTTGTCTTGCCGTCATTGGACAGCTTGAATTCATATTTCATTTCCAACATATAAAACAGCTTCTGCATGACCGTGTTTGCGATATCCACAACATCAAGTCCTGCGATAAAAGCGGTTATCCTCTGAACCTCGTCCTCGGGCACTTTGTACACCCGCAGCGCCGCCGTCAAAAACCGCTCCAGCTTGCGCTCGAGAGGAAAGTGGATGTCGCACTTTTTCGTCATGTAGCTTCGCATGATGCCGGAGCTGCCGATATCCATCTCGTAAAAATCGGCGACGGTGTAGTCGGGGAAGTTTGCGCCGAAAATGGCCTTGAGCTCGGCGGTCGTGCTCAGGTATATGTACTCTGAGATGCTCGGCAGGGAGTAGGCCTCAATGTAAATTTCACGCAGGTTTTCGTTGAGCTCTGTGAGCGTGAGCTGGATGGCGGTCTCCACGGCGTAGGTGTACACCGGCGGCAGGCGCAGCCCCGTTATATCACGAGCCGTGCCGAACTGGCCGCCGAACATTGAGCCAACGAGGTCTAATAAAACGCCATCCTTTGAATGAAAAATGTTCTGAAATGCGCTTATCGAGGTGTCCGCCTCGTTGACTATCTGCCGCACGGTGGTGTTTTTATACCCCTGTTCGAGGAACAGGCGCACGCACACGGACAGTATTCGCTTTTTCGTCTCCAAGCCTGCGGTCCTGAGTGTCATTTTACCACTTCCATTAATATACTGGTACATGTACCATAGACTCATTATAGCGTGTCTGCGCAAATAAAGCAACAAAAAAAGTCGTCATTTGACGACTTTTTTATCTCCAGTCACCGGCGACCCCGTCGGGGGCCTTCGGCTCATGGGTCTTGTTGACGGAATTATCCCTGCCACGGTAATCCCGGTAGGGCATATTCTGATGCTCCGGCAGCGAGCCGGTGTTTTTCTTTTTGTGCTTCATTTTTGATCACCTGATTAAACATAGTATAAGCCCGTACACGACGCTTGCGGCGGTGCCGTAGACGATGACGGGGCCTGCGATGACGAACATTTTTGCCGCCGTGCCGGTCACGAAGCCTTCGGTCTTAAACTCCAAGGCCGGGGCTACGACCGAGTTTGCAAAGCCCGTTATCGGCACGAGCGTGCCGCCGCCTGCGTATTTTGCGAGCCGGTCGTAAATGCCGAAGCCCGTGAGCAGTGCGCCGATGAAAACGAGCGTAACCGAGGTCGCAGAGCCGGCATCGAGTTTACTTAGCCCGTGCTGCATATACAGGCCGCTTATAAATTGCCCGACACAGCATATAAGCCCGCCGACCCAAAAGGCTTTGCACATATTGCCGAGCATCCGTGAGCGGGGCTGGTGCGTGTCGGAATAGCGCTTGTATTCGTCGTTTGTCATGTTCATGTGTGTATCTCCGAAAAAATAAACTGCGCCGGTTGCCCGACGCAGTTAGCTTTTGCGGAAAATTCGGTTTTATGTGTCCAGCCTGAGATTTGCAATGCCGTTTTTCTCAAACTCCGACATGTATTCATCCATCCTGAGCGCCAGCGCCTCGGTATCGGTGTCGTCAAGGCCGTCGCTTATCATGTCACGGCGGGCGAGCTCCTCGGCTAAAATGTCGAAAAACACGGCGTCCTCATAGTCGGCGATCGCCTCGTGGATGCCCCCGTCCTCGTAGGCCCGGGAGGGAAACACATGGCCGTGCCATGTCTGCACGAGCGAGGGCATACCGTTTTTGGCGCAAAGCGAAAACAGCTTCTCCTGCACGAGATCGTAATCCTCAAAGCGGTCGGTGGTGCGGGTGGAGTTAAGTATCCAGTTGCCGATGTAAACCATGTCGAGCAGCCTGCGAAATTCTTTGCCTGTCAGATCTATATTCAAAGTCACGCCTCCGATCAAAAATTATCGTCTGTTTATTATATCAGATTTGCCGTCCCAATTCCACACTAAAAAAGCCTTGTAATTTACTGCGATTTAGCATATTATATTACAGTTAGAGTAATTTGGAGTATTATCGCTATGAATAATAAGCCCATAGGCGTGTTCGACTCCGGCTTGGGCGGCCTTACCGCCGTGCGTGAGCTGCGCCGGATAATGCCAAACGAAAACATAATATACTTCGGCGACACCGGCCGTATGCCCTACGGCGGCAGACCGAAACAGCAGATCCGCACCATCGCAAGGCAGAACATCGCCTTTGCCGAGAGCTTCGGCGTTAAGGCAATACTCGCCGCCTGCGGGACGATATCGAGCAATGCGCCCGATATTCTCGCAGAGAATGCGACCTACACGGTCGGCGTTCTGACCCCGGGTGCCCGTGAGCTTGCCGGAACCGGCAAAAAGCGCCTCGGCGTTATCGCAACGAAAACGAGCATCGAAAGCGGCGCATTTCAGGCGGAGCTGAAGCGGCTTTGCCCCGATGCCGAGGTGACGGCCGTGCCGTGCCCCGAGTTTGTCCCGATGATCGAAAGCGGACACATTTCCGCAGACGATGCGCTCGTTGCCGATGTGGTCAAAAGGACGCTTGAGCCAGTGAAAAGCGCAGGTGTCGAGGCTCTGCTTTTGGGCTGCACGCACTACGGCATAATCGCCGAGGCGATAAGCCGCTATATGCCGGAAACGGTGCTCGTTGCCGCCTCCGACGCTTCGGCGAGGGCGCTGTATGCTTATCTTGCCGAGCACGATGCACTCTCGGACGGCCAAGGCTCGGAGCGGTACTTCACCTCCGGCAGCACCGAGGATTTCATCAGACTTGCGCCGGTGCTTTTGGGCGAGCTAAAGGGCGATGTTGGCTTTGTTGAGCCTGCGCCGTTGGAGGATACGCCATGAGAGCGCTCATAACAGTCTCCGGCA
Organism: Clostridiales bacterium; assembly: GCA_003533405.1. Classification (GTDB taxonomy): domain Bacteria; phylum Bacillota; class Clostridia; order Oscillospirales; family Oscillospiraceae; genus F23-B02. Next base: position 2,265 of record DQDL01000004.1, on the reverse strand, counting down.
TTCAGGGCATCGCCGGTGACGACACGGACACCATCGAGCTTGTGACCGAGGGCTATTACACACGCTCGGAAAACGGCTTTGAGATGTACTATCTTGAAAGTGAGCTGACCGGACTTGCCGGAACGGCGACAAGGGTCGTGGTCGAGCCCGACCGTGTCACCGTCGAGCGCAGCGGAACGCTCAACGCCCGCATGGTATTCATACCCGGGCAAAAAAGCAGCTTTTTATATGATACCCGGTTTGGCTCGGCTACACTCGAGGTCGAAACCAAGAAGATAAATGCACGGCTGGACGACTTTGGCGGCGAGCTTTGCATCGACTACACGGTCAACATGGAGCACACCGTGTCAAGCAAAAACCAACTCAAAATCAGTGTAAAGGAACAAAGATAAAATGGCAAACATGATTCAGATGGCCAAGGAGCAGATAACGAAGCTCGTAAACGACGCATACCTTGCCGCCGCCGCAAAGGGCGAGCTGCCCGAGGGGCTGACTCTCAACGGCAGCGTGGAGATACCCAAGGACACCGCAAACGGCGATTACGCCGCAAACTTTGCGATGGCAAGCGCAAAGCTCATGCGCATGCCGCCGAGGAAGGTCGCCGAGACGCTTATTGCGAATATGCAGCTTGACGGCAGCTGGTTTTCATCCTGCGAGGTCGCAGGCC
>DQDL01000004.1:1048-1425 GCA_003533405.1 Clostridiales bacterium | reverse complement strand
GTTCATCCTGCGAGGTCGCAGGCCCGGGATTTATGAACTTCCGTGTGGGAGACAAGTGGTACGGAGATGTTGTGCGCCTTGTAAACGATGAGGGCGCAGATTACGGCAGCTGCGATATCGGCAAGGGTCAGAAGCTCATGGTCGAGTTCGTTTCCGCAAACCCCACAGGCCCAATGCACATGGGAAACGCCCGTGGCGGCGTGCTGGGTGACGCACTGGCTTCCGTTCTGCAAAGAGCGGGCTACAATGTCTGGCGCGAGTTCTATGTAAACGATGCCGGCAATCAGATCGAGAAATTTGCAAGCTCCATCGAGGCTCGCTGCCTCCAGCTTATAAAGGGCGAGGACGCAGTGGAGTTCCCCGAGGACGGCTACCAC
>DQDL01000004.1:371-867 GCA_003533405.1 Clostridiales bacterium | reverse complement strand
GAGGACGGCTACCACGGCGACGATATAAGAGAGCTTGCACGCCTGTTCTGCGAAAAGTACGGCGAGAGCTGGATGGATAAGTCCCAAGCCGAGCGCCACGAGATGATGGCAAAGTTCGGCCTTGAGCACAATCTGCCCAAGATGAAGTCCGACCTCGAGCGCTACGGCATCAAGTACGACGAGTGGTTTTATGAATCGAGCCTGCACGAGTCGGGCTATGTCGCCGACAGTGTCGCCAAGCTCGCCGAGCGCGGCTACACATATGAAAAGGACGGCGCACTGTGGCTCAAGACCTCCGAGATACTGCGTGAGAACCTGCTCAAGGCGGGTAAAAAGCCCGAGGATATAGACAAGCTCGAGCTCAAGGACGATGTTCTGCGCCGTGCAAACGGCTTCTACACCTATTTTGCCGCCGACATCGCCTATCACCGCAACAAGCTGGCCGTGCGGAACTTTGACCTGGCCATCAACATCTGGGGCGCCGACCACCACGGCC
>DQDL01000004.1:0-151 GCA_003533405.1 Clostridiales bacterium | reverse complement strand
GGGCGCAGACCATCACGGCCATGTCGCAAGGCTCAAGGGCGCAATGGACGCACTTGGCCTCGACGGCGAGCACAGGCTCGATATCGTACTCATGCAGCTAGTCAAGCTCACCCGCGGCGGCGAGGTCGTGCGCATGTCCAAGCGCACCGGC
>DQDL01000093.1 GCA_003533405.1 Clostridiales bacterium | reverse complement strand
GGTTGTCTTTGCTACTAGCAAAACAAGCCCTGCAACTATGCGTTGCAGGGCTAATATTTTAGTCGTCCAAGTGGTCGATGGCATACTGAGCTTCTTCTTTGGTAAACTTTTCGCCGTAACTTGAAATCAATTGATCGTAGATTGCACTTTTTGACATGTTCATCATGTCTCTGTATGACTTTGCCTTTATCAGTGCATTTTTGTTCCAGTCATAGTCAAGGTTATCAATGGCATACTGCGCCGCATCCTTTTCAAAGCCTTCGCCATAGGACGAAACAAGCTGGTCGTAAATTGCCTGCTTTGACATATTCATGACCTCGGCATAGCCTTTCGCTTTTATAAGAGCATTTTTATATTCCCTTGAGGGCTCTTTTCCTAATGAATATGTAATAGTGATCGAGCTGCCCTCATTAACCTTTTCGCCTGCTTTTATGCTTTGTTTGATAACTCCGCCTTTGTCGGTCTTATCGGAATAGTTCTGCTTGACCGTGAGCTTCAAGCCGTTATTCTTGCACCACTCCGTCGCCTCGGTCTCAGACATTTTGCTGAAATCTGCAACTTCGACCTGTTTTACATCAACTACATCAGTAATTTTTGTTTGACCATCGCCGACATTGTCAATATCGTCAACACCCGCATCATCATTATTAAGATTGCTCACTAATACAAGGATAAAGAACAGGCCGAAAACGACCGACAGTATGACCTTAACGCTCTTTTTCATGCCGCCATGGTACTTCCACATAAGAAATATGCCAACAGGCGCAATGAATACGAGCATCAGCCACATAAACCATTTTTCTAAATAGAACTTTGTTTTTTCAGTCTTCTGCACATTAATTTCTTCTTCGACTTTTAGCTCATACATCTTTTCTTCAGTTTCAGGTTCTTGCTCCGGTTTGCTGACGAGCTTTAACTGCCGTCCACATTTTGGACAGACAATAGTGTCTATATCTATTTTTTCGCCACAGTACTTACAAAACTTCTTATCTTCCATTTGCTCATATCCCCCCATCTTAAACATAGTACGGATTTGGTTTTGATAATATTGCAATCAAATCCATTATCCAGCCAATGCAGAGCAATCCTGCCGTAAAAATATAAACGATGCCCATGCCAACTTTACCCTCGTAAAACTTATGTGCACCCAAAACGCCTAAAAACAGGCACAGGAAAAAGGCGACCCACTTATCGCAGCGTTTTACACCTGCCGCAACCGCATTGACCGCATTTGTGTTTGTATTCATGTTGGTGTTATTGATAACGATCTGTGGGCTGCTTTCATTTTGTTCTGTTTTCAGCTTTTCCAGTTGTCTGCCGCAGCTTGGGCAAAGCACAGCATCGCAGTGAACTTTGCTGCCGCAAAATTCGCAAAACTTACTATCCTCCGGCATTATTCTTCTCCTTTTCTCATTTTTTGTAGTTTTAACCGGGTTCAGCCTTCCGGCCACTTTCACCAGTATATCATACTTACTCGAATAGTGTAAGTATTTTTTTAGAAAAAATGAGAAAATATTAAATGATAATGCTATTTGAGTGTTGGTGCAATATGTTTGACAGGAACAACGAGAATTACATATACGAACTGGTCAGCAAAAACATGAAGCGGATACGAAAAGAAAAGGGCTTGACGCAAGAGCAGCTCGCCGAAAAGATGTCCTACTCCACGCAGTTTATATCAAACATCGAGAGTAAAAATCATCAGACCTTTTCACTTGGAACTTTGTGGCGGTTTGCTTTGGTATTGGACATCGATATAAAAGATCTTTTTACGGAAGAATAAAAATGCCCCGAGCAAGGCAAAAGCTTTGCTCGGGATCCTTTTTACATGAAGTACAGCAGTAATATTACGCCGAGGACGATGCGATACCAGCCGAAGATCTTGAAGTCACGCTTTTTGATATAGCTCATCAGGAACTTTATGACGAGCACCGAGACCAAAAACGCAACGACGCAGCCGATGGCGAGCGTCATGAGCTCCACGGATGTGAAGCTCAGGCCGAACTTGAGTATCTTTATAAACGACAGACCGATCATTACCGGTACGGCGAGGAAAAAGGTGAACTCCGCCGCCGCCACTCTTGATACGCCGATGGTCAGAGCGCCGATTATCGTTGAGCCAGAGCGTGATGTGCCCGGAATTATGGACAGCACCTGAAACAGGCCGATGATAAATGCAGTCTTGTATGAGATATCCTCAAGCGCAAGTACCTTGGGCGTGCGTTTTTTGTTCCAATTTTCTATGACAATGAACGCAACGCCGTACACAACCAGCGCAAGCGCTATGACCGTGGGCGTGTGCAGGTGTGCTTCGATGTAATCGTCAAACAAAAGCGTAACTATAGCGCCCGGGATACAGGCAACGACGACCTTGAACCACATCGAAAAAACATCCTTGCGGATCACCGGCTTTGACTTATCCTTCGTCTGGAACGGCCACATTTTGTTCCAAAACAGCATCACGACAGCCAATATTGCTCCGAGCTGGATGACGACAAAGAACATATCCTTGAAGCTGTCGCTCACATTCATGTGGATAAACTCGTCGACCAGCAGCATATGGCCGGTGCTGGATATGGGCAGCCACTCGGTTATACCCTCGACGATGCCGAGGACTACTACTTTCAGTATTTCAATAAGCTCCATACATACTCCTTAATAATACCTATTCGCCTTTTACAGGAGCATGACTCCTTTTTCGGCGCAGAGCCTGATGGTATCGTCGTCCCAGATGGATGCCTGCACCTCGCCGATATGCGCCTTGCCGAGAAGCAGAAGCGAAAGTCTCGATTGGCCGATGCCGCCGCCGATGGTGAGCGGAAGCTCGCCGTTCAGGAGCATCTTGTGATACGGAAGCTCACGGCGGTCATCACAATGTGCGATGGTCAGCTGCTTATCGAGGGTCTCGGGGTCAACTCTTATGCCCATGGAGCTGAGCTCAACTGCGCAGTTGAGCCAATCGCACCAGAACATGATATCGCCGTTCAGGCTCCAATCGTCGTAGTCGGGAGCTCTGCCGTCATGCGGCTTGCCGGAGCGCAGTGCACCGCCGATACCGATGATGAAAGCGGTCTTGTGCTCCTTGAGGTAGGCGTTTTCACGCTGCTTTGAGGTGTAATCGGGGTACATGTCCTCAAGCTCCTGAGCCGTGACGAACGACACCTTGCGCTCGAACTTGCCGAGGCGCTGGAGCTGGGGGTAGATAGACTGCATGGTGTCCTGCGTGTCGCAGACGGCCTTGACTATGTCCATGACGGTGAGCTTGAGGTAGTCAAGATTGCGGTTTTCGGGCAGAATGACCTTCTCCCAGTCCCACTGGTCGACATAGATAGAGTGCAGGTTATCAAGCTCGTCCTCATCACGGCGGATAGCGTCCATATCGGTGTACAAGCCCTTGCCCGGGAAGAAGCAGTAGCGCTTGAGAGCAAGGCGCTTCCACTTCGCAAGCGACTGCACGACCTGTGCCGTTGCGTCAGAGCGCAGGATATCGAAGGTAACAGGGCGCTCGTAGCCGTTGAGGTTATCGTTAAGGCCGGAGTCTGCCTCGACAAACAGGGGTGCGGAAACTCGATAGAGGTTCAGCAGTGCACCGAGCCTGTCCTCAAACAGGCGCTTTAAAAGGCTTATCGCCTTCTGAGTGTCATAAACGCTGAGGATGCTTTCATAGCCCTCGGGAATGTAAGTTTTCATTTTTTCTTCCTTTCTAAACACAAAATGCCCATCGTCCGATGGGCATTAAAGATAGACCCTTTGATTATTTATCGAGCAGCTCTATTAGCTTGCAGTAGATATCCTCTGCATTGCTCTTGAAGTTTTTCTCGATGCGCTGTGCCTGCTCCTCGCCGGAGCTTAAGATCTTCAGGCGCATGACCTCGCCCTTGCCGTCGTTCATGGCGAGCGTGACCATGCAGTTGCCGTCCTTGACCTTGTGCTCGGCCGTGAGCATGGATAGCCTGCGAAGGCGCTCGGCCTCGGGCGCAATGAGCTTTTCGGCCTTTTTGCGCACGGAAAACGGTAGGCTGCTCTCAACGGTCTCCCCCGCCTGCGCACCCTTTTCGGTTATGCGGTAGCCCTCGGGCGTCTCGGTGACAAGGCCGGTGTCGACAAGCTCACTAAGGCAGTCGGAAAAATCGAAATATCCGACGCCGCCGTCGCACTGAGTAAAGTCAGACAGCATATCACGGTCGACCGTGCCGGGCAAGCGGCGCAGTATGAACAGTATCAGTATCTTAATGTCGAGCTTTTCGTGGATAAATCCAAGTCTGTCCATGATATCACTCCTCACTTGAAATTATACAGCAAATTTTCAAAACTGTAAATGCTATTTCTTATCCGCACGCTTGATTGCGATAAGCGAGCCGATGATGATTATGACCACCGACAGATGCATCATGATGCTCTTTGTCGAAAGCGGGTCGATGCGGCTCGGCAGTATGCCGAAGTCGGCAAGCAGCATGGCCGCAAGTAAAATGACCTCCGCCGCAATTATAAGTAAAGCAAATCTCTTTCCCATATTCGCACCTCCGTACACCATCATAATAATACAGCTTTTCGTTTTTGTAAATGAATACTTCACAATTTGACCCTCGGCGCATACACTGTATTGAAGTTTTACTTCAAAAATGATCAGGGAGGTATGTTTATGGCAGACAGGGTCGTTCCGGGGCCTGTTAGCAATGATGACTGCATCAAAGAGGCCGTCTGCATAGATACAAGGAAGATAATGGACTCCTGTCGGGATAAGGACTGTGTCGAGGAGCTGAGGGTCTACCCCACCGTGAACTCGGCGCCCTTGATACAGAGCGCATTCAGCGTCCGCCCCCGCTGTGCCGAGCTTTTGCAGTGCGAGGTCAGCGTTAAGGAGATCTGCCTCAACAGAGGCTATTACACCGTCGATGTCACATACTTCTACAAGGTAACCGGCGAGGTGTTCCCGTCAAATCAGACCGTTACGGGTCTTGCCGTGTTTGATAAGCGAGTGATGCTCTTCGGCAGTGAGGGCAGTGTGAAGTCGTTTTCGTCGAACGCCACGGTAAACAGTGCCGACAACAGCATGCCCTACGCCGTTGTCGATGCGGTAGACCCCATTGCGCTGCACATGACGCTCTCCGACACTGCGGTGTCCGACCCCGGCATAGAGCAGAGAGATATCCCCGAAGCAATACTTAGTCATTTTGATGATGAGCTCTCGTTTGCATCGGCAGAAAAGACGCTCTATGTCACGCTCGGCCAGTTTTCGATAATCAGGCTTCTGCGCACAACGCAGCTGCTCATCCCCGCCTATGATTATTGCCTGCCGGAGAAGGAGTGCGTGGGTGCAAGCGAGGATGACCCGTGCACGATGTTCGGGCGCATCCGCTTCCCGGTTGAGGAGTTCTTCCCGCCCGATGCCGTTGAGGAATGCGACGAATACAAAAGCTTGGTATAATAAATCAGTCGCCAAGGGCGGTATAAGATGAGAACATGCCGCCCTTTACGGGTTTAGTTTTGAGCGAGCTATTTTTCGTTCAGGCAAAATAACAAAATTCCGGCAATACTTTGTGTATTACCGGAATTTTTTATGAAGCACGGGCGGAAAAGAGCCGTTCAAAACCGGCTTGCTTTTCAGCTTATGCCGCCCAAAAAAGAGTGACTGATTTTTACTTTCTAATAACTATATTGTCTTTGTCCTTATAAATGCCGTTTTCGGGGATGACGCCACGAACGCAGCTTGTGGGGTAAACGCTTGCGCCTCGGCCGAGGATCGTGCCGGGGTTAAGAACGCTGTTGCAGCCTATCTCGACACCGTCGCCGAGGATAGCGCCGACCTTTTTGCGCTTTGTCTCGATCTCGCCCTCGCAAGATTTGATGACGACAAGGGTCTTGTCGCTTTTGACATTGCTCGTTATCGAGCCTGCGCCCATGTGCGACTTGTAGCCGAGCACGGAGTCGCCGATGTAATTATAATGCGGCGCTTGGACATTGTCGAAAAGTATCGAGTTTTTTATCTCGGTAGAGTTGCCGACGACGGTGTTTTTGCCGATGATGGCGCTGCCTCTTATGAATGCGCAGTGGCGCACCTCGGCACCGTGGTCGATGATGCAGGGGCTGCCGATGTAAGCAGACGGGAAAACCGTTGCATCCCTTGCGACCCAGACATTTTCGCCACGCTTTTCATATTCGTCCTCGGGCAGTGTATTGCCAAGGGCAATGATAAAGTCCTTTATATCGGGCAGCACCTCCCAAGGGTAGGTCTTGCCCTCGAAAAGCGGAGCCGCTATGGTCTTGGTCAGGTCTAAAAGTTCTTTGATCTCAAGCATTATTTCACCTTCACGAGTCTTCCGCACTTAGCCATTGCATCGATGATATAATCAACGCTCCCCTCGCATTTTTCATGCGTGAGTGCCTCGACCATGACACGCAGGACGGGCTCTGTGCCGCTCTTTCTGAGAAGCACTCTGCCCTCCGAGCCGAGCTTTGCCTCGACCTCGGCGACTGCCGCCTTGACCTCGGCGCATTCGAGCGTTGCGTCCTTGTCATCAACGACAACATTTTTAAGAATCTGCGGATACATGGCCACTGGAGCAGCAAGAATCGAAAGGGGCTGCTTACTCTCACACATGGCTTCCATTATCTTTATGGCGGTCAGAATGCCGTCACCGGAGTTTGCAAGGCGGCCGAAAATAATGTGTCCCGACTGCTCGCCGCCGAGGATATGACCGTTTGCACGCATGTTCTCGGCAACATATTTGTCGCCGACCTTGGTCTTTTCGTAGCCGATGCCGAGCTCGTCAAGCGCCTTGTAGAGGCCCATGTTCGACATGACGGTCGTGACTATCTTCTTATTGCCCAAGATGCCGCAATCGTGCATATACTTGCCGCAGACATACAAAATATGATCACCTGTTATGATGTTGCCCTTTTCGTCGACGGCAAGGCAGCGGTCGGCATCGCCGTCAAATGCAAAGCCAACATCAAGTCCGTTTTCGAGGACAAACTGCTGCATCTTCTCTATATGCGTTGATCCGCAGTCGACATTGATATTGAGGCCATCGGGGTTGTTGTTTATAACATAGGTGTCGGCACCCAGAGCATCAAACACGCTTTTTGCCATCATCCATGTGCTGCCGTTTGCGCAGTCAAGGCCGACCTTTTTGCCCTTGTACGAGCGGGTAGCAAGCGAGATAAGGAAACCAATATAGCGGTTCCTGCCGGCGGCGTAGTCGACCGTTCTTCCTATCTTATCGTCCTTGGCGTAGGGCAGAACGTCGGGCTCGCCGGAGCTTGCCTTGTCGATATACTCCTCGATGCCGTCAAGCACATCGTCGCTCATCTTCTCGCCTGCGCCGTTAATGAGCTTGATGCCGTTGTCGTAATAAGGGTTGTGGCTTGCCGAGATCATTATGCCGCAGTCAAAATCATCCGCTCTTGCGATGTATGAAACGCTGGGCGTGGTGGTGACATGCAGAAGATAGGCATCAGCGCCCGATGCAGTAAGGCCTGCGCACAGTGCCGACTCGAACATATAGCTTGAACGGCGGGTGTCCTTGCCGATGACGACACGGGCCTTGTGGTCCTTTCCGTAGTACCAGCCGAGGTAGCGGCCTATCTCAAATGCATGCATGACCGTAAGGTCAACATTCGCTTCACCACGGAAGCCGTCGGTTCCGAAATATTTTCCCATAACTGTTACTCCCCTTATGCTCAATCGAGCTTTGACGCCGCCTCTTTATCAAGGCAAAGGGTCATATTCATATGCATCTGGAGCATGGCGGCAGGCACATAGGTCGTAGTTTTACCGTAGACCAGCTTATGGATTATCTCCGCCTTTTCTTCGCCGAATGCAACAAGGATAACATTTTTGGCACTGCATATGGTTTTAAGCCCCATGGTAACGCCCATATCAGGCACATTTTCGATGCCGCCAAAATGCTCAGCCTTCATGCGCTTCGTGCTGTCGGTAAGCTGCTGGACATGGGTATGCGTGTCATAAAGCGTAGCAGGCTCGTTAAAGCCGATATGGCCGTTTAGGCCGATGCCGAGAACGACAAGGTCAAGGCCGCCGTGGGCCGCTATCTCATCGTCGTAGCTCTCGGGGTTTTCCTCGGGCGGATTGTGAAGCTTCGTAATGCCTTTTTTTGAATAAAGCTCCTCGTTAAGCTGATGAGCGCAGCTCAGGCTCTCGTCTGCGCCTATGTATTCGCAGACATTGAATACCTCGCAGCCGGAAAGGTCGGCAGTCTCATCCGAGGCAAGCTCGGTGAAAACGCCCTCAAGCGAGTGTCCCGCCGTAAAGGCAAGGCAGGCATCGGGTTTTTCTGAAACAAGCTTTTTCACCATTGACGAAACAAGCTTGTTTATCGCTTCTTTGCTGTCAACAATAATCTTCATTTTTATACGCTTCCTTTATAATTCGTCTCCGCCTTGGAAAAGCTATCAGTCGGAGGCGATAAAATTGGCCATAATTTTTGTCAGAACAATAATATTATATTTTACCATCCTTATATCGATGCGCATCATGGGTAAACGGCAGCTCGGTGAAATGGAGCTGTCTGAATTTATCGTCGGTGCACTTATCGCAGATCTTGCCGCAACGCCCTTGCAGGATATTGGCACTCCCCTATTAAACGGTCTTGTACCGATATTCACGCTGTTTGCGCTCGAGATAATCATCGCCGGGCTATCCATGCGCAGCCTGAAAGTGCGCAAGCTCGTGTTCGGCAAGCCCGAGATAATTATAGAAAACAGCAAGATCGACCGTGAGAAAATGCGTAAAAACCGCTTCACGCTCGATGAGCTGATGCAGGAGCTGCGAAACCAAGGCTTATCGGACACGACGCAGATAGAATATGCGGTGCTCGAAACGAACGGTCAGCTCAATGTCATTTTGCAAAAGTCCGAGCAGCCGGTCACACCGTCCCAGCTCGGCATCACCGCCAAAAGCGACGGCTACGCCCACATTATAATAAACGAGGGCAGGATACTCGACAACAATCTGCACATACTCGGCAGAGACAGAAGCTGGCTCGACAGGGAGATAAAGCGTCAGGGCGCAGCATCTGCGGAGGATGTGTACCTTCTCACGCTCACCGAAACGGGCAAGATATTCTGCCAGCGAAAGGAGCAGGCAAAATGAACAGAGAAATATGCGCATATCTGCTGCTTCTGGCGCTGTTTTTAGGCTCGCTATACAATATCCATGTGATGGACACCAAGATAGGCTCCCTGCGCACGGAGGCGGAAAAAGCCTATGAAAGCGCCCAAAACGGCGACTTTGAGGATGCCTACAGGCAGCTGCGTTCGGCAGCGGACAGGTGGCTTGACATGGACGAGTATACACACATATTCATCCGTCACACGGAGATAGACTCGGCGACGGATGCGTTTTTCGATATGCTGTCGGACATTGCGTCAAAGGACGCAGAAGGCGCCGAGGGAAGCTACCGCAAGCTGGACGCTCACCTACAATCGCTCATTACGATAGAGCATCTTAGCTTCGGCAGCATATTCTGATCACTTGTCGCTAAGAAGCTTTGTGAGCTCCTCCATGAAGGTGTTTATATCCTTAAAGCTGCGGTAGACCGAAGCAAAGCGCACATATGCGACCTCGTCGACCTCCTTCATCCTTCTCATGACCATTTCGCCGATATCGACGGTGCTGATCTCACGCTCAAGGGCGCTCTGCAGCTCCTGCTC
>DQDL01000128.1 GCA_003533405.1 Clostridiales bacterium | reverse complement strand
GCCGAGATTGCCCTCCTGGATAAGGTCGAGAAACAGCATGCCTCTGCCGACATAGCGCTTTGCGATGGAAACGACAAGACGCAGGTTAGCCTCGGCCATGCGGCGCTTGGCCTCCTCGTCGCCCTCGCTCATCCTCGTTGCAAGCTCTATCTCCTCGTCTGCGGTGAGAAGCGGAACCTTGCCTATCTCCTTGAGATACATACGAACAGGATCATCGGTGGAGTAGTTGGAGTCTGCGATTATCTCGGCCTCGGTCTCGACTATCTCCTCCTCGGTGACCTCCTCTATCTCCTCCAACTCGGTAAGCTCCGGAACATCGATATCGTCGAGCGTGGGGACTGCGTCCTCGCCAGCGATGTCGATATCGACACCGGCGGCCTCAAGTGCGTCATAGAACTTGCTTATGGCATCTGCGTCTGCACCTATCTCCTCAAGGCAGGCGAGCTCCTTGGTGCTGAGCTTGCCGTTTTTCTTGCCGCGCTCTAGCAGCTCGTTGAGCTTTTCCTCAGGGGACTTGTCTGCGGTCTCGGCGGGAGCGGGCTCCTCGGTCTTTGCCTTTTTGCGGGTCCTCTTTTTGGGTGCGGGCTTTTCATCGGCCTGCATAAGCAGAGCGTCGGCAGCCTTTTCAAGCTCTTCGGTATCTGTCATTATTTCGTTTTTCTCCACTTTGTTTTCCATTGTCTTACCCCTCGTATCCTTTGGTTTCTTTAAGTCTCTCGGCAAGCCGTCTTAAATCGGCGGTGTCGGCCGCCAACTCACGCTGCCTTCGTATTCTTGCTATGTAATCTTTAAGCGCCATTTCGCCGTTGCGCAGTGCCTCGGGCTTTTGCAGAATGCCCGCAAGCAGCGACGCAAGCTCGGGCGGGAGTGTTGCCGACAGCGTTGCGGTGCTTATAATGTCGCCGTTTTCAAACTTGGTTTTGAGTGCCGAGTAGATCTGCGCCAGCGCCGGCGAGGAAAATTCCTCGGGCTCGGGCAGGTCCTTGCCCTTGAACAAGCCTTGGTCTAAAAACAGAAGCCTTATGATGCCCTCCTCAGCCGCCGCAGACTCGGGGTTTTCGTAGTGAAACTCCTTTTGCCCGGGCTGGAGCTGCCGTTCGGGGTGGCTGAGCTTGTTTTCGTTTTCACGGTAGGCTGTGCGCACGGCCTTTTTGTGCCTGCGTTCGACCTCCTGCGCCACGACATCGTTCGGCACTCCCGCAAGCGAGGCTACCCGCATCGCATACACCTGCCGCTCGACAGAGCCGGGCAGGCGGGCGACCAACTCCGACGCCTCCTTCAAGAACTCGACCTTCTGCTCATCGACCGTGAGATCGTATTTATTCGTCACCGTCTGCAAGCGGTAATCGATGTGATTTTCCGATTTCTCCAAAAGATTTCGGAATGCGTCTGCACCCTTGAGCTTTATAAACTCATCGGGGTCCTTTGCGCCCGTCATGCTCAAGACCTTGACCTTGACATCGAGCTTTTCCAACAGCCCAATGGCTCGCTGCGAGGCTTTTTTTCCTGCGCCGTCGCTGTCGTAGGCAATAACGACCTCGTTTGTGAACCTTGAAATGAGCCTTGCCTGCTCGGCGGTGAGCGAGGTGCCCAGCGACGCAACGGCAGAATCGAACCCCGCCTGATGCATCATGACTACATCTATATTGCCCTCGGCAAGTATTATGTATCCGCTCTTCGACTTTTTAGCCAAATTCATGGCAAAAAGGTTGCGGCTCTTGTTGAACACGAGCGTTTCGGGGCTGTTCATGTATTTTGGTTCACCGTCGCCGAGTATTCTGCCGGAAAAGCCGATAACATCGCCTCTGACATCGATGACCGGGAACATGAGCCTACCTCGAAAGGTGTCGTAAAATCCGCCGGACTTGCCCTTGCGCACGAGCCCCGCTTCAAAAAGCTCCTGGTCACGGTAGCCCAGCCCGTGCATCGCATTTCTAAGGCTGTCCCAAGTGTCTGGCGCTGCGCCCAAGCCGAATCGGGTAGCCGTGGGCGGCGTTATCTGCCTTGCGTTCATATACGCCTGCGCCGCCCTGCCCTCGGGGGCTTTGAGACAGGTGTGGAAAAACCTCGCCGCATCACGGTTCAGGTCGAGCATCCTGCGCCGGCGTTTGCTCTCGGCGCTGTTTTCCTCCTCGGGGATGGGCATCCCGACACGCTTTGCCAAAAACTCGACGGCCTCGGGAAAGCTGAGGTTTTCTATCTCCATTATGAAATTTATCACGCCGCCGCCCTTGCCGCAGCCGAAGCAGTGGTAAATCTGCCTGTCCGGCGACACGGAAAACGACGGGGTCTTTTCGCTGTGGAAAGGGCACAGGCCGAATTGGTTTGCGCCCGAGCGCTTGGTGAGTCTCACATAGCCGCTCACGACATCAACTATATCGTTTTTTTCAACAAGCTCCTGCAAAAATGCTTCCGGAAACGCCATGCGTCCTCACCCTCCTTTCCGGAATGTTGCTTATGATTTTATTTTACCGTCCACGACATGGGTATAAAAAGCTCGCTGTACTTCTCCATCGCATAGCCGTCGGTCATGCCCGAGACAAAATCACAGGCAGCACGGTCGGTGCCCTCCCGCTCGGCTATCATCTGAAGCTCATCCGGCAGCTTCTCGGGGTGCTTGCGGTAGTAGTCGTAGATACCGGCAAGTATGCCGTCGACCTTACTCTCCTCGCCCTTGGCGATGGGGTTTGTGTACACATCCGAGTACATGAACTCGTGGAAAAAGTCAACCGCCTCCTGCATGTAGCCGGACATTTTAATTACGCCGTCCCCGCTGTTTTCAATAAGGTCGGTTATTATCGAATTTATCCTCTCGCTGTTGCGCTCACCGCAGCGCACGCGGATTATCTCCGGCACTTGGTCGGCGCTTAAGATGCCGGCTCGTATCGTGTCGTCAAGGTCGTGGTTTATATACGCAATGCGGTCGGCAAGGCGCACGGTGGTCGCTTCGAGCGTATCGTTCGGGTCGCCGTGGGTATGGTGCAGGATTCCCATGCGGGTCTCGTAGCAGAGGTTAAGCCCCCTGCCGTCCCTCTCAAGGACATCGACCACTCGCAGCGACTGCTCATAGTGCTTGAACCCGCCCTCGTAAAGGCGGTTGAGCGCCCTTTCGCCTGCGTGGCCGAACGGCGTGTGTCCCAAGTCGTGCCCCAGCGCCATTGCCTCGGTCAGATCCTCGTTTAAGTCAAGCGCCCTCGCAATCGTGCGGGCAAGGCGGGAGACCTCCAAGGTGTGCGTGAGCCTTGTGCGGTAATGGTCGCCCTCGGGCTGGAGATACACCTGCGTTTTGTGCTTTAGCCTGCGGAACGCCTTTGAATGGGTTATCCTGTCGACATCACGCTGAAAGCAGGTGCGTATATCGCACTCCGTCTCAGGCTCAAGCCGGCCCTTTGAATTTTCCGAAAGCACACCGTAGGGGCCTATAAAGCCGTGCTCGGCGGCCTGTCTTTTCTCTCTCGGGCAACCCATAGCGTCTCTCCTTTCTCAATAAAATCGGAATTAGAAAAAGGCATTAGAAAAATGTTTCTAATACCTTTATACGACGCAAATTTGTTTTTCCCTTTATTTTTTTGAAAATTTTTTTGATTTTTTTAAAATTTCACTTGATTTTAACGGGTTTGAACTCCTCACCGGTGATTTTCAGCGCACTTGCGCCCGCCGTGACATCCGCCGTACGCTGTGAAAAGGCATCAGCCTTGTCCTCGGGAAGCAGGAGCTTCAGGCACACATCGGAGGAATATTCAATGTCCGCAACAACGCCGCCGTAGGCCGTGCACTCGGTCTTGAGCCGCTCGAGCATGGCGTAGCTGCACGCTATCTCCGCCTTGACCCAGCGGCGCACAACGCAGACGCCCGCAGCATCGAGAGCGTCCTTTGCGCTCTTGGTATATGCCCGCAGCAGTCCGCCCGTGCCGAGCAGCACGCCGCCGAAATAACGGGTCACGACGCACACGACATTGGTAACGCCCTCACGCTTTAGTACCTCGAGCATGGGGATGCCCGCCGTGCCCTGCGGCTCGCCGTCGTCGCCGTAGCG
>DQDL01000065.1:14381-14518 GCA_003533405.1 Clostridiales bacterium | reverse complement strand
GTACCAGTGGGTGACCATCCCCCTCGAGCTGCATGGCGTTGTGGCGCTCAAAAACGGTGAGGTCGTCGATGTCACCGTCGGCCGTGAGCCGGACGACCCTCAGTTTGTCATCACCGACCTCCTGCCGCACCTCGGCT
>DQDL01000065.1:13887-14138 GCA_003533405.1 Clostridiales bacterium | reverse complement strand
AGGATCAGATGAAAAAGACCATGGAGGAAGGTATAACCGGCGAAGGACTGAATATCCTCATCGGCAGTGTGCCTTACGCCGATGACGGCAGCGACAGAGTGAAGCTGAGCATCATGAGCATCCTCAACGACCGCTACGGCATCGTCGAGGAGGATTTCCTGTCGGCCGAGCTCACCGCAGTGCCCGCATTCGAGGTGCGCGAGATCGGTCTTGACCGCTCGCTCATCGGCGGCTACGGCCACGATGACCGT
>DQDL01000065.1:7169-13681 GCA_003533405.1 Clostridiales bacterium | reverse complement strand
GGCGGCTACGGCCACGATGACCGTGTGTGCGCATTTGCAGAGCTGCATGCGATTTTCGATGTGGAGACTCCCAACAAGACTTGTGTCTGCATCCTCGCAGACAAAGAGGAGACCGGCTCGGACGGTGTGAGCGGTATGCAGAGCAGCGCCTTTGAGTGCTTCATGGAGGATCTTTGTGAGCAGCAGGGCGTGAGCCTGCGCCGCTGCTTTGAAAACAGCTTCTGCCTGTCGGCCGATGTCACCGCAGCCTTTGACCCGAACTTCCCCGAGGTCTCAGAAAAGCGCAACGACTCCAAGCTCAACTACGGCATGGGCATCTGCAAATTCACCGGCGCAAGAGGCAAGGCCGGTACAAGCGACGCTTCCGCCGAGGTGGTCGCCCACCTGCGCAGGCTGTTTGCCGAAAACGGCGTTATCTGGCAGCTCAGTGAGCTCGGCAAGGTCGATCAGGGCGGCGGCGGCACGATAGCCAAGTTCATGGCAAACCGCAATATCGACACCATCGATGCAGGCGTACCCGTTCTGAGCATGCACGCACCTTTTGAGGTCGTGGCAAAGCTCGACTGCTACATGACCTATAAGGGCGTTTTGGCAGCATATAACGAATAATTTGCAAATTTCATCTCTGATTTGGTTATGCTAAATCAGAGGTGATTTTTTTGGACGAGATAAAGGAGCTTGGCAGCGTGACTGCCCAAACGCCGCAGGGAATGATACACTGCCTGACGATAATAGGGCAGGTGGAGGGGCATCAGGTCATGCCCGAGGATACGAAAACAACGAAGTATGAGCATGTGATGCCGCTGCTTGCCGCCGTGGAGGAGTCCGAAGAGATAAAGGGGCTTTTGATACTGCTAAACACCGTCGGCGGCGATGTTGAAGCGGGACTGGGCATAGCGGAACTGATAGCCGGTATGAAAAAGCCCACAGTGTCGCTCATTCTCGGCGGCGGGCACTCTATAGGAGTGCCGCTTGCCGTAGCCGCAAAGCGCAGCTTCATTGCCCCGTCGGCGGCAATGACGATCCATCCCGTGCGCTTAAACGGCGTTGTCATCGGTGTGCCGCAGACCTATAATTATTTTGCCCGCATACAGGAGCGCATAGTGGGCTTTGTGACGAGCCACTCGAATATAAGTCGTGAGCGCTATAATGAACTGATGCTCGCCACCGATGAGATAGCAAACGATGTCGGCAGCGTCATCTACGGCGAAGAGGCGGTCACCTGCGGCCTCATCGACAGCATCGGCACACTCTCCGATGCGCTGGATTATCTCCATTCAGCCTGCGATGAAACGAAAAAAGACGGATAATTCCGTCTTTTTTTACTATTGTGCTTTTATACATTATATGATAAAATAACTGGGTTAGGTATACATAATATCGCATAAGGGTATGGAGGCCGACTGATATGACAATTGGCGAAGCCATTATTTTAGGACTTGTTCAGGGCATTGCGGAGTTTCTGCCGATATCCAGCTCGGGACATCTTGCAATACTCCAAAATCTTTTTAATATGTCGGATATCGAGGGCGGACACATGTTCTTCGATGTCCTGCTGCACTTCGGCACGCTTATTGCCATCTGCTTCATGTATTGGAGCGACATAAAGGCGATGGTCGTCGAGGTACTGGCGCTTTTGTCCGGCCGCAAGGCCGTTACCGCCGACGGAAGACCCAAGCAGTATCCGGCGGCAAGGATGTTTTTCCTCATCGTTGCAGCAACGCTGCCGCTGGTGCTTGTCCTGCCGATAAACGATTACATAGGCGAGCTTTCGCAGTCGACGGTGTTTGTCGGCATAGCGCTCATTCTCACGGGCTTTATGCTGCTGGTTTCAGATAAGATGACCCCGGGCACAAAGACCGAGAAGAACATGCGCTTTTCCGATGCGCTCATCATCGGCCTGTGCCAGTGTGTTGCGACCCTGCCGGGACTTTCCCGCTCGGGAACGACGATAACCGCAGGCATTGCAACGGGTCAAAACCGAGGCTACGCCGTCAAGTTTTCGCTTTTAATGAGCATTCCGGCGGTCTTGGGCGCAACGCTTTTAGAGCTAATAAAGGCAATCAAAAACGGCATCGACGCTTCGCTCATACCGGCGTATCTTTTCGGCATGGTTGCCGCAATGGTGTCCGGCGTTCTGGCGATAGGACTTTTGAAGATGATAGCAAAGAGCAAGCGCTTTGGAGGCTTTGCCTACTACTGCTGGATAGTCGGCGCACTCACGATAATTCTTTCCATGATATTCTGATAAAGGCAGGGATAGCTTAGTAATGGCACAGACCAAAAATAAGAAAACCACGACTAAAAACACGGCACGGAGCGGACAAACCAAGTCCAAGCAGCAGTCCAAGACTGCCGCCAAGACCCAGCCCCAGCCCATCCGCCGTGAGGTGGCGGCCATTGTCTCTGCGTTTGCGGCGCTGCTCACGGGTATCTCGGTGTTCTCCAGCGACGGCATAATCGTCGGTGCGATAAGCTCGGTCCTAAAGGGACTGTTCGGCTACGGCTTTTGGGTGTGCGCACCCGTGCTTCTGCTTGTTGCCGTAATTCAGGGCTTCCACCACGGCAGACCCGTTGCGTTCAAGACTACCTCGGCACTTTTAATGCCGCTGCTTCTCGGTGCGCTTTTAGACCTGCTGTTTTCGACCGTCATCGTTGAAAATCTCAAGGGCGTGGGCGCAGTGCTAGGCGGCCTTTACGCAGGCGGTAAGGCAATGACCTGCGGCGGCGTTTTCGGCGGACTGCTGGCGTTTGCATTCCAGAAAGCGTTCAGCTTCTACGGCGCTGCGATAATCTTAGTTGTTTCCTTCGTGTTCTTTGCACTCAACGCCTTCGGCATCACGATAGGCAAGATAGTCGAGTGGATAAGAAACAGGGAGCGTCCCGAGTACGAGCCCGAACCGGAGCCCGAAAAGCCCGTAAAAAAGCAGCCCGTTCAGGATGAGGAGGAGCTGCGCCGCATCAAAAATGCAAAGCGCAGAGCAATCGATATCCCACTTGATGACGAGCCGACCTTCGAAAAGAAGCCAGAGGAGGCAAAGACCGAAAAACCGGGCAAAAAGAATAAAAAAGCCGAGGTCAAAATCGACCACACCGCCGATGTCGAGCCTATAAGCATCGAGGAGGCGGAAGCGCTCACCGGCGTTAAGCTCAGCGGCAGCGGCGCTACCGAAGCTGCCGAGATCATGGATCCGCCGAAAAAAATGTCCGCTGCCGAGGTTGCGGCGGAGACCGCTGCCGTCGCTAGCGAGATCGAATCCAAGGACGAGGACGGCTCTTACGAAAAGCCGCCTATATATCTTCTCAAAAAGGGTCACTCCGTCGCCGCAAATGTCGACGAGGAGCTTGACATGAACCGCACGAGGCTTGAAAATGCGCTGCGCAGCTT
Organism: Clostridiales bacterium; assembly: GCA_003533405.1. Lineage (GTDB taxonomy): Bacteria > Bacillota > Clostridia > Oscillospirales > Oscillospiraceae > F23-B02. Next base: position 10,293 of record DQDL01000065.1, on the reverse strand, counting down.
CGGCGTTAACGCATCCGTCACCGAGACCACCCACGGCCCCACGGTCACGAGATATGATTTTGAGCTTGAGCAGGGCGTGAAGCTGAGCAGGATAACCAATCTTGCCGACGATATCGCCCTTGCCCTCGGCGTTGTGAGCGTGCGCATTGCACCCATTCCTGATAAAATCTCCACCGTCGGCATCGAGGTGCCAAATAAGATAATCAGCACCGTTTACCTGCGCGATATCATCGATTCACCGAAATTCCTGACCTCCAAGGCGGACCTCACCTTTGCCATCGGCAAGGATATCGGCGGTAACGCTGTCGTGGGCAACATCTCTAAGCTTCCGCATTTGCTCATCGCCGGAACGACCGGCTCGGGTAAGTCGGTGTGTATGAACTCGCTTATCATAAGCCTGCTTTACAAGTCCAACCCCGAGGATGTCAAGCTCATCATGATAGACCCCAAGATGGTCGAGCTCGGCGTTTATAACGGCATCCCGCATCTGTACATCCCCGTTGTCACCGACCCGAAGAAGGCCGCCGGAGCACTCCAGTGGGCGGTCACCGAGATGCTCAAGCGCTACAGGCTCTTCTCCGAGCTTGGCGTTAGAAGCCTTTCGGCGTATAACGACCACCTTGTTGAAAACGGCCAGCCCAAGATGCCGAATGTAGTTGTCGTCATCGACGAGCTTGCAGACCTTATGCTCGTTGCCTCCAAGGAGGTCGAAGAGAGCATCTGCCGTGTTGCTCAGATGGGACGAGCCGCCGGTATGCACCTTGTCATTGCGACCCAGCGTCCCTCCGCCGATGTCATCACCGGCCTTATGAAAGCAAACATCCCCAGCCGCATTGCCTTTGCAGTGTCGTCGGCACTTGAAAGCCGCATCATTCTCGACAATAACGGCGCAGAAAAGCTCATCGGCATGGGCGATATGCTGTATGCTCCGCTCGGCTGCGGTAAGCCTCTGCGTGTTCAGGGCGCATTCGTAAGCGACGAGGAGCGTGACGCTATAGTCAGCTTCATAAAAGAACAGTCCACCGCAAATTACAGTGAGGATATCATAGCTCAGATCGAAAAAGCCGCCGAGGACAAGAGCTCCGGCAGTACAGGCGGCGAGCTTGTACCCGCATCGGAAAATAAGCCCGATTATGACGAGCTTCTGCCGCAGGCCGTCGATGTCATTTTCGACACCAAGCAGGCCTCCGTCTCCATGCTCCAGCGCCGCCTGAAGCTCGGCTACTCAAGAGCTGCACGCATCATCGACCAGATGGAGGAGATGGGCATCATAGGCCCGTTTGAGGGCTCAAAGCCACGCCAAATCATCATAACCCGTGAGCAGTGGCTCGAAATGCAGACCACTCAGGGCACCGCCCCGACCGAGATCCTGCAGACCCAGCTCGAGTTTGCAGATGAGATGGATTCGGACGAATAAAATAGAAGGGCGGATAAAACCGCCCTTTTTCGATAGGTGACTATATGAACGATTACTTTTGCCCCAAAATGGAGCTTCGTGACATCAACAATATAAGCATGCTCGGCCTTGCGCACATTGGAGACGGTGTGTATGAGCTTCTGACCCGCACCATGCTGTGCTCGGACGGCAACAAAAAGGTGACGGAGCTGCATAAAAAGTGCGTCGCTATCGTCAACGCTCCGGCGCAGGCTGCCGCAATGGAGCGGCTCATGCCGCACCTTACCGCCGACGAGCTTGCGCTATATAAGCGTGGTCGCAACGCCAAGGTCAACTCCGTGCCGCACAAAGCGGATATCGGCCAGTATCATGCTGCAACAGGCTTAGAGGCACTGTTCGGCTGGCTGTACCTGCAAGGCATGACTGAGCGGATAAACGAGCTGTACGCAATTTGTGTGGAGGACAGCCATGGCACTTGACACCGTAATGCTCTCGGCGCTAGTGTCGGAGCTTCGTCCCAAGCTAGAGAGCGCACGCATCGACAAGGTGCAGCAGCCCGAGCGTGAACAAATTCTGCTCTCCGTGCGCAACAACGGCGAAAACCTGCGGCTTCTCATCAACGCCGGTGCCGGCAGCGGCAGGATAGCATTAACAAAGCAGACCTTTGAAAATCCGTCAGAGCCGCCGATGTTCTGCATGCTCCTGCGCAAATACCTCGTCGGAGCGAGGATCGAAAAGCTCACGCAGCCGAATTGGGAGCGCCTGCTTTTGGTTGACATAATATCACACAACGAGCTCGGCGACAGCGTGAATTTAACGCTCGCCGTTGAGCTCATGGGACGCAGCTCAAATCTCGTGCTCGTCGACGATGACGGCAGGATTATCGACTGCCTGCGCCGCATGGAATACGGCGGTGATGCCGAGCGGCGCATGCTCCCGGGCATGATATACAGATTACAGCCCGAGCAGCGCAAGCCGCTCGTGTTCAACTGTGACAGGGCGCGGATAGAGACCGTTTTGAATGCCTCCGATGCGTCAAAGCCCCTTGATAAGCGCTTGCTAGACGGCTTTTCCGGCCTTTCGCCGCTTGTCTGCCGTGAGCTTGCTCATAGGGCGTTTAACGACATTGGCTTTCTGCCTGATGCCGTGGAAGCGTTCCTAGAAAGCGTCAGGGCAGGGGAGTTTACCCCCACACTGCTTTTAAAAGACGGCAAGCCCGCCGAGTTTTCCTTCATGCCGCTCAAGCAGTACGGCGCAGAGTATGAGCAGCAGACGCTCGACAGCTTTTGTGATCTGCTCGATGCATACTACTCAAAGCGTGAGCTTTTAGAGCGCCGCCGCCGCAGAGCACGGGAGCTTTCTCATTCCGTCAAGACCGCCCGAGACCGCATCCAGCGCAAGCTCGTGAGCCAGCACGAGGAGCTCGAGCGCACCTACGGCAGGGATGAGATACGCAAAAACGCAGAGCTTCTGACCGCAAATCTATACCGCATCAAGCGCGGCGACAGCTCCGTGACCGTTGAAGACTATTACATTGACGGCTGCCCGACGGTCGAAATTAAGCTCGACCCCCTCAAAACGCCGCAGCAGAACTCGGCTGCAATGTTCAGGGAGTATAACAAGCTCAAGACCGCCGAGGCGCACCTTACGACGCTCGTTGCCGAGGGCGAAAAGCAGCTTGATTATCTGAACAGCGTATTAGATGAGTTAGATCGAGCCGAGACCGAG
>DQDL01000065.1:6568-7000 GCA_003533405.1 Clostridiales bacterium | reverse complement strand
GAGACCGAGCGTGACCTTGCCGATATCCGCCGTGAGCTTTTCGACACCGGCTACCTCAAAAAGCAAAAGGGCGCAAAGCCCGATAAATCCAAGAAGCAGGGGCCGCTGCGCTTTGTCTCGTCGGACGGGTTTGAAATTTTGGTCGGCCGCAGCAACAGCCAAAACGACGAGCTCACAACGAAGCTTGCCCGCCGCACGGACATTTGGCTGCACACCAAGCAGGTGCACGGCAGCCATGTCATCATATCCTGCGACGGTCTCGAGCCGCCCGAGCGGACGATCGCCGAGGCGGCGTCCATTGCCGCCTACTATTCGCAGGGCAGGGAGGGCGGCAAGACTGCCGTTGACTACACCATGGTGCGCTTTGTGCGCAAGCCGTCCGGCTCAATGCCCGGCAAGGTAGTGTACACCGACTACAGCACCGTAATGGCG
>DQDL01000065.1:4519-6392 GCA_003533405.1 Clostridiales bacterium | reverse complement strand
GTAATGGCGCAGGCCGACGAAGCCCTGTGTGAAAAGCTCAAAAAATAAACGGAGTGCAATCGCACTCCGTTTTGTCATCTTGCCTCTATGAGATCCATTGCTGCAGCGAGCATGTCCGCAGCCTCGGCACGGCTGAGGGCGTCCTCCGTGGCCTCGTCGGCGGTGGTTATGCCACAGGCGGTGAGGTTAGCCGCCGACTGCGCAGCCCATGTCGGAACGGCGTCGCTCACCTTGAGATAGCTCACATCCGAAAGCCTGAGCGTGCGGTCGAGTATGACCACCGCCTCGGCACGGCTTATCTCCTTGTCTGCACCGAAGCAGCTGCCCTTGTCGGTGAGCTCGCCCTTCACGATGCCCTGCATGACTGCGGTTGAGACATAAGACTTTAACCACGAGGGGATATCGCCGTCATCGGAAAAGCCGGTGCTCACAACGCCCGAGAGAAGGTCAGTGCCAGTTGCCTCAAGGCAAAGGCTCAGAAATTCGCCTCTTGTGAGGCTGTGCTCGGGCTCAAAGTAATACTCGCCGCCGATGCACTTGCCGACAAATGCGCCGCATTCGGCAAGCTTCATCGCACTGCGGCAGCTTCCGCTGCCGACCATGTCGATGTAGCTGACATCGCTGTCGCACTTAACGAGCTTGATGATGACCGTCGCCTCCTGCGAGCGGTTGCCCTCGGCGTCAACGGCTTTGTAGCCGAAGTAGTCCTTGCCGCGTTTGCCGCCGGCGGGGGTGTAGACGAAGCTTCCGTCGTCATCAAGGTCGATGCTGCCCTTGACGGGCTTTGTGGTTATCTCGTAGCTGAGGGTGTCGCCGTCGGGGTCAACGGCGGCTAACTGACCGCCGAAGGACACGCCCCTGTAGGTCTCGAACTCGAAGTTTTCGGCAATCGGAGCGGTGTTCTCGGCACTGACGGGAGCAATTAGCCCGCCGCATAGTACGCTGCAAAGCGCAAGCGCCACAGCGGAAACAAGAATATTCTTTTTCACAGCAAAAATACCTCCGTAAAAATGTTTACGGAGGTATTTTGTGCGTCAGCAGGTTTTAATATTCAAATACAACGGCATTTAGTCTTTCTTGTTTGTCAGGGCAATGCCGATTATACTGCCGATGAGGACGATGGGGGCGAGGCGGACGAAGGTGAACTCGAATGCGTGGAACGCTGCGCCGAAAACGGCGGTCTCAGGGTCAGAGTAGTCCCAGCCGAGATATGGGCTGTTAAGACAAAACAGCACCGCAAACCCGATGACCGTCAGCGCCGCAAGTGTGACGAACACCCAGTGCAGCGTCCACCGCTTCGAGCGTTTTTTCTTTGCAAGCTGTAGATTGATGACCTCCAGCTTTTCGCTTATCGCTTTTAAGCTGTCCGCCTCCGTTACCTCCGGCGTTTCGCCGAGCAGGGTGCTCACGGGCGTTTCAAAAACCTCCGACAGAGCTATCAGCAGATCCGCATCCGGCACGGACAAGCCCTGCTCCCATTTTGACACGGTCTGGCGCACGACATTGAGTTTGACCGCAAGCTCCTCCTGCGAAAGCCCCTTTGCCTTGCGCAGCCGCTTTATGTTTTCACTTAGCATAGTATTCAACTTCCTTTCCTTGAAGCTGCCACTATTGTATGCATGAGAGAGCGTTGCATCAAGCAACGCATTTTAACATCAGCTTAGGGGGCGAAAAAGCCCTGCATATCTACATGCTCCAGCTCAAGCAGCTTGATTTTCTTATCTATCCCGCCTGCGTAGCCTGTGAGACTGCCGTGCGTGCCGACGACACGGTGACAGGGGATGATGAGGGATATCGGGTTATGCCCGACCGCACCGCCCACTGCCTGAGCGGACATATGTTCGGCACCCTGCTTTTCGGCAAGCTGCCGGGC
>DQDL01000065.1:3914-4328 GCA_003533405.1 Clostridiales bacterium | reverse complement strand
GCAAGCTCGCCGTAGGTCACGGTCTGCCCGTAAGGTATCTGAAAAAGAAGCTTCCATACTTTCTGCCGGAACGCCGAGCCGACAATGTGCAGCGGCGGCATAAAATCGGGCTCCTTGCCTGTGAAGTAAACATCGAGCCAGCGTTTTGCATCGGTAAGTATCGGCGTTTCACGCTCAATGTGCTCTGCGGGGAGATTGTCGGCGTAATATTTCTGCCCGTCAAACCACAGGCCGGTCAGCCCGATATCGTTGGCTGCAAGCATAATCCCACCCAAAGGGGAAGCGTAATGTTGAATATAAGTCACGGCGTTCACCTCGTTTTCGGTTTATAGTCTTTCATTTCGGGAATTGCGCCGCCCGAGACTGCCCACAGATACAGGCTTGCCACGCTGCAACAGGGGCTGAAGCGGCGGT
>DQDL01000065.1:3134-3717 GCA_003533405.1 Clostridiales bacterium | reverse complement strand
GTGATGGTACACCATGCGCAGCCCACGCTGAATGGCTAAGTCGTCGTAGCTGAACACATCGGGGCGCTGAAGGCAAAACAGCAGTATCATCTCCGCCGTCCAAACGCCGATGCCCTTCAGGGCACTCAGCTCACGGATAGCGTCAGCATCATCCATGTGCTCCACGGCATCCAAATCAAATGTACCCGTGTGCACCCTTTCGGCAAAGTCCGTTATATACTCGGCCTTGCGGAATGTCATGCCCAGCGCCTGAAGCTCGGAAACACCGGCGGAAAGGATAGTCTCGGCGTTCACTTCGCCGAGTGCGTCCTGCATCCGCTGCCAAATAGTCGCCTGCGCCTTGGTGGATATCTGTTGACCGATGATATGATGCACAACTGAGGAGAACAGATCTGTATCCACGGCTCTTTCAATATGCCCGATGCGGTCGATGATCTCGCACAGGCGCTTATCCTTCTGCCGCAGGTAGTTTATCTCCGTTTCGCCGTATTCAAAATACATCTTGTTCACCGTCCCGAGAATAAAAAAAGAACCTGTCGTTTTCAACAGGTTCTCATTATGGTGCGAGAGAGGAGACTTGAAC
>DQDL01000065.1:0-2947 GCA_003533405.1 Clostridiales bacterium | reverse complement strand
TGGTGCGAGAGAGGAGACTTGAACTCCCACGTCGGTTGACACACGCCCCTCAAACGTGCCTGTCTACCTGTTCCAGCACTCTCGCATAGCCCAATCAAGGGCAAGAGTTATTATAACAGAGAAAATGCGATTGTCAAGGAAAAATTTTATCTTTTTCTTGGTTTTCTTTCAGATAAATGCCGACATAAATGGCCGAAAGGGCCAAAACCGCAAGCATCAGCTCACCGCCGAGGCGGGGCTGTACAAGGTAATGTCGGGAAAAATATGCGTAATAGCAGTGCAGCGACGCAAGCTCGGCGAGAATGGGCATGACCGCAAAGCGCAGGTCTGAAACTGCGAGGACGATGCACATCATGCCGCCGGCGAAGAAATAGCGGTCGTGCATATGCGGAAGCAGGAACGGTATGCCGACCGCAAGCAGCACCGCCATGCCGAAAATGACACGGTCGTCAAGCTTTTTGCGATTGACTATCGCTACGGCGAACACGATGAACATAAACACGAATGCGGCGATGACGAGCAGCGTCGACCAAATCTCGGTGTTCTCACCCCACCGGAACATCGAGGTCAGGGAGGGAGCGTTGTAATTCATAGCATCGCCCACCGTACCCGCCTGCGAGAAATAAAGAGTCAGCGTATCCCAAAGCGGCCTGCCTGCGATAACGGCGGGCAGCATCATGACGAGGTACGCAGCAGGGAATATAAGCAGGTGCCTGAATTTTATCTTCTTTGCAACGAGCAGCACGAAGAATACCGGCATCACGAACACCGCTTGAAGCTTGAACGCAAACGAGGCTGTGATGCTGACCATTGCGCCCACAGGCTTGTCGTTCAGTGCAAGGTACAGCGACAGCACGGCAAAGAAGGTGTAGATGCTGTCGCACTGCGCCCAGTATGCGCCGTTGAGTACCACGGTGGGGAAAAGCAGAACGGCAAAAAAGCAGACGATGAGCCGCAGCCGGCCTTTCGTAAACAGCGAGCACAGCTTCATGCACGCCCACGCAAGCAGAACATCGAAAACGATGGATAGAAGCTTTATAAGATACAACTCACTTATATCGATATAGGAAAACAGAGCAAGAAAATAAAGATACGGCAGGTTGTAGTTGCCGACCGACAGCCCCAGCGCCTTGAACCCTCCGTGCTCACGGAAAAACTCCGTCCACGGTGCGAGGAAACTCAGGTAATCGCCGCTTTCGTAATCGAGCAAAAAATATCGGATAACGACCGCACCGGCCATAAAAAGAAATGCAAAAACGAGGTGAGCGGTGTTTTTTAAAAGCCCCTCACGCCAAAGCAGGAACATCTCCAACGCAAATATGAGCAGCATCGATATCATTACAAAAGCGTTCATAAGCAGTCAAATCTCACAAAAAAACGGCGGAAGCTTATAGCAACCGCCGAAAAATCCACATTTCACAAAATATTTCTTGACATAGCTATATATACAATGATAGAATAACTTGCTATGTTATCTTGTGCCGTAAACGCTGGCATCCCATTGTTTATGAGTACAATATATCATCATCCGAAAGCAAATACAACACCGACTTTAGCAAAAGAAACAACTTAGCCGGGTGTTCTCAATTACGATTAAGGAGTGTGCACGAATGCCAAAAGATGTTCTCTACGGCAAAACTCTAAGAAAGAGCTTTGCAAGATACGAAGAGATCCAGGACATGCCCAACCTGCTGGAGATCCAGAAGAAGTCATACAAGTGGTTTTTGGAGACCGGCCTGCGTGAAGTTTTCAGAGATACCGATGCGGTCACCGACTACAGCGGTAAGCTCGAGCTCAGCTTCGTTGACTATTCCATGGACGAAAAGCCAAAGTACAACGAGGAAGAGTGCAAAGCAAGAGATGCAACATACGCCGCACCCTTGAAGGTCAGCGTTCGTCTGCGCAATCTCGAGACCGAGGAGATAAAGGAGCAGGAGATCTTCATGGGCGACTTCCCGCTCATGACCGCAGGCGGCACCTTTATCATCAACGGTGCTGAGCGTGTCATCGTCTCGCAGATCGTCCGTTCCCCCGGCGTGTACTATGATAAGACCACCGATCGCAGCATGACCAGTCTCTACGCTGCGACCGTTATCCCTTATCACGGCGCATGGCTCGAGTACGAGACCGATGCAAACGATGTGTTCTATGTCCGCATCGATAAAAACCGCAAGCTGCCCATCACATGGTTCCTTAAGGCAATGGGCAAGTACGATGCAAATAAGCCTGAGACTTGGCTGTCCTGCACCCCCGATCCTATCGTCGGCGCCGTCACCAACGAGCGCATCAAGGAGATATTCGGCGAGGACGAGCGCATTGTAAACACCATTGATAAGGACACCACCACCAGCCGTGACGAGTGCCTTATCGAGATATACAGAAAGCTGCGCCCCGGCGATCCCCCGACGGTGGAAAGCGCCGAGTCTCTGCTTGACGGTCTGTTCTTCGACCGCCGCCGCTATGACATTTCCAATGTCGGCCGCTATAAGTTCAACAAGAAGCTTGCGCTTCGCAGCCGCATCGTCGGCTTTGAGCTTGCAATGCCCGTTGCAGACGAGCGTACCGGCGAGATAATCGCCGACGCAGGCGAGGTCATCTCCCGTGAAAAGGCGGAGCTTATCGACGCAGCCGATGTAAACGATGTTTACCTTAATGTCGACGGCAAGACCGTTCGTGTGTTCTCAAACGGTATGGTGCATCTTGATAACTATGTCGACTTCGACCCCATGGAGCTCGGCATCAAGGAGAAGGTCAGAGGCATCGTCCTCAAGCAGCTTCTCGAGCAGTACGAGGGTGAGGCTCTCAAGGCTGCCATCGCCGAGAATATCGATGTTCTTATTCCTAAGCACATCGTTGTCGACGATATGTTCGCCTCCGTCAACTACCTCAACTGCCTTGCCCACGGCATTGGCACCAAGGACGACATCGACCACCTCGGCAACCGCCG
>DQDL01000115.1:16082-16760 GCA_003533405.1 Clostridiales bacterium | reverse complement strand
TAAACGCTCTACCCGAGGCTATGACCACCTGCGTGCCCATTTTGACGGCGTTTGCTATCGTCTGCGCCGTCTCGGGCGCTAAGCTTGCATCGGATCGCAGCGTGGTGTCATCAAGGTCGAGCGCAATGAGCTTTATCTTTTTATCAGTCATTTTCATCACCGTGACTATCATAGCACGAACGGTGCAAATCGTAAAGTTGACGGGAGCGGCAAATAAATGCATAATCGGCATAAATCGAGCTAAGGAGCGAAAAAAATGTCCAAAAGCAAGAAAACCCTGATTGCCGTTATCGTGCTTATAGCCCTTTGTGCGGCAGCATTTTGTATATGGTACTTGTGCGGCCCGTCAAAGGACGCAAGCAGTGGAGAAAAGCAAATATGCGTCACCGTCGTTCATGCCGACGGAAGCCGGAAACAGCTTACCGTTTCCACAGATGAGCAATTTCTCCGTGGTGCACTCGAAAAAGAGGAGCTCATCTCCGGCGATGAGAGCCAGTACGGTCTTTTCGTGACCACTGTTGATGGCGAATCTGCCGACAGCGCCAAGCAGGAGTGGTGGTGTTTTTCAAAGAACGGTGAAATGCTCAGCACCGGCGCTGACGACACTCCAATTGCCGACGGAGAAAGCTACGAAATCACTCTGACGGTGGGATATGACGGATAAGCTATCCCTGCGCG
>DQDL01000115.1:10642-15921 GCA_003533405.1 Clostridiales bacterium | reverse complement strand
GATAAGCTATCCCTGCGCGATATGTGTTTTCTTGCCCTCATGGGGGCGCTCATGCTCGCCTCTCAGGTCGCCATGGCGGCATTGCCGAACATACACATCGTCACACTTTTGATAATCATAACAACGCTGTGCTTTTCGTGGCGTGCGCTGTTTTCCGTTGCGCTGTTTGTTCTGCTTGAGGGACTTATCTACAGCTTCGGCATATGGTGGATAAGCTATCTGTACGCTTGGCCGCTGCTTGTGCCGATAGTTATTTTCTTCCGCAAAAGCGATTCGGCGCTTTTATGGGCGGTCATCGCCGGAGCGCACGGGCTGTTTTTCGGTGCAATGACCGCTATCCCTTATCTGTTCATCAGCGGCCGGGAGGCGGCAGTATCGTACTGGATAAGCGGCATTCCCTTCGACCTGCTGCACTGTGCGGGAAACTTTGCCGTCACACTCATTCTATTAAATCCGCTTTTGAAGCTCACTCGCAAACTAATATAAAACTCGGACAGGCAGCTGTCCGAGCTTTTTGTCAAAACACTATCTTTATCCTGCGGCGCAGGCTCTCAAGCTCGTGACGGCTTCCGGCAACGCACTTTTCGCCGTCGAGCGCCCAAGTGAGCTTTTTAAGGCACTCTATCTCAACCTTGTCCGTGCGGCAGAAGGAGATAAGGTCGTTATTTAAGCTCTGGCTGCCGAGAGCATTTATCGTCGCCTGAAGCTCCATGGGAGAGGTCGGACGGCGGATAAGCAGCACCTCGAACAGGCCGTCGTCGGCAACGACCTTCTGACCGAAGTAGTCGAGCGCACCGGCAAGGCCGCTGGAGGACGCAACGATGCCGAAAATGAACTCGTTTTCCTCGGTCACGCCGTTTATCGTCACACGCAGGTGCTCGCTTTGGAGCTTGTTTAGATCCTTTATGCCGTCAAGCACATAGGCATAGAAGCCGAGCTTATTTTTAAGCCGCTGGGGCGTTGTGTACGGAAGCCAAGTGAATGCACCGAAGTCGGCGGCATTTATGAAATACTTATCGCCAAGCTTGCCGACATCGACAAGGTGCTCGCTGCCCCCGACGATGTTTTTTGCGGCCTTTTTGATGTCGCTGCTTATGCCGTGAAACTCCGCAAAATCGTTTGTCGAGCCGGAGGGCATGTAGCCTATCGGGAGATTCAGTCCCGCTTCTATCATGCCGACGGCTACCTCATTCATCGTGCCGTCGCCGCCGGAGCAGCAGACCATGTCAAAGTCCTTGGCGTAAGCCTTTACGAACTCTGTCGCATCGCTGCGACCCTTTGTCGGGAACAGGCTCACGGTGTAGCCTGCGTCCATGAATATGCCGGTTACCTCGGCAATATTGCGCATCATCTCGCCCTTGCCCGCAACGGGGTTCACGATAAGCATCATGCGCTTTTGCATTTCGGGCATCGACCATGCAGGCACCTTCGCAGGCTCGGCCTTCGAGTCCGAGCGGGTGCGGTCAAAGCGCTCAAAGCGGGCGCAGACGGTCTCGTATATCGTTTTTGCCGCCGTGAACGGAAAGTCTCTTTCTCTGTTGCGCACCATCTCCATGGGGTCGACAGCACCGCTTAAGCAGGTATCGACAAGGTTCACCATGCCCGATGAGGTGTCCGCCTCAAGAGCATAGGAGTTGCCGGTCATGAACTCGATGTTGCGGCTCTCAACGCCGGGCACGGCGTCGATATACAGTATCGGCAGGCGCTTCATGACAGCCTCTGTCGTGCTCAGACCGCCGGCCTTTGTGATGATAAGGTCGGCTGCGTCCATGTACAGGCTCATTTTATCGGTAAAGCCGCATATCTTGATGCGAATATCATCTCCGGTCAAAAATTGCAGATCCTTTTCAAGCTGCTTGTTGCTGCCGCAGATGATGACAAGATCATCGTTTTCGCCAAGCACCTCGCCTATCTTGTAGGCGATGCTGCGAATAGGGCCGCAGCCCATGCTTCCGCAGCACATGAGAAGCACTCTGCCGTCCTCGGTAAGGCCGAGGGTGCGCCTTGCCGCAGCCTTATCGGTACGGCTTAAAAACTCCTCGCGCACGGGGATGCCGGAGGCAACTATCCTGTCGGCCCGAACACCCTGACTTACAAACTCGTCACGCAGCTTTTCATGCGGGATAAAGTAGCAGTCGGCGTCTATCTCCGACACACCCGGAGAGCAGGTGTAGTCGGTCGCAACAAAGAAGCTCGGGATATCTATCTCACGGCTTATGCGAAGCTCGGTCATCATCATAGCCGCAAAGATATGTACGCTTATAACGATATCGTACCCGCCGCTGAAAAGCTTTTTGCACAGCTCATCGGCGCCCTTGGCGTTTTGCTCATACAAGCCCTTCTGCGGCAGCATCTCGCTCATGCGGTAGCCTGCGCCGTAGAGCTTCGGGGCGTATTTGTATGCAAGAACATGCCCCTTGCTTATAAATTCCGCCTTTGCCTTGGGCAGAAAATCAAGTGCGTTTACTATGTCGCACCGGCTGCCCATTTTCTCAAAACAGTCTTTTATCGCAGCCGCTGCGCTGTTGTGTCCGCCGCCGGTATTGCAGCTTAGTATAAGTACCTTCACGCCTTAGCAAGCCTCCTTTTTCTTCTCTCCTCGAGCATCACAAGTCTCGGTCGGTTGTATCTTTGGATGATTATAAACGGCACATTGCCGAGAATATTATACACAAGCCAAAAAGCAAACGCCCAGCCGCCTCGCCAGAACAGGAACAGCCCCAGCGACAGCACGATCAGCGCCCAGTGGACGCATTCGGCAACGCAGGTCTCGGCGATGAGCACATCCGTCCCCTGCTCCTTGGCTGCGGTCATTTTCTTTTTGACCATGTCTGGCATTATCTTGCTCATGTCGGGAAGATAGTCCTTCCAGCGCTTTATGCCTAACTTTTCGTACACCTTGCCGTTTTTCTCCCATTTTGCCGTACGGTAGGGAAAGCCTTTTGCGTCAAACTTATCCCTTGGCAGAGCCTGCCCGACAAAATGCGACAGCACGCCGAGCACCGATATATATATTATACCGTACAAAAGCTTCATTTCTTCCCTCCGAGCAGCTTTATATATCTTGCAGTGTAAACGACAAGGCTCAAAATTATAAGTCCTGCGCACACTGCTGCGCTGGCAGCCGACACAGCCTGCGGGATAGTCGGCACGATGACATGCACCATCATGACAGCATAGATAACGCCCGTGCACAGCTTGCCGCACCAAATTGCGCTGTTGACGGTATCCGTCTTTTTAAGAACGTACCAGCCCATTACTATCATGATAAGTTCCTTTACCACATGAAGCCCTAATAGCCACCACATCGCCGGATAGCGCATGGCGACGCAGAACATCATGGCGCACTGCGTGAGCTTATCGGCCACGGGGTCTAACACCTTGCCGAGGTCGGTCACCATGTTGTACTTTCGTGCGACCCTGCCGTCGATGACATCGCTAAGTCCGCTGGCAGCGAGAGTTATGAGCGCTTCGGTGAAGTTTTCGTTCATGTAAAGCTGAATGAACAGCGGTATCAAAAGCAGGCGAAAATAGCTCAGCAGATTGGGTATGGAAAACGCCTCCTGCTTCAGCTGCTTGCCGATATCTCTCGTATTAGGTCCTTCGGACATTCCTCTCACCATCTTATCATTGTTCTTTTTGCCAACATTCTACCCCAATTGCAATATTTCTTCAAGACACGGGCGATGCACACCTTTGCGGATGTGTCCAATATTTAAGGGTTTTGCAAAGAAAATTTACAATTTATTAATTACTATACCCCACTAAATCACTATAATACACAGGGCTGTTTTGGGCCTATATCAAGGATGGAAGTGAAAACTATGAAAAACAATTACGATGTTGCCATCATCGGCTGCGGAACCGCAGGAATTTTCGCCGGATACGAGCTTATTCGCCGTCACCCCGACCTTAGGATAGTCGTGCTTGAGCAGGGCGGCGATATATACTCCCGCCACTGCCCCATCGTTGCGGGCAAGGTCAAGGAATGCATCCACTGCACAGTATGCGACACCATGTGCGGCTTCGGCGGCGCAGGCGCATTTTCCGACGGCAAATATAATTTCACCACCGCTTTCGGCGGCTGGCTCACGGATTTCATGGACGACGACGAGGTCATGAAGCTTATAAACTATGTCGACACCGTCAACATGAAGTACGGCGCAACGGACAAGACCTTCTCCACCGACACTCCCGAGGCAAAGGCACTTGAGCGTGAGGCGCTCAAATACGACCTGCACCTTTTGCAGGCAAAGGTCAAGCATCTCGGAACCGAGAACAATCTGCGTATCCTGCAGAACATGTACGATGACCTTAAAAACGTCATCGAGTACCGCTTCCGTACCGCCGTTGAGACCATCGACAGGCAGGGTGATGGCTATACGCTGACGCTTAAAAACGGCGATATAGTCGACTGCAAGTACCTCATCGCAGCCCCCGGCCGCAGCGGAGCCGAGTGGTTTGCAAACCAGTGCAAGAAGCTCGGTGTGCATCTTATAAACAATCAGGTCGATGTCGGTGTGCGTGTCGAGCTGCCTGCCACGGTTTTTGAGCACATCACCGATGTCGTTTACGAGTCTAAGCTTATATACCGCACCAAGCAGTACGGCGACAAGGTGCGTACCTTCTGCATGAACCCCTACGGCCATGTCGTTGCGGAAAATGTCGAAGGCATCAACACCGTCAACGGTCACTCGTACTCCGACCCCGCTCTGCAAAGCAATAACACAAACTTTGCCCTTTTGGTCTCGAGCCGTTTTACAGAGCCGTTCGACGAGCCGTACCGCTACGGCAAGCACATCGCTTCGCTGAGCAATATGCTCTCCGGCGGCGTTCTCGTTCAGCGCTTCGGTGATCTTGTCAAGGGTGTTCGCACGAACGAACACCGTCTTGCGCAATCGATGACCCGCCCCACTCTCTCGGCAGCGGTTCCGGGCGATCTGAGCCTTGCGCTTCCTAAGCGGCAGCTTGACGATATCATCGAGATGATCTACGCACTTGATAAGATAGCCCCGGGCACGGCGAACTATGACACGCTGCTGTACGGTGCCGAGGTCAAGTTCTACTCGTCCCGTCTTGAGCTGTCCGGCGACCTTGAAACGCAGTTTTCAAACTTCTTTGCCATCGGCGACGGTGCAGGCATCACCCGTGGCCTTGCACAGGCTGCCGCCTCCGGCGTAAAGGCCGCACAGGTCATTTCCGAGAGAATTTAAGCTACACATAAAAAAATCTGCTGTATCGTTTGATACAGCAGATTTTTCAGCGTGTCAAAAAAGTCT
>DQDL01000115.1:3194-10350 GCA_003533405.1 Clostridiales bacterium | reverse complement strand
CCTAGTTCTTTGACAGTCTGAAAAATCTGCTGTATCCTTTGATACAGCAGATTTTTCATATTATCTTCTCAACGCCGTACATGGACTCCAGCACGGCAAAGCCGGCTCGATTCTGATAGTTTATCGTCCAGTAGCTTATTCCCGCAAGGTTATACTCCGAGACCAGCTGCAAGCGTGCCTTGACGCTCCGTGCGTCCTCAAACCACACCTCGTGGCGCACGCCGGATGGGTCTGTGTAATTAAAAAACGGCGCTTGCGCCTGCTCGCTGAATTTGATCTGCGCAAAGCTGGCCGCCGCAAGGTTCATGGCGGCGGTGTTGGATATCACGGAAGCCGCCCTGCCCTGCTGCCACGGCAGCGTCCAGTTGTAGCCGTAGTTTGAAAAGCCGAGCAATATCTTGCCAGAGGGAATTTTCGTCACGGCGTAGTCGAGCACCTTGCGCATCCGGTCGACCGGCGACACGGCCTGCGGGGCGCTGTAGGTGTAGCCCCATTCGTAGGTCATGATAATGACACGGTCGCAGTACCTGCCGTGCGCCTCGTAGTCGTGGGCGGTGTAGAGAAGTCCGTATTGGTCATCGGAGGTCTTGGGAGCAATGGCGCTCGTGAGGTAGTACCCCTTGGGGTGCAGCGTCTCGGACAGGCGCTTTAAAAAGGCGTTGTACCCGGATCGGTCAAAGGGGTAGACATATTCGATATTGAGGTTCACACCGTAGTAGCCACGACTGCGAAGCGCCGCAAGAATGTTATCGATAAGCGTGGTCTGAGCTGCGTCGTCTGTAAAAATCGCATGGGCGATATCGCTTGAAAAGCCGCCGGATGTGCCGATGTTCGTGAGCGTGAGCATTGGTGCAGTCGCCGTCTCATACGCACGGCTTATCATGCGCTTATCGTCAATTGGCGTTATGCCGCCGGCTGCGTCGATGTGCCACGAAAACGGGCACAGAAATGTCATGTACGGCAGCGCTTCGGAAAGCACGGTGTCGCTTATATTGGGGTAGGCGTAGCCGTTTACCTCTATCTGACCCTGCGGTGCGCTGCCCCCGGGGATGACGAGCGTCTGCCCTATCGTGAGCCGGTCGGGGTCAGAAAGTGCGTTTATGTAGCTCAGCTCCGTCGGCGATACGCCGAATTTGCGGGCTATGGAATACAGGCTGTCGCCTTTGGAAACAACAAAAATTCTCATACCGTCACCTCTCGGTTCATGGTATGAGAATGGGGTCTCAAATGTTCTTGCCGTTTAGCTTTGCCGATATCAGCTCGTCGCCGTCGTAGCTGAGCTTCAGCGAGAAAAACGGTTCGTTTTCGTCTAACAGTCGGAGGAAAATTTTATCGCCCTCCCAGAGTGTGAGCTTCATAAGCTCGCTTTTTTTGATCCACTCAAGCTCGCCCTCGTCGCATGCGCCTATCTCGCCCTCAAATTCATCGGAGGTGAACAGGTGCATATACTCGGTCGGGCAGACGGTATTCACAAAGGTTACGATGCCACGGTAGCGCCACGAGGTAAGTCGAAGCCCCGATTCCTCGTACACCTCACGCAGCAGGCATTCCTCGGGGCTTTCGTCCTTTTCAAACTTGCCGCCGAGGCCTATCCACTTGTCACGGTTAATGTCGTTTTCCTTTTTCACACGGTGGAGCATTAGGTACTCGTCGCCGTGCTCTATGTAGCAAAGGGTCGTATTTATCATATCAGAGCTTGAACTTTGCATCGTACTTTGCAAAGCTTTCCTTGAACTGATCGGTGGTCTCCTCCATGAGCTTGTTGTAGTAATCGTGCGTCTCGAGTGCGCCGCTTGCAAGCTCTATCATGGCAACGCCGATATTCGAGCAGTGGTCGGCCATGCGTTCGAGATTGGTCAGCAGGTCGTTGAACACAAAGCCGAGCTGCAGGGTGCAGGTACCGTCGCTTATGCGGTTGATGTGGTGCAGCTTCATCTCGTCGCACAGGCTGTCTATCTTCTCCTCCAAGGGCTCAATGCGATATGCGACACTGAGGTCATCCTCGACAAAAGCCTTTACAGCCAGCGCTACTATCTCCGACACGGCAGAGCGCAGTACAGACAGCTCATGTGTTGCGTACTTTGAGAAGTTGAGCTTCTTATCGTGCATCTCCTGCGCACATTCTGCGATATTCAGCGCATGGTCGCTCATACGCTCAAAGTCGGTTATCGAGTGCAGGTACTTGCCGACCATGATATTCTGCTGCTTTGTAAGCTCAAGCCTCGTTATCTGAACAAGATATGTACCAAGCTTATCCTCGTAGCGGTCGACGAGCTCCTCCTCCTTCTGCACCTCGGCAAAGCCGTCCTTAGTGTATTTATCCACAAGCGACAATGCGTCGGTGACATTCTTCACGACGCAGCGTGCCATGGAGTTTATGACCTGGCGGCTCTGCTCAATAGAGAGCGCCGGATGAGTAAGGAAGCGCTCCTCCAGAAGGTCCATATCGCGCAGTCCCTTGAGGCGCTCCCTGTCGTCCTTGACAAAGAGCGAAACGAACTTCTCGATAAGTCCGGTCATGGGTGCAAGTATCATGACGATGACGACCCTGAAAAGCGTGTTTACGAATGCAATACTCACAGCCGTCATGGTGCGGCTCATAAAACCAAAGTGTGCGAATGCATTGACGGCATAGAATATAACGCTGACGATGATAACACCGAAAAGGTCAATAACGAGATACGAAAGTGCAGTGCGCTTGCCGTCTGCGCTTGCGCCCATGGCAGACAAAAGCACCGGAACTGCAGCGCCGATGGCGATGCCCATGATGATGGGGAATGCGACCTCAAAGCTCACGGCGCCGGTAATTGCAAGCGCCTGCAAAATGCCGACGGCAGCCGAGGCGCTCTGCAGAACGCTCGTAAAGGCCATGCCGACGATGATGCCGAGGATGGGGTTTGAAAAATCGGTGAGTATACGTACAAAATTTTCGTCGTCCTTCAGTCCCGAGACGGCGCCGCTCATGGCCTTCATGCCGAACATGAGTACCGCAAAGCCCATGAGTATACCGCCGACATGGCGGCGGGACATATCGCCCGAGAACATGTAAAGAATGATGCCGATAAGCGCAACGACCGAGGTCAGCGTCTCCGTTGACAGAAGCTCCATCCAGCCGGAGGTGTTGCCGCCGATATCGGAAAGGCATATTATCCAACCGGTGATGCTCGTGCCGATTATTGCACCCATGATGATGCCTATCGCCTGGCGCACCTTCATCATTTCGGAGTTGACGAAGCCGACGACCATGACCGAGGTCGCAGACGACGACTGTATGACGGCGGTTACGCCCGTGCCGAGCAGAATGCCCTTGAGCTGCGTACCCGAAAGGCGGTACAGCACGACCTCAAGCTTGCTGCCGGCAACCATTTTAAGGCTGTCACCCATCAGCGACATGCCGAACAGAAACAGCGCAACGCCGCCGAGAAGTGAAAGCACTTCAGCAATTCCCATTACATTTCTCTCCTATACCAAAAAGGATATGTTCATTCTTAGATAGTCGTTATTCTCACAAATATATTTTACCGCAAATCCGCCGCATGTAAAGCTTTAATTTCCCGCTTCGGGCATTTTCGTATCATTTTACAATAGAATTACGCCCCTCCGGCGGCGTTTTTAACGAAAAAACAGCCCGAGCGTTCACTCAGGCTGTTTCGGTCATTGTGTCATTACGCCACTGACGGTAGCGTTCAAGCTCCTTGTCCACACACAGGGTGACGACGGTGTTTATAATAAACGCATCGTCGATAAAGCCGAGGATGGGCACATTGTCGGGGATAAGGTCAAGCGGGCTCACGAGATAGGCAAGGATGCCGAGTGAACCCAAAAGCGCCGCCGTGGGTATTTTCTTATACCTGCCGTGATAGTAATCGTCCAGCATCGAGATGATGTCCTGCACCTCGGCGATAGTGCCGCCGATTATAGGCAGCCCCGTCAGCGGCTCAAGCTTTCTTGCCGCCTTATCTATAAATTCAAGCGTTTTTCCCGTGCCGTTAACAACGGCGCTCAGTGCCTTTGCAGCTTTTTCGTTTTTCATATCTTTTTCTCCTGATCGCAGCTTGCTGCATATATTTTAGCATACAACGGCGCTTTTGCAACAGTTTTCCCATTACTTTCTTAATAAATCGTTTACAAATAACCATACATGTGGTATAGTTATCACAATCCCCCATCGAATTTTACTTGGAGGTATTTTTTATGTACATAGCTTTTATCGTTCTTCTCGTGCTTGCGGGTCTGTTCTTCGGCCTTAAATTTACGCAGGTGACCGAGAACAACGACCCCGTCATGGCTGTTCTGTTTAAGGGTCTGACCACCGTCTGCAGCATCGTGATAGCTGCAATCGCCGTGTTCCACACGACCGACCGCCACTTTGCCGTGCTCGTGATGTTCGGCCTGTTCTTCGGCTTTTTGGGCGACGAGCTTTTGGCGCTGCGCTTCGTGTTTACAGAGAGGTTTGCGCTGTGCTTCCTCTCGGGCGCAATGTCGTTTTTGGTCGGCCATGTGTTCTATGTCGTAGCTCTTTACAGCATCGCCCCCAAGGCATGGATCGCCGCTATCCCGCTGCTCATCATCGCTCTGCTGCTTGAGTATCAGAACTCGAAAAAGCACGGTCTCCAGCTCGGCAAGCTGTACTTCCCGCTTGCCGGCTACTGCGCTTTCGTCTGCTTCATGGGCGTGTCCGCCGTGGGTACTGCGATCTTTAATTTCAGCATCGGCACGCTGCTTTTCGGCATTGCAGGCGTGAGCTTTATCATCAGCGACAGTATTCTTTCCGTGCAGTGCTTCAGCGGCAACCCGACAAACGGCAAAAACCGTGCGGTGCACATCACCTATTGGCTTGCGCAGTTCCTCATTGCGCTGAGCGCCCTGTTCATCTAACTTAAAATTCAGCCCGTGCAGTTTAAAACTGCACGGGCATTTTTATTGTTCTATCTTGAGTCCCATCATGTAGCGGCGCATCATGTCGAACACGAAATTGCCGGAAACACGGCGGATGTAGCTGCGGGTGCGGCGGTCGCCGACATGAAGCTCTCGCACGAATGTGCCGTCTTTTGTCGCCAGCGACACGAACACCGTGCCCACCTCGTGAACACCGTCGCCGTCGGGGCCTGCAAGTCCCGTTACGCCGACACCCATGTCGGTGCCTAAAAGCGCCCTCACCCGCTCGGCCATCTGGGTGGCGACCTCACGGCTGACAGCTCCCTTTGCCTCGATGAGCCCGGGGTCTATGCCCAAAAGCTTTGCCTTTGCGCCGTTTGTGTAGGTAGTCACGCCGCCGAGGAAAAATTCGCTTGCGCCTGGCATATCGGTAAAGCGCTTTGCAAGCTCGCCGCCGGTGCAGCTCTCGGCTGCGGAGAAGGTCATTTTCTTTTCACTTAAAAGCTGCATGACCCGCTCCTCGACGCTCTCGACATCGATGCCGAAAACGACATCACCCAGCACCTCGCAGCAGTGCTCGATAACGGGCTTCATCATTTCCTCGGCCTCCTCGGCGCTTCCTGCCTTAGCGGTTATCTGCAAAAGGCAGTCGGACTCCTTGGCGTAGGGCGCCATGGTTGGGTTTGTCATGGCGTTCATCTCGTCACGGAAAAGCTGGTCGAGCGCACTTTCGCTCATGCCGAAAACATGGATGGCGTGCGAGACTATCTGCTCATCGGACAGCGAGCGCAGGTACGGCACGGCGCAGGCCTTGAACATTGCGTTGCACTCCTTGGGCGGGCCGGGCAGCATCAGAACGATAACGCCGTCCTTTTCAAAGGCACAGCCGGGGGCAGTGCCCCAGTCGTTGTGGAAAACCGTGCAGCCGACAGGCAGCATGGCCTGCTGGAGGTTGTTTTCGGTCATCTCCTTGCTGTAGCCGCGGTTGGTGAGGTAGTCGTACAGGCACGAGCGCTCGTACTCGTTCATCTCAAGCTCAAGGCCGAAGCTTTTTGCAAGCGTCTGCTTTGTAAGATCATCGCAGGTGGGGCCGAGACCGCCGGTGGATATGATGATATCCGCCCTGCTCTTTGCAATTTCAATGCAGTCTAAAAGCCTTGCGGGGTTATCGCCGACTACCGTATGGTACTTTACATTTATGCCGATCTCCGAGAGCATCTGCGAAATGTCGCTTGCGTCGGTGTTTACGGTATGACCTAAAAGTATCTCCGTGCCGACGGAGAGTATCTCGGCATTATGAACTTTGTCCATCATCCGACCTTCACCCTCTCTATGCCCGCAACGGCCTCGTCGACAAGTGCGTCAATGTCGAGAACGGACTCAATTTCCGCAACCTCATGCACCTTGGGCTTCGTCTTGGGGTGCTTGGGGGTGAACACGGTGCAGCAGTCCTCATACGGCAGTATTGAGGTCTCGAATGTGCCGATCTTTCGGGCTGTCTGCACTATCTCCTCCTTGTCCATGCCGATAAGCGGCTGCAAAACCGGCAGATCGATGACCGCCTGCGTGGATGCCATGGCCTCCATGGTCTGGCTTGCGACCTGACCGAGATTTTCGCCGGTGACTATCGCCTTTGCACCGTTTGCCTCGGCAATGCGGCTTGCGATGCGCATCATGAATCTGCGCATGATGAGGGTGAAATAGTCCTCGGGGCACTTTGCCCGAATCTCCTCCTGAATGTGCGTGAACGGCACTATCTCGATGGTCATTTTGCCGCAGTAGGCAGTCAGTATCTCGGCAAGCTCAATGACCTTCTGCTTGGCCTGCTCGGAGGTGTACGGGAAGGAGAAAAAGTGCACGGGAATGAGCCGCACACCGCGCTTTGCTATCATATAGGTCGACACCGGACTGTCTATACCGCCGGACAGCAGCGTTACGCCGATGCCGTTCGAGCCGACCGGCATGCCGCCGGCGCCCGGGGTGGGCGCAGCATGGACATAGGCTGCAAGGTCACGGATCTCGACATGAACCACAAGCTCCGGCTCGTGCACATCGACCCTGCACTCGGGGTATGCCTCGGCAAGCTCGCCGCCGACATACTGCGAAAGCTCAATGGAGGTCATGGGAAAGCTCTTGTCACTGCGCTTGCCCTCGACCTTGAAGCTCTTTGCGGCTTCCATGTCGTCCTTGAGGTAGCTTATCGCAAGCTCGGCTATCTTCGCCGCATCCTTTTCGCAGCCGGCCGCCCTGCTCATGGTCGCAATGCCGAACACCTTGC
>DQDL01000115.1:2535-3032 GCA_003533405.1 Clostridiales bacterium | reverse complement strand
TGGTCGCAATGCCGAACACCTTGCCGAGCGCTTCAAACGCAGCGTCCATGTCGCTTGTCTCGTCCACGGGCTCGACATATATAGTCGACTGCATGCAGTAGACCTTGAACTTGCCGATAGCCGACAGGCGGCGGTTGATGTTGCCGATGAGCTTTTGCTCAAAGCTTCGGCGGTTGAGTCCCTTGAGGACTATCTCGCCGAGCTTGAGGAGAATAATATCATTTATCATATTTCAGTCTCCCTGATTTTTTCTAAAGCGCAGTAATTATAACACCTTTGCAATCCAAACGCAACAAAACCGCAGGAAAGCCTGCGGTTTTGGCACACAACATCTTCATTATATTGCAGAAATACGGCAAAGTCAAGGCTTTTGATAATAATTTATCAAACTTCGTATGGCTGCACAAGTTTTGCGCTTTAAATTCGTAAATTATTACTCTTGAAATTGCCTCTGCGGTTTGGTACTCTATAACCAGAAAGGGTGATACCGATGTACA
>DQDL01000115.1:1506-2349 GCA_003533405.1 Clostridiales bacterium | reverse complement strand
CAGAAAGGGTGATACCGATGTACAAGTAAGAAAGTCCTCAGAGATCGGGAAAGCCGACAGTGAGGACAGATGCCGAAGTCAGAATATCGACAGGACAAAAACACTCAGCCTATTCCGCTTATGGAAACGACCAATGAGTCGACAAAATTGTTCTTCCCGTGTTTAATTTGTGTCCGATGACCGGCGGCATCACACTCTGACGAAAGAGAGGTAACCAATGATGTTAGATACTAAGAACTCAATGAAATGACCCTTGACTGCTTTAGAAACGGTGTAAAGAAACCGTGCGGTCAAGGGGCATTTCGTTTTTTGTATGCAGTTTATATATCAAAGCCGCTGCGGAGACAACGCAGCGGCTTTGTCGCTCTCGGCTCATCATTTGCGGTTAGTATACCACAGGAAATGGTCAAATTTCCTGCGTCTGAACGGTATCTGAATATCGTTTCGGTCGAGCAGTTGTCCTATACAGTTGTTAAACGCAGCATAATTGCAGGTCTCACGCCATTCGCTTATTTCGGACTTCTTAAGATCAGGAACATAGAGCGGCAAGGCATTTTGCACCACACTGTCGAAAATAGAATAGTCATCTTTTCCGTAAGCATCAACATTGTGATATGTGCAATACTTAGATGCAAAGGAGAACAAGTTTATGCTTCCGTTAGTTTTGGCAAGCTGGCTGACCAAAGTCGGGTCGCCCTGAGAAACTCGCTCGTCAAAATCTTGGATGCGCACTATCAGCTCAGCTATTTCAGCAAGAGAGATCTTCTTTATGTGCTTACCGATATTAGTTGAATTGGTCAGGTCAATAAGAGACACCTTCATTGCGACCAATTCACGGTCATC
>DQDL01000115.1:431-1365 GCA_003533405.1 Clostridiales bacterium | reverse complement strand
CATTGCGACCAATTCACGGTCATCATTTTGCGGAAATCTATTGAGCACATCATGTATCATCGTGAAATTTGCTCCATAACTTGTGCTTGCAAGCACTTGTTTATGAACACTGACGATGTTTTCCTCCGTAATCGGCAAGCACTCTTTCTTAGTCTTCTTTTGTGGTTTGGCAGACACAGGCGCAGAAACATGGACATCAAGCAAATCCGAAGGCGTCCCCCGTGCGACTTTTATAGCCTGTCTCACGCACCAATGAGTTGTTCTCGTTTCCCACGGCTCAATATCAACACTATTTTGTATCAAGTATTCCGCAAGCAGCGGTCGTTGCTCTCCCTCCGGAATTTCGCCAGTCGAGACATCTACCATGTACGGCGTCGCCTTTAAAGCACCCTTTCTGTACAGGGCGTACTCCCGTCCTTTAATTGTGATAACAGCGTCGGCATCATAATAGTCTTTTGTCATTTCGTTCACCATTTTTGCCTTAGCAGAGTGCGCCAAAAGCCGAAAAACACTCCGAGTATAAACCTAAGCAATCCGCCAACTATCCCCCAAACGAGGTCGAAAATACCCACCAAAAGGCTGATCATTAATTTTCCACCTATCTATAATATAGCTATCTAACGGTGCTTTGGTAGATGTTTCTATTGTTCTTATTATATAATTGCGTGTCGAAAGAGTCAATATTTGAACATGTACAGCATATTCCTTGTGATTTCGTGCACTTTTCACGAAAAAGTTTGTGATTTTCGCCTAATGCACATAACCCCCACCCTATGTCACTCGACACCGGGGTGGGGGTTGCGGTCAGATATTCGTTCTGAAGTCGTAGGTGCGGTACTGGATAGCTTCGGCGATGTGGGTCGCTTCGATGGTCTCCGAGCCCTCAAGGTCGGCTATCGTCCTTGCCACTCGCAGGATGCGGTCATAGCTGCGG
>DQDL01000115.1:0-274 GCA_003533405.1 Clostridiales bacterium | reverse complement strand
GATGCGGTCATAGCTGCGGGCGGTCAGACCCATGCGGTCAAACGCCTGATGCATGAGCGCCTCGCACTCGGGTGTGAGCATGCAGTAGCGGTTGAGCGCCTTTGTGTCCATATTCGCATTTGAATTTATATCGGTATCTTTGAAGCGTTCCTGCTGCGCTTTCCGTGCGGCATCGACACGCTTTTTTATTTCGGCCGATGACTCGGCGGGAGCACGGTTTTTAAGCTCCTCATACTCAAGTGCCGGGGCTTCGACGATGATATCTATCCTGTCG
>DQDL01000098.1 GCA_003533405.1 Clostridiales bacterium | reverse complement strand
CACTCCCCCTGCTGCGTATTGGAGCTTGCTTGTTGCACCTATATTTTCCAGTTCTATGTTGTAAAATTTCTCGAAATTCTATCCCCCCGGGGGGCTTGCGGCGGGTCGGTTTGTATATTAAAATCTTAACAAATTCAAAAACAGAAAGGATTTTAACATGAAAAAACTCATAGCCGCATTGCTCGCCATTGCAATGCTATTTTCCCTGTGCGCCTGCGGCGGCACAAACGACGATAACAAAACAAACGACGAGACAAGGGTCGTCACCGATGCCTGCGGCAGGCAGGTCACCATCCCCAAGACCGTCAAGTCCGTCATCTGCGTGGGCGTGGGCTCGCTGCGCTTTACCACCTACATGGATGCGCTCGACCTTCTCGTCGGCGTTGAGGAAAACGAGCTGGGCGTGGGCGCTCAGAAGCCCTTTGCGTACCTGCACCAGGATGTGTGGGAGAAGCTGCCCCAGACCGGCAACAACGGCGAAACCTACGACGAACAGATAATCTCCGCCAACCCCGATGTCATCATTGCTCAAATGGACAAGGACACCGCCGACGCTTATCAGCAGAAAACCGGCATCCCCGTCGTGACCATCCCCATGGTCGAGGGCATTCTGGACGATGCGGTGTTTGATATGATAAACCTCCTCGGCGAGGTCTACGGTAAGCAGGATAGAGCCAAGGAGCTCACCGATTACCTCACTGCGATGAAAAAGGATATCGCCGACCGTGTCGCAAAGGTCGACAAGGACAGCGTCCCCTCCGTGTATGTCTCCGGCGTTTCCTTTAAGGGCGCTCACGGCTTTGAGGGCACCGAGGCCGGTTACGGCCCGCTTGCCGAGCTCAAGGCAAATAACATCGCCGATGCCACCGGCAAGTCCGGCGCCTTCGACATGGATATCGAGCAGGTGCTCAAGGTAGACCCCGATTATATTTTTGTTGACACAAGCAACCTCGATCTGGTAAAACAACAGTATGCGGAAAACCCGGCGTTCTACAACAGCCTGACCGCCGTCAAGGAAAACAGAGTGTTTTCGCAGATAAGCTTCCGCTTCTGCGCAACGAATGTCGAGCTTGCACTTGCGGATATGTATTACATGGCAACGGTCATCTACCCCGAGGCGTTTTCCGACATCGACCCCGTCGAGAAGGCAAACGAGATCTTCAAGATGTTCCTCGGCACAGACGATTTCTATTCGACCCTCAACGAAGCCGGCTACAGCTTCGGACCGGTTGATATCACAAAGTAAACGGAGATAAAAATGCAGACAGACAGCGCATACGCCAAAAATAAATACAGGAACATCCTCGTGCTTGCGGCGCTTGCCGTGCTGCTTTTGGTGTTTGCGCTGATCTCCTTAAAGTGCGGGTCTTACTCGACCTCGGTCGCAGAGCTTGTACGGGGCGTTTTCGGCACGGCTGACAGCCGCATAAACGCCGTCGTGCAGGGCGTGCGCCTGCCGAGGATATACACCGCCGTCGTCTGCGGAGCGGGGCTCGGCGTGACCGGCTGCATTTTGCAGGCGATACTCAATAACCCCCTTGCCTCGGCATCCACACTGGGCATTTCGCAGGGCGCAAGCTTCGGTGCGGCGTTTGCAATAATGGTGCTCGGAGCGGGCACGGCGGGACTTGCCGACTCCGTTCTGGTGTCGGTGTGCGCATTTGTAAGCAGTATGCTGGTTTCCGTCATCATCCTCGGTCTGTCGAAGCTTCGTGCCATCGGCCCCGAGGCAATGGTGCTTGCCGGCGTTGCGCTCAGTGCATTATTTAGCGGTGCCACCACGCTTTTGCAGTATTTTGCGAGCGAAACGGAGCTTGCGTCGTTCGTGTTCTGGACCTTCGGCGATCTCGGCAGCACGACACGCAGCGATATTCTCGTCATAACCGCCGTCGTTGCGGTGTTCACGGTGTATTTCATCCTCAACCGCTGGAGCTACAACGCCCTTGCCGCCGGTGAGCACACCGCCGTTTCCCTCGGCGTGAATGTCGGCAGAACGAGGGTCATAAACATACTTGCCTGCTCGTTCGTTGCAGCGACCGTCGTGTCGTATATCGGGCTTATAAGCTTCATCGGCCTGTGCGCACCGCACATCGTGCGCAGGCTCGTCGGGTCAAATTACACATGGCTTATCCCGGGCTCGGCGTTCATGGGAGCGGTGCTCATGCTCGGCGGCGACTTGGTCGCCCGAACGGTCATCTCGCCCGTTATCCTGCCCATCGGCGCCATAACCTCGTTCCTCGGTGCGCCCATGTTCCTGTATCTTCTTTTCAAGGGGGGCAGCAAGCGTGCTTGAAGTTAAAGACCTCTCCTTTGCCTATTCAAAAAACGGCAGAAAGATACTCGATGATGTGTCGTTTCACCTCGAGCAGGGTCAGTTCATGGCGGTGCTCGGCAATAACGGCGCAGGCAAAAGCACTCTCATTAAGTGCATCGACAGGATAAATCCCGCCACCTCCGGCAGCGTTTCGGTTGACGGCCTGAGCATCGAGCACATGCAGCGCAGAACGCTTGCGCAGTCGGTCGCCTATGTGCCGCAGAGCACCCAGCCGACGCATACGCTGGTGTTCGATGCGGTGCTTTTGGGCCGCAAGCCCTATATCAAATGGGGCGTTACCGCCGAGGATGAGCGCATCGTCACCGAGGTGCTCGATATGCTCAATTTGCGGCACCTTGAGTCGAGGTATCTCGACGAATTGTCCGGCGGCGAGCTTCAGAAGACCATGCTCGCCCGTGCGCTCGTGCAGCAGCCGAAGTATCTGCTGCTCGACGAGCCGACAAGCAGCCTTGACCCGAATAATCAGCACGAGATGCTCCATGTCATCCGTGACATTGCGCAGGAGCAAAACATCGGCGCTGCGATAGTCATTCACGACCTCAATTTGGCCATGCGCCACTGCGACCGCTTCCTGTTCGTAAAAGACGCCAAGGTGTTCTCCTTCGGCGGGGTCGAGACCGTCACGCCCGAGACCATTCAGGCCGTCTACGACCTGCGTGTCGATATCATAGAGCACAAGGGAATAAGAGTAATAGTTCCGTACTGAGGAGGAAATGATATGATAAATAACGAGCTTTGGAAAAAGTGCGCCGAGTTCCACGGCCACGAGTGCCCCGGCCTTACCATCGGCTACCGTGCGTCGCTGTATGCCGCCGAGCTTCTGGGTGTCGAGGCAAGCCCCGACTCGGGCGTTAAGTGCGTTGCCGAGACCGACAAGTGTCCGGTCGATGCCGTGAGAGTCATTCTCGGCTGCACCGAGGAAAACGGCAGGCTGAGCTTTGATCTCACCGGCGAGATGGCGCTCACCTTCACCGCCCCCGGCGGCAAGTCCGTCCGCTTAGAGCTCACCGACCTCGGTCACGACCTGCCCAAGGCCGAAAAGTTCACCCTTTTCCACGAAGCCCCCGCACAGGATATGTTCAAGGTTTCGGAGCTTTAAAAGAAAAAGACAAAACCGCTCCGCAGTCTCATAACGAGACTGCGGAGCGGTTTTGCTATCAATAGTTGTTGTACTTAAAAAATACACAGCGGAAGAAATTGATGATAAGCGAAAGCAAAAAGCGTATCATAGCATGCTCCTGTATTCATCCGTGAGAATAAGCTCGCCACGCCCATTCACGGCAATACCCGCCCATTCCAAAATTGCCGCCAAAACAAACACGGGGTCATGGATGGAGTCACCTTTTTTGTGACCCATGTGCAGCGCAACAGTGCCGACGACCGTGCTTTCCTCGCAGCCGGTCTCGCCGAGCTTGAAGTTTCTGCCGTTGCCTTTTCTCGCCCTGCCGTCCTGCTTTAAAAGCAGCTCGACTATCGCATCAAAAATGCCATAGTCAAATGCGGGACTGGTCGGGAGCTTATCGCTCGTAAAGGTCTCGCCATCGGGCTCGGCGTACACCTCGCAGGGAAGCCCTCTTGCGGTGAACACCGTGGTGTGGCCGCCGTGGTCTTTAAGCTTTGCCTTGACTATCTCGGACGCACAATTGCTGCCGTGGTCGACATTCAGCCGGCTTAGGTCAACGACCTTAGGCTCGGCGCATTTTTCTTCGCTGCCGAGGTTCAGCGCATCGAGCAGCTCGTCCAGCTTCTTTTTTGCGGTCGGGTAAGAAATACTCATTTCAGACTGCACCTCTTTCAAATTTCCTCTTGCCCGCAAAAATGCGAGCAAAAAACCGTTTTGCTCGTCGCTGAGCTTGTCGAAAAAGCTCAGTTCAAAGCTGCTTTTGAACTCCATGCCGCAATCGGGGCACTGCAATGTGCTTATCACAAGCTCGCCGTCACAGCTCGGACACCTTGAAATTAGCCGCTTCATTATAATCACCTCTGAGGATAGAATAGCACTAGACATGCGAATTGTCAATATAGATATTAAAAATATTTAAGTCTATTTATTAATAGACAGCATATGAATGTTGCCAAGCACCCTTTTTGTTGACCGATTGGTAAGTTTGTGATATCATTCACATATTGAAAGGTCGTGTCTGTATGGATAAGAATGCAATAAAAATTCATATTCTGCACTGCGGAACGATAACGATACCGGCGAACATGGCGTATATAAAAGACAGCGCACTTAAGCGGGTGACGCTCCCTGTGAGCGTGTATCTCGTCGAGCACCCCGTGCACGGCAAAATTTTGGTCGAGACCGGGCTGTCGGCTGACTGCAATAAGGTCATGCCGCTCTACCTGCGGGACTTTTACCGGCCGCAGGTCGAAAAAGGTCAGGCCGCAGTCGAGCAGCTTGCGGCGATGGGGCTGAGCCCCGAGGATATTGACCTTGTGCTCATCACCCACAACGATGTTGACCACACCTGCGCCCTCAAGGACTTTGCCGGCAGGGCAAAGCGCATCGTCATGGCCGAGCATGAGTATTTCTGGTCGTGCCGCACGGTCTACCGTGTCCGTCAGGTGTGGGACACCTACATGCCGTACAAGGACATCATCGAGCGTCCGTTTTACTTCGGCACGGCGCAGGGACCCATAGGCCGAGGCTTCGACCTCTTCGGGGACGACAGCGTTTTGTGCATCGCCTGTCCCGGGCACACCGACGGGCAGATGGCGGTCATGATAAACAAAGCGCCGTCAGGCCGCTTTGTAAACGCCGCCGACGGAATTTACGGCAACGAATTTGCGATCCTCGCCTCCGATGTCGCCTTCTCGCAGCGCAACATCGACGATCTCGTTATCCCGGGCTACGGCTTTGCCCGCAAGCGGCAGCGCAAGTCGATTCAGTGGCTCAAAACGATGCAGGCAGACCCCAAATGCGTGGGCGTTTTCTGCTCCCACGACCCAGATGTGAAGCCGCAGACGATTGAGTATTGACAAATCGACCACAATGCGGTATTTTATATTTACCAAGCGGTAAATTATAATTACGGAGGACGAAAAAATGGGCTTTGATCTTAAAAAGGAAGCAAAGTTCTTGAGCACCCGTATGGATGACAAGACCGCAGCTTCGGTAGGTTTGGCGAACATGATGGTGCTGGGCGCAACGCTTGCGCATGACGGCGACCATTTCTATCAGGCGTTCAGGTGGAAGTACAAAATTCCGCTCCAGCTGCTGGCGATAAACCTCGCCGTGTATGTCATGCCGGCTATCAGCACATTTCTCACGAAAAACAAGCGTGCCTCGGCGACTTGGCTCGTCATGGCCGAGGGCATCATCACAAGCGCCGCATTTTTGAAGGTGCATCTGTGGAAGCCCACGACCGATGTCTGGGGCGCATGGAACTACAACTACTTCAAGCTCAACAAGGGCGTTATGCACGAGGGTCAGTGGCTTCAGGGCATCAACTGGATAGACTGGGCGCTGCTGTTCATTCTCCCCGTCATGTCGACGCCGGCGTTCATCCTCGCAAACAAAAATCGCAAGGAGCTCGAAGCTCAGGCGGCAGAAGAAGAATAAGATCGAACAGGAGAGGCTGCCGCTTCTCCTGTTTTTCGTATGAGGTGATACGGCATGACGGATATATCACTAAAAATTTTGGATATGGAGTGCGCCGCCTGTGTGCGCAGATTAGGCAAGGTCATCTCGGCGCAAAAGGGAGTAGCCCGTGCGGAGATCAACTTCGCTGCCTCGACCGCCGCCGTTTCGTATGACGAGGGCGTGACGGACATTGCAATGATTGCCGCCGCCGTCAGAAAGGCGGGCTTTCGTGTCCCCATAGAGGAGCAGGAGCTCATACCGGCGGGGGAAATCCCCGAGGGGCTTTGCGCTGCGCTTAGCTCGGTGTTCGGCGTGAAGTCGGTGACGATTTCGGGCGGCAAGATAACGGTGTGCCTGTGGCCTATTGACATTCAGGCACGGGAGCTTGTTGCTGCGTGCGCAGACTGCGGCTGCACGGTCACGGCGGGCGAGCGCCGTGGCGGAGACGAGGATCAGGAGCTTGACAAGCGCATGGAGCTTCTGCAAAAGCTTTTAGGCTCTGCGGCGGCGACCTCGCTTTTGATGCTGGAGCTGCACCCCAAGGCGCAGTTTGCCGTTGCGACGGCGCTGCAATTCGGCCCGGGCAGGTATTTTTACAAGGGCGCACTGCGTGACCTGCGCAACCGCAGCTTCGGCATGGATACGCTCATCTCGCTGTCCTCAACGCTCATTTACCTGTACAGCAGCCATGTCGCATTTACGAGAAAGAACAATTTCACGCTCTATTTCGGCTCGGACGGCGTGCTGCTGTCGCTGATTCTGTTCGGCAAATACATCGAGCAGATGGCGGCCGGCGAGGCAAACGGCGCAATACGCAAGCTTTTGCACCTCCAGCCCAAAACGGCGGCCGTGCTCGTTGACGGTGCGGTTACGGAAAAGCCAGTGGACGGCATCGTGTACGGCGATATAGTCTTGGTCCGAGCGGGCGAGCGCATCGCCGTTGACGGAACGATAATGCAGGGTGACTGCGCCGTTGACGAATCGATGCTCACCGGCGAGAGCCTGCCCGTTGACAAGCACCCGGGCGACAAGGTCATCGGCGGCAGCCTGTGCCGTGCCGGCGCAGCCAAGGTGACCGCCGAGGGGCTTGGTAAGGACTCCGTTTTGCAGCAGATAGTCGCCGCCGTCAGGCGGGCGCAGTGCGAAAAAGCGCCGGTGCAAAAATTTGCGGACTCCGTTGCGGGCTGGTTCGTACCCGCCGTCGTTGCCGCCGCTGCGGCGACCTTTGCGCTGTGGTTTAAGAAGCTAAGACCCCGTGACCTTGAAAAGGCGCTTGTGACCTGCTGCGATGTGCTGTCGGTCGCCTGCCCCTGCGCACTGGGACTCGCCACGCCCACGGCGCTCATGGTCGCCTCCGGTGCCGCCGCCGAAAACGGCGTGCTATATAGCTCCGGCAGGTTCATCGAAAATGCCCGCAAGGCCGACACGGTCGTGTTCGACAAAACCGGCACGATAACCAAGGGAAGCCCCGAGGTAACGGAAATCTTAAGCTTAAACGGCATGGACGAGACGGCGCTTTTGCACCTTGTCGCCTCCGCCGAGGCCATGTCTGACCACCCGGTCGCCAAGGCGGTTGTCGCCCACGCAAAGAGCGTGTTCGGCGACTTTGCGCCCGATCCGGCTGCGGACTTTGAAGCGGTCGCAGGCAGGGGCGTTAAATGCACGATAAACGGCAAAGCACTCATCTGCGGCAGCAGGCGGTTTCTCTCCGATAACGGCGTGGACGCGGCGAGCTTGCCCGAAGGCACGGGCACCGAGGTCTGCGCAGCGTATGACGGCGTGCTCGTGGGGCTTGTTCGGGTCGCCGATGTCATAAAGCCCGAGGCACGGGAAGTTGTCGAGAAGCTCAAGGCAAGCGGCAGGCAGGTGTGGCTCGTCACCGGCGATAACGAGCAGACCGCTCGGGATATTGCCGCCAAGGCGGGGATAGAAAATGTCAAAGCCAATGTCCTGCCGACGGAAAAGGCGGATATCATCGCCCGGCTCAAGGCCGAGGGGCGCACCATCTGCATGGTCGGCGACGGCGTGAACGATACGCCCGCACTCGCCGGAGCCGACTGCTCGGTCGCCATGGGCAGCGGCTCGGATATAGCCATCGAATCGGCGGGCATACTCCTGCCGTCGGGCGATCTGAAGAAGCTGCCCGAGGTGTTCGGACTCTCGGAAAAAACCATGCGGGTGGTCAATCAAAACCTCCGCTGGGCGCTTGTGTACAACGCCCTGAGTATCCCAATTGCCGCCGCCGGAGTGCTGCACCCGTCAATTTGTGCGACCTCCATGTCGCTGAGTTCGATTGGTGTTTTGTTTAACTCACTCAAACTCCAAAACGGCAGAAAGGAGCGCAGACGGTGGAAGAAAAAACGCTGAAAACCTATGTAAAGGGCATGTACTGCGTGCAGTGCCCCGAGCTTATCATCTGCACACTTTTGCAGCTTCGGGGCGTTATCGATGCCGATGTCGAGTATTTCAAGTCGCTCGTCACGGTGCGCTTTGACCCCGATATCGTCACGGAGGCGCAAATTTTTGCCGCCCTCGATGATGCCGGTTACCCGCCGTTTGAGCGCAGGCCGAGCATCACCGAGAGGCTGGCGGCAAAGCTTGCGCATGCGTTCGACAGACCGACGGGGAGGGCAAAATGAGCACATTTGAAGCGAAAGTCGACGGCATCGTCTGCCCGAACTGCACCTACGATATCGCCCGCATCTTAAAGCGCCTTGACGGTGTAAATTCGGTCAGGGCAAGCTATGTGAAAAGCGAGGTCGCCGTCGAATTTGACCCCGAAAGGGTCAGTGAAGCGGAGATAGAAGCGGCGCTTACAAAGCACGGCTTCCCCATCGGCAGGGGCAGAAAAAACCTGCTGTGGAATTTGTTCGACATTGCTTGCATCGCAGTGCTGTACCTTGCGCTGACGGCGTTAACGCAGGCGGTGAGCATGCCCGAAGTCGGCGAGGGAATGTCGCTGGGGCTCGTGTTTCTGACGGGGCTACTCGGCGGCGTGCACTGCATCGGCATGTGCGGCGGCATCATGCTCACGCAGCACAACGCCCTTGCGTATAACGGCGGCCGCATGGTCGGCTACACGGTCATGGGGCTAATTTTCGGCGCAGCGGGCAGCTATATCATTTTCAGCATGCAGCTAAAAAGCGCCGTGTTCATCGTGGCGGGGCTTTTGGTCGTGCTCATCGGGCTTCGCATGTGGGGCGTGCCGTTCCTGCGCCGTCTGCGCCCGGGGCTGAGCTCGCCCTGCGGGTTTCGTGGCACGCCGTTTATAGTCGGGCTTCTGACCGGCGTGATGCCCTGCGGCATGCTGTCGTCAATGTGGTTTTTCGCCGCCTCGGCAGGCTCGGCCGCTTTGGGTGCGGCGCTGATGCTCGTGTTCGGCCTCGGTACTAGCGTTTGCATGCTCGTGTTCGGCCTGCTCGGCGATGCG
Organism: Clostridiales bacterium; assembly: GCA_003533405.1. Lineage (GTDB taxonomy): Bacteria > Bacillota > Clostridia > Oscillospirales > Oscillospiraceae > F23-B02. The sequence goes on along the minus strand of DQDL01000098.1, from coordinate 5,537 downwards.
CTGACCAGAAAATATAACAAATACATCCTCAAAGTGAGCACCGTCCTCATCATCACTATGGGTCTCATGCTCGCCGTCAAGGGCATTAAAATGCTGTGATTTTTTTCGTCCCCCGTGTTTCTGCGGGGGATTTTTTGCCGTCGGCTCTTGGCAAGGAAATGCAAATGTGGTACTATAAACCCACAAGGTGTCTTGACACCGAAACGGAGAAACAATTTACACAGGAGGAGAAACATGAAAAAAAGAATACTCAGCTTTGCCTTGGCTCTGTGCTTTGTGTTTACGCTGATTCCGGCAGCCTTTGCCGACTCCGAGCCCATAAGCGGCACGGACGGCGACAACATCGCATGGGTCTTTGACAACGGCACGCTCACCGTCTCCGGCAGCGGAGAAATGAGCGATTGCACTTGGTATGCGGCTTGGGATGATTTTAAAGACCAGATAACCAAGCTCGTCATCGAACAGGGCGTTACCACTGTCGGTGCAGGGGCGTTTGATAATTGTGCGGCGCTTACGACCGTAGTGCTCCCGGAGAGCCTTGAGACCATCGACTTTTGCGCATTTTCAAGCTGTACTGCGCTTGAGAGCATCACGCTCCCCAGCAGCCTGAAAACCATCGGTCAGGAAGCGTTTGAAAACTGCACGAGCCTTAAGAGCATCACCATTCCGAGCGGCGTTACCGAGATCGGGTACGGCCCGTTTTTCGGCTGCGCCGCTCTTGAGAGCATCAATGCAGCAGCGGAAAACGGCACTTATTCCTCGGAAAACGGCGTTCTGCTCAACAAGGAAAAAACCGTCCTTATTGCCTATCCCGCAGGCAAGACCGATGCCGCATATGCTATCCCGAGCAGCGTTGTGACCATAAACAACGATGCGTTCCATGGAAGCCAATTCAAGAGTGTGACGATCCCCGACGGCCTCAAGACCATTGGCTACGCAGCGTTCTACGCCTGCAAAAATCTTGAGAGCGTCACCGTTCCCGACAGTGTTATCAGCGTGTCGCATTTCGCATTCAATCAGTGCACCGCACTTAAGACCGCCACTATGCCGAACGGCGTTTCAACCATAAGCTACGGAACCTTCAACGACTGCACGAGCCTTAAGAGCGTTACCGTCCCGAGCAGCGTCAAGAGCATTGAGGGCAAAGCGTTTTATAACTGCACCGGCCTTTCCGATGTGTACTACAAAGGAACCTCTGCACAGTGGAACGCAGTGGAGATCGTCAAGGACACCAACACGGCGCTCGACAAGGCGACCGTACACTTTGAGGAGCACACTCACAGCTACACGACCGCCGTTACCGCACCGACCTGCACCGAGAAAGGCTACACTACCCACACCTGCGTCTCTTGCGGCAACAGCTACAAGGACACCTACACCAACGCGCTCGGCCACAGCTACAAAAACGGCAAGTGCACACGCTGCGGTGCGGCAGACCCGAAGTACATCGCCGCCCCCGCACTCAAGATAACCACCGTATCCGGCCACCCGAAGATATATTGGAACTCCGTTGACGGCGCATATAAGTACTGGATCTATCGCTCGACAGACGGCAAGAACTTTAAGTACTACGACAGGACGAGCAAAACCAGCTACACCAACAATGCGACCAATGTCGGCACGCTGTATTACTACAAGGTCAAGGCGGTCAAGGCCGTCGACGGCAAGGATGTCGCCTCCGTGTACAGCAACACGAGGAGCATCCGCTGCAAGCCCGCAGCTCCGAAGCTGACGCTCACACGCTCGGCAGGCAAGCCGAAGCTGAGCTGGAATTCGGTCAAGGGTGCCGATAAGTACTGGATCTACCGCTCGACCGACGGCACGAACTACAAGTACTACGACAGCACGACCAAGACCACCTACACCAATAATTCCACCACAATTGCACAGCGCTATTGGTACAAGGTCAAGGCCGTCAAGGTCGTAAACGGCAACAACTACGCATCCGTCTACAGCAACTCCGACTTCGTGTGGGTCTCCACCAAGGCGCCGACGCTTAAGATCACCACCTACAAGGGCGATCCGAAGATCACATGGAACTCCGTTTCCGGCGCAAAGCTCTACTGGGTGTTCGTCTCGACCGACGGCAAGACCTACTACTTCCTCAACGAGACCAAGAATACGAGCTACATCGACAAGAATGTCAAGGCGGGCAAGAAGTATTACTACAAGGTGCAGGCCGTTGCACTGTATAACGGCACCTTCGCCATCCCCTCGGCCTACAGCTACCCCGTCTCGATAACCGCAAAGTAAGAATTAACCAACCAACACCCCTGTGCAAACCGCACAGGGGTGTTTTTCGTCGTTATGCAGAACTTTTTTCTTGATAAATCGGGCTTAAGCGCAAATTATGTACATAACCTTACCAATTATGCAGCCTGCACCGTTGTGCATATGAAATCGTGATACAATCAATCAACGGTGGATATACACCGGCTGTTATATGCGGCGATTTTTATTAATATAAGGAGAAGGAAAAGATGAGAAAGAAAATTCTAAGCGTTTTTCTCGTACTGTGTCTAGTGGTCACGCTGCTCCCCGTCGGAGCGTTTGCTGATTCGACACCCACCAGCGGCAAGTGCGGCGACAACCTCACATGGAGGCTTGACGGCAGCGTACTGACAATTAGCGGTTCGGGTGCGATGGAGGACTATGATTATCTAAACGATTATTATGCTCCATGGATGGATTTTTTAGCATCAATAGAGAAAGTTGTTATAAGTAAAGGAGTTACGAGCATTGGAAATGATGCGTTTCATTCCTACTATAATCTGAGGGATGTGACTATACCGGACAGTATTACAAGTATTGGCAGCTTTGCGTTTGATGGATGTGACATAACAAGCTTAAAAATTCCAGACGGTGTAAAATATATTGGTCCTTGTGCATTTTCGGACTGCGAGTTAGAAACTATTAATATCCCTAACGGTCTAACTGTACTTGAAGGTTCTGTGTTTTGGGGCTGTTGGCGGCTAAAGCAGATCACAATACCAAACAGCGTAACTAAAATTGAAGGCGGTGCATTTCAAAGAAGCGGACTGGAGAGCATTGTTATTCCGAAAAGTGTTACAAGTATTGGTGGTATGGTGTTCCAAGAGTGCAAACACCTCAGCAGCGTCACACTGCCAAGCAGCATCAAGACCATCAGCGACAGCGCATTTCTTGCCTGCGAAAGCTTGACAAACATTGTGATTCCAGATGGCATTGTGAAAATCGGAGATAGTGCTTTCTATCACTGCAAAGCACTTAACAGCATCACAATTCCAGCAAGCGTAAAGAGCATTGGAGATTTGGCGTTCAATGGCTGCGATGCGTTAAAGGATGTTTATTATTTGGGAACTAATGAGCAATGGCAGGAGATTGAAAACATAGGTCACATTAATTATGCTCTTCAGAATTCGACTATTCATTTTAAAAACGCACACACTCACAGCTACAAAAACGGCAAGTGCACGATCTGCGGTGCGGCTGACCCCAATTATAAGCCTGCACCCAAGGCTCCCGAGCTCAAGATAACTACCTCGGCGGGCAAGCCGAAGATTAGTTGGAGCGCAGTTGACGGAGCGGCGAAGTATTGGGTGTATCGCTCCACTGACGGCAAGAACTTTAGGTATTACGACAGCACGACAAAAACGAGTTACACGAACAACTCAACTTCCATCGGAACGACTTACTATTATAAAGTCAAGGCCGTTGCCGTGGTTGACGGCAAGAACTATGCCTCGGATTACAGCGTCTCCAAGGGCATCCTGTGCAAGCCCGCAGCACCGACGGTGAGCATAAATCGGTCTAATGGAAAGCCAAAACTGAGCTGGAAAGCTGTTTCGGGCGCAACGAAGTATTGGATATATCGTTCTACCGATGGCGTGAATTTCAAGTATTGGGACAGCACGACCAAGACCAGCTACACCAACTCCGGCGCAGCATCGGGTACGAAGTACTACTACCGTGTCAAGGCGGTTGCTGTAGTTAACGGCAAGAATGTCGTTTCCGCAAACAGCAGCACCAAGAGCCTGTTCACCTCGCTTGCAAAGCCGAGCGTCAGCATCACCACCGCAAACGGCAAGCCGAAGCTGACTTGGAATGCGGTCACGGGTGCAGATAAGTATTACATCTACCGTTCCACCGACGGTAAGAACTTTAGCTACTGGGACAGCACCACAAAAACAAGCTATGTAAACACCGGTGCAAAGAAAAACACCAAGTATTATTACAAGGTCAAAGCCGTCTGTGCATCGAACTCCAACGCAAACTCCGCACAGAGCGCCACTGTCAGCATCAAAGCAACAAAATAACCCACAAAGCCCCCGTGGAGACACGGGGGCTTGTTACACGGAAAAAGCTCGGGTATTCAAGGCGAACACCCGAGCTTTCCTTTGCGCAAAGTTTTGTGTTTATTGGGGGATATTTTGAGGAGTTTCCGCACTGCCTGCGCAGACGGTTATGGCATTGTTTCTGTTGTGTGAAATTAAACTGTAGCGCAAATGATGTTAGTTGCAAGCGTTGGAGATCAAAAAGGGGAAGGTAAAGGTTGCTTGTCAGTTAGTTGTTTTTTTGAGCCTCAGGGGAACGGTCAGGCCGGAGCGTACAAGCATCTGAAGAGTACGGCGTCCGACTTCCGACCCCCTGAGGTTCATCTTCTCAGACCCTTGTCATTGAGAGAGGTGTCATGGTCTGAGCTTCGGCCTGTCGGTCGGTCATGTCAGTCCGAAGAGGTGTATGGGGGGATCATAGAAAGGAAGTATACTAAGTTTAAGTTGGGATATCCGAAGCTTGGCTTGATGTAAAGGATCTGAGGTAGCAAATCGTTTCACTCAATATGTAGAAACCTCGGACATCGGTTTGAGTTACCCTTAGCTAACTTATGGTCTTATTATAGTTACCCTTGGCTAACTTGTCAATAGTTTTTTTGAAAAAAATCAAATAATTTTATTATTACACAGGAAACTCAAAGTTTTTTCGTCAAGTTAGCCAAAAGCAACTTGACTTCCGTGGGCAAACTGATATAATAATCCCAAAGAGCAGATTAAGGAGTATCATCATGCACGAATCCGGCGAAATGTACCTTGAAACTATATTGGTTTTGGGCAAGAAAAAGCCCACCGTTCGGGCGGTCGATGTTGCCGACGATCTCGGTTATTCAAAGCCGTCGGTCAGCAGGGGGCTGGCAAGGCTCAAGACCGACGGCTGCATTATCGTTGATGCCGACGGCCGCATTGCGCTGACGGAAAAGGGCAGGCATATCGCCGAGAAGATATATGAGCGGCATATCGTCCTGTCAAAGACGCTGATGGCACTCGGCGTGGACGAGGAGACGGCGCTATCCGACGCCTGCAAAATGGAGCACGACCTGAGCGACCGCTCGTTTGAAGCGATAAAAAAACATTTCAGTCTCGATTAACAACTTCTGCATATCGTTTTTGCGCCAGCCCGACCGGTTTTTCAATCCACATGTAAGTTTCTGCTATCCGTTATTGCGTCAGCCCGACCGGAGGGTGCACCTTAAAGTGTGGCCTGTACATCAACCTATCGGCGCA
>DQDL01000040.1:14605-23821 GCA_003533405.1 Clostridiales bacterium | reverse complement strand
TCGCAGTTGGTATCAACGATAGCAACGATGGGGATGTGCAGCTTGCGAGCCTCTGCGATCGCATTGTGCTCCTTGCGGGGGTCGACAACGAACATTGCGCCGGGCAGCTTCTTCATTTCCTTAACGCCGCCGAGATACTTCTCGAGCTTGTCCATCTCGCCCATGAGCTTGATGACTTCCTTCTTGGGCAGCATATCGAAGGTGCCGTCCTCCTGCATCTTCTTGAGCTGAGCAAGGCGGTCGATACGGGTGCGCATGGTCTTGAAGTTGGTGAGCATGCCGCCGAGCCAACGGGCATTGACATAGTACATGCCTACACGGGAAGCCTCTTCCTTAACAGCCTCGGCAGCCTGCTTCTTGGTGCCGACGAAAAGGATGGTCTGACCGTTTGCAGCGATATCACGCACGAAGTTGTAAGCCTCTTCGAGCTTCTTGACGGTCTTCTGCAGGTCGATGATGTAGATGCCGTTACGCTCCATGTAGATGTATTCGGCCATCTTGGGGTTCCAGCGGCGGGTCTGGTGACCGAAGTGGACACCGGCCTCGAGCAGCTGCTTCATAGATACTACTGACATTGATTTTTCCTCCTAATTTGTTTTTCCTCCGGATGCCTCATCCCTCCGCCCAAGCCGTAGCCACATGGGCAAAAGTCCGCACCCGTGCGAAATGCCTTGATATAATATCAAAAACAGCGTGGAATTTCAATAGTTTTTTACCGATTTGTCAAAAAATTTTTCTTTTTTCACGGTGACGGCGGGGCTGGTTGGGCTCAAGCTCGACAAGAATGATGTCGCTGCCGAGCCGCTGGATGCATTTCCACGGCAAAATGTAGTCATCCTCACGGCCTAAAAGCCCGAAAAGCTTTGCCCTGCCCGGGGTGATGAGCGAAATTATCCGCCCCTCCTTTTCGTCAAACTCGGCATCGCACACATAGCCCAATCGTCTGCCCGTGTGTATATCGATGACCTCCTTGTATCGCAGCTCGGAAAAATAGTTTATCATATTCTGCACCCCCGCAAAGCATATGCAAAGCGGAGTTTGTACTATTCCGTCTTTTTGGGAATGGATATGGTGAGGATGAACGCATCGTCGGTCTCCTCACGCTTTAGGCCTGCATCGATGCCGCCCTGCTTCATGAGGTCGAGCCCGTGGCGCACCGTGTTCATGAAAAGCCGCACATCCTTCATTATAAATGTGCGCTTCGGTTTTTCGTGCGCACCGAGCTTTTGCCGCTCAATGAGGGCGTCTATGTAATTATCCGTCGACACGACATTGAGGTCGTGCTCGATGATATACGCAAGCGCCGAGCGTATCGCCGTGGCGTCGGGCAGGCGCAAAAGCGCCCTGCCGTGGCGCTCGGTAAGCCCACGGTCACGCAGCGTTTCACGCACATCCTGCGGAAGCTTCAACAGCCGCAGCTTGTTTGCCACCGCCGACTGCGACTTGCCGAGCCTGCGGGCCGCCTCCTCCTGGCTCATGCCGAAAAGGTCGATGAGCTGCTTTAAGCCGTTTGCCTCCTCGATGAAATCAAGGTCACGCCGCTGCAAATTCTCGATGAGTGCGATCAGGCTTGCGTCCTCGAGCCCGACATCGAGCAGGATGCACGGCACCTCGCAGAGCCCCGCAAGCTTTGCAGCACGCAGTCTGCGCTCGCCGGCAACGAGCTCGTAGCGGTTATCCCGCAGGCGCACGGTCAGCGGGTTCAGTATGCCATACTCGGCGATAGACTGCGAAAGCTCGTTCAAGTCGCCGTCGTCAAAGGTTTTTCTCGGCTGGACGGGGCTTGGGTCAATGTCCTCGACCGAAAGATAGATAACGCCGCCTCTGCGCACCGACGGCCGCCGTTTTATCGCTTGCATAGTTTCCTCCGAAATACAAATTATATTCTGAGGATACAGCATTTATTATGCAAAAATTAGCGAAAGCGGCTACTGCGAAAAAAAGTGCAGGCTGCGGTTTAAGCCGTAGCCTGCTAACAGGGTTGTGGGATAAAGATATGAGCCGTGGTTTCGCATTTGCGAGACCAATTGGATAAGCTGTGATTAGAGAATAGCATTTTGCCGCAGGCTTGTAAAGAGCGAGAAAACACAAGTTTTGTCGAATGAAAAATTTTTCTTAAATAATTATCATCATGCGGCACACACTAAGCAAGAAAGGAAGGGTAAACGCATGATTATAGATCGCATTGCGCTGATACTGACCATCATCGGCGGTATCAACTGGGGCAGCATCGGACTTTTCAGATTTGACATCGTTGCATGGATCTGCGGCGGCCAGACCGCCGTCGTGAGCCGTGTTATCTACACCCTTGTCGGTCTCGCCGCACTTTGGTGTATATCACTGCTGTTCAAGCGTGACTGCTGTCCCGACGAATGAGCAAAGCCGCCCGATGGGCGGCTTTTTTAGTTACATTGTCGAGAATTTAAAATAGACCAAAAGCGCAAATTGCAGTATCGCAAGTGCGGGAAAGAACACGGCAAAGTACCAGTGCTTTGTCTTGTGGCGGAACGAGTACATGCCGATAGTGCCGCCGATGGCACCGAACAAAATCGCAAACAGGAACAGCACCTTTTCGGGGATGCGGCGCTTGTCGAGCTTGGCCTTTATCTTGTCCGTGCCCATGAGGATGAATGCAATAATGTTCATTGCGGCAACAATGTACCACACGGCCGTTATCATGGTCTCGTTCATGACTTTTTCCCCTTTCCGCCCTTGTTGGGCTTTGCGGCTTTCTTATTCTTCGGCTTTGCCCAGCCCTTTTTGTAGCCCTCGGATCTCTTCGGCGGCTCGGGCTTTTTGGGCTCTGCCTTGGGCTTGCGGTTTACCGGTCTGTCCGGCCGCACGAGACACTCCGGCCCGTAGCCGATGAGATCCTCCCGACCGGCGGTCTTGAGAGCTTCTATGACGAGCTTGCGCTTATCCGGCCGCTTCCACTGCAAGAGCGCACGCTGCATCGCCTTCTCCTGCGGCGTTTTGGCGACATAGACTGACTTCATGGTCATGGGGTCTATGCCCGTGTAGTACATACAGGTCGAGAGAGTGCCGGGGGTGGGGTAAAAGTCCTGCACCTGCTCGGGCTGGCGCCCCTTTTTGTTGAGGTACTCGGCGAGCGCCACGGCGTCCTCGAGCGTGCTGCCCGGGTGGGACGACATGAGGTAGGGAACGATGTACTGCTCCTTTGAAAACTTGTTGTTGAGCTTCTTATACTGCTCCAAAAAGCGCTCGTACACATCGATGTGCGGCTTTCCCATGTAGTCGAGCACGGAGTCGATGCAGTGCTCGGGTGCGACCTTTAATTGCCCCGAGATGTGGTACTTTACAAGCTCGGCAAAGAACTCGTTGTTCTTGTCCTGAAGCATATAGTCATAGCGGATGCCGCTGCGGACAAACACCTTTTTTATGCCCGGGATGGCACGCAGCTTGCGCAAAAGCGCAAGGTAATCCGAGTGGTCGGCATCGAGATTTTTGCACGGATACGGCGCAAGGCAGCGCTTGTCCGGACACATGCCGTATTTGTCCTGCTTGTGGCAGGAGTGGTGGCGGAAGTTTGCCGACGGGCCGCCGACATCGTTAATATAGCCCTTGAAATCGGGCAGCTTCGTGAGCGCCGTGACCTCACGGATGACGCTTTCGTGGCTGCGGCTCGTGACCATTCTGCCCTGGTGGAACGCCAGTGCGCAGAAGCTGCAGCCGCCGAAGCAGCCACGGTTGTGGATGACGGAAAAGCGCACCTCGTCAATGGCGGGAACGCCGCCGAGAGGCTCGTACATGGGGTGATAAGTCCTTGCATACGGAAGCTCGGCGACAAAGTCGAGCTCCTTTGATGTCAAGGGCATTGCAGGGGGATTTACGACAAGATACCTGCCGTCATGCTCCTGAATCATCGCCCTGCCGCGCACGGGGTCGTGTTCTTCGTACTCGATGCGTGTTGCGTCGGCGTACAGGCGCTTTGACTCGCACACATCCTTGAACGACGGAAGCTCCACGGCTTCAAATGCGCAGTCTGCTTTATCGTGCGTCAGATACGCCGTGCCTTTAATGTCCGTCATTTTGCTCACGGGAATTTTCTTTTTGAGCCGCTTTGCTATCTCCCGCTCGGCGTACTCGCCCATACCGTAGACGAGCATATCCGCACCCGAATCGACGAGTATCGACCGGCGCACCTTGTCCTCCCAATAGTCGTAGTGGGCAAAGCGGCGCAGGCTCGCCTCCAAGCCGCCGATGATGATCGGCACATCGGGGAACGCCTCCCTCGCCCTGTTCGAGTACACGATGGTCGCCCTGTCGGGGCGCAGACCCGCCTTTTTGCCGGGCGAATAGAAGTCCTCGCTGCGGCGCTTTTTGGCCGCCGTGTAGTGTGCGACCATGGAGTCGAGGTTGCCCGCTCCGATCAAGACCGCAAGCTTGGGTCTGCCGAAGGCGGCAAAGTCGGCGGCGGAGTGCCAGTCCGGCTGCGCAAGCACCGCAACACGGTAGCCCTCGGCCTCAAGCACTCGGCCGATGACCGAGGTGCCGAAGCTCGGGTGATCGACATACGCATCGCCGGTGACGAGCAAAAAGTCGTACCACCACCAGCCACGCTCGATCATTTCGTCTCTCGAGACGGGTAAAAAGTCCATGTTTTCCATTACTCAAGCTCTCCCCAATACCAGCCGGAGGTGCCGTTGTGCTTCACAAGATAACCTCGGCTCGTTTCCTCGACCACGCTGACCCTGTCGCCGGGCTTAAGCTCCGGCTCAAGGTCGGTCGAGTCGTTGCATTTGCAAAACTCCTCGTCGGAGTACAGATATTTTGTGAGTATCTCCATCTCATAGCCCGTGCGGACATGGCGGCACAGCGAAAACTCCGCACCACGGCGCAGCACCTGCACCTCGTTGTCGCCCCAGCGGATGTAGTACGAGTGCTCGGAGCGCTTCTGCGGCGTTTTGACCGTTTTCACGGGGAACGGGTCGTAGGCGGCAAAGGAAAAATCCTCGCTGCCGTCAAAGGGGATGATGAGCGCATTGAGCTGCCCGTCATCCTTTAACACGCAGCCGCCGTCGATAGAGATTACATGATGCTCCTTATCGATTATCGGGTTTGCGCAGACGAAATCCTCGTTATACAGCACCACCGGCCAGTGGCCGACGACGACCCATTTGTCGAATTTATAGCCGTAGCTGCGAAAATTGTCGAACTTCATGCACTCGCCGCCGGTCTGCTTTTCCATCGGCACATCGGGGCGCACGCCGCCGTGGACGAAGATGCAGTGCCCGGTCTCAATGATGTGCGGAAGCCGCCTGATAAAATCGAACTCGGGCTTATACTTTTCACGCAGCATCGGGATGAGCGGGATAAAGTCCGTGTCTTTTGTGACGGTGATGCCCTGCTCACGGAGCATGTCCCAGATAAGCCCGCCCTGCTTAGAGAGCATATAGTCAACGATGCGTATCGTCCAAAACTGTATCTCGCCGTCAACGGCGTCCGACCAGCTGTCGCAGTTGCCGCACACGGCGTGGACATTGCCCCGCTCGCTAAGGCGCATTAAAAACCGCAGCGTTTCAAGGCTGTATTCGCCCTTTTCCAGAAAGTCGCCGTCGACGATAAGCTCGTCATTCTGCGTAAATTCGACCTTTTTAAGCAGTGCCTTGAGATACGGCAGGTTGCCGTGGATATCGGACACGGTGATGATGCGGCGAGAGGCGGTATCCAGCTTTTTAACTTTTGCGTTTTCTCTCCACATGCTCATTTGAATTTCTTCTCCATGAGGTACAGCGGTGCGCCCGCTCCGGCCTCCTCGCTCAGCTTCTCAAAGCCGTAGCTTTCGTAAAACCTCACGGCGGCGGTGTTTTCGCTCGACACATGAAGCCGCACCGAGCGAAAGCCGAGCCTCTGGAACTTCGTGATGGCATAGCCGAGCGGCTGAATGCCGTAGCCGTGACGGCGGTACTCCGGCTTGAGGCAGATAAGGCTTATCCAGCCGTAGAGAGCGTGAGCGCCCTTGTGTGTGTCGAGCTCCACAACGCCGATGAGCTCGTCAACACGGTAAACGCCGACGATGGAGTCGGGCTCCCTGTCAAAGTGCCGCTTTGCCGCCGTGAGGTACCAGTCGGCGGAGAAAAAGTCGAGATTGCCGTGGGCGGCAAGCCACGACTGGCGGTAAAATTCAATGTATGTGTCGGGGTTCTCTCTCGGCGAAAGCGGCGCATAGCTGAGATTGTCGTCATCCCTGCCGCCGGTGTCCTTGCGCCACCATGTCTGCTTTGCAAGGGTGGAAAGCTCGGGCGTGAGGTGTGAATTGTCGTTATAATACCCGACGGTGAACCTGCCGCCGTCATAATGCAGCAGCGTCACGGCGGTGTTGTCGCCGTGGGGAAGGTCTGCGATATCCTCGCTCTTTACGCCCATGATGCGGGCGAGCATGGAGCGGATGGCCATGCCGTGGCTCACAACGGCAACGGTCTTGCCGTCGTTGGCCTCGGCTATCTCGGTTATGACGCTCATGAGACGCTCGGTGCACTCGTTAAAGGTCTCCGCACCCTCGGCACGCCACTTCTCGGGGTCGTTATTAAAATAGTCCATCTGCACGGGGTCGTAGTTTCGCATGTCGCCGAAGCTCATGCCCTCGCACACGCCGAGGCAAATTTCTCTCAGGCGGGGCGTGGTGTGCATTTCCAGATCGTGATAACGGGTTATCGCCGTGGCGGTCGTGCGGGTGCGGCGCAGGTCGCTTGAGTACAGTGCATCAAGATGCACATTCTTAAACCTCTCGGCAAGTGCGTCTATCTGCTTGTAGCCGAGTGCGGTAATGCAGCTGTCAAAATGCCCTTGGGCGATGCGGTAGAGATTTCCCTCGGCCTGTGCGTGACGAATTAGAAACAAAGTAGTCATATTCTGAATTTTTCCTTGCTGTTCCGACGGTCTTCGACGGGTTTCGCCTTGACCTTGTGGGTAGTAAAATGTATAATATATTATATTATTATAGTTTTAGAACTTTTTCAAGTTTTCCTTTGTGAATTTAGGGGGTGTGGGCTTGTCGGGCGTGCTTATCTGCGGCGCTTACGGCGCAGGCAATCTGGGCGACGAGGCAATTTTAAAGGCCATCGTCGGCACGCTGCGGGGCATTGACCCCGCCGTTTCGATATGTGTCGTGACCCGCTCTCCCAAGAAAACGCGGCGGCTTTACGGTGTTTCCGCCGTGCACACCTTTGATTTTATCGGCATCCACAAGGCCATGAAGAAGGCTCGCCTTTTTATAAGCGGCGGCGGCAGCCTTATCCAAAACGCAACGAGCCGCCGAAGCCTGCGCTACTACCTGTGGACGCTGCGGCACGCAAAACGCTGCGGCTGCAAGGTCTTGATGTACGGCTGCGGCATCGGTCCCATCGAGGGCAAGAGCGATATCAGAAAAACCGCCGAGACGATAAACACCTGCGTTGACGCTATCACCCTGCGTGACCGGCTGAGCGCCGAGCTTCTGCGGGAAATAGGCGTGACCAAACCCGAGGTCACGCTTGCCGCCGACCCCGTGCTGGCGCTGAATGCATGCAGTCAGGAAGAAGCCGATGACTTTTTATTGAAAGCCGGCGTTGACCCCGAGGGCGACTATGCCCTGTTCTGCCTTAGGCCGTGGCAGGGTCTGGGCGGGCACCTTGACGCCGTGGTGGAAGCGATAAATTTTGCGCACGGTACGCTCGGGCTGACCCCCGTTTTCATGACCCTGAACCGCAGCGTTGACCTTGAAACGGCGCATCGTGCGGTGAGCGCCGCCGACGCTCCCTGCGTCATTTTGCCGGCGGCGGAGAGTGCCGAGCTGTGCATGGGCGTGATGAAAAAAATGCGCCTAGTTGTGTCGATGCGCATGCACGCCGTGCTGTTTGCGGCGGCCGTGGGCGTGCCGACCGTGGGCATAAGCTACGACCCCAAGGTCGAAGGCTTTATGGATTACGCCGACTGCGGCAAGTGCGTGGAGCTCAAAACGCTCACGGGCGACGAGCTGTGCCGCTGCATGGTGTCCGAGCTCAAGTGCAGCAAGGCCGAGCAGGCGTTGCGCATGGATAATATTAAAGCCGTCGAGGCTATGAGCGGCCGGACGGCGGAAAGATTTTTAAAGGGCGAAAGGAAAACCGAGTGATGGTCAGAGCAGCAATTTTGGTCTCGGGCAACGGCATGCTTTTGCAGTCCGTTTTAGATGCGATGTATTTTGGGGAGATCCCCGATTTCGAGCTCGTCGCCGTGATATGCACCGACGCAAACGCCTACGCCATGCGGCGTGCGAAAAATGCGAAGGTCGAGAGCATCGTCGTCGAGCCGGAGAACTTCCCCACCAAGTTCAGCTACAGCATGGCCATTTCCAACAAGCTCAAGGACATGGACATCGACCTTGTCATCGTCGCCGATTACGATATGCCGCTGGGCGTGATCTCGACCCAGTTCCGCAAGCGCATCATCGGCATATACCCCTCGCTGATACCGGCCTTTGTCAACTGCGACGACAGCCCCGTGAGAGCAGCGATGGAGCGTGGCTGCAAGGTGACCGGCGCAACGGCGTTTTTCGCCGACATCGACGGCAACATCGGCCCCATCATCGCCCAACAAGCTATCGACATCCACCCCGAGGACACGCTGCAAAGCCTCAATCAGCGCATCATGGAGGAGGCTGCGTGGAAGCTCCTGCCCAAGGCGGTCGCCCTGTTCTGCCAAAACCGCCTTGAGATACACGGCGAGCGTGTGGTAATTAAACCTGAATAAAGACTAAAAAATCTCCCGTCCGTCGGACGGGAGATTTCAAATTTTGCTGATTTCTTAGGCCAGTTCTGCTCTCTCTTTCTTAGCGCTGATGTACTGATAAGCGGTAACGCCGCCGACGAGGACGATACCGATAAGGTCGGTGACCGTGCCGGGAATGATGAGCGTCAGGCCGCCTGCGAGCAGTGCTATGCGCAGGATGACATTGACGGGCTTATACAGATAACCGTTGAGGCAGGCGGCAACACCGAAGATGCCGATGAAGGCCGATACGCAGATCTGAACGACCTCGAACACGCTGGTGACATCGACAAACAGCATCTCGGGGCTGTAGGCAAAGACATAGGGTACGATGAAGGCGGCGATTGCGAGCTTTGTCGCATTGATGCCGGTTTTCATCGGATTGGACTTTGCGATAGCCGAGCCTGCATAGGCTGCCAGCGCAACGGGAGGAGTGATGTCGGCGACGATGCCGAAGTAGAACACGAA
>DQDL01000040.1:624-14405 GCA_003533405.1 Clostridiales bacterium | reverse complement strand
GAAGTAGAACACGAAGAAGTGGGCTGCGACCTGCGGCACGCCGAGCTTTACGAGGATGGGTGCGCAGGTAGCTGCCATGATGCAGTAGTTTGCGGTGGTGGGAACGCCCATGCCGAGGATGATGCAGCAGACCATGGTCAGGAACAGGCCGATGATGAGGGTGTTGCCGGACAGGGCGACGATTGCGCTGATGAGCTTGGAGGCAAGACCGGTAGCGGTGATGCAGCCGGCAATGACGCCTGCCATCGAGCAGGCGACGGCGACGGTGATGGTGCCCTTGCCGCCGGCTTCGAGAGCCTCGACAAACTTCATCGGCGTGAGCTTTGCGTCACGGTTTACAAGACCGACGACGATGGCTGCGAGGATGGAGTAGGTAGCTGCACGCTGCATGGTGCAGGCGTTGACGGAAACGAGAACGACAAGAAGCACGATGGGGATGAGCAGGTAGCACTGCTTTGCAAGCTCCTTGCCGGGAACCATCTCGGCACGGCTGATGCCCTTAAGCCCGAGCTTCTTTGCCTCGAGGTGGACTGCGATGAAGATACCGGCAAAGTACAGGAACGCAGGCAGAATGGCCTTGAGTGCGACCTCGCCGTAGGAAATGCCGATGTATTCGGCCATGAGGAATGCCGCAGCGCCCATGATGGGGGGCATTATCTGACCGCCGGTGGAGGCCGCCGCCTCGACTGCGCCCGCAAAATCGGGCTTGTAGCCGGTCTTTTTCATCATGGGGATGGTGACGGAGCCGGTGGTGACGGTGTTGCCGACGGAGGAGCCGGAAACCATGCCGCACAGTGCAGACGAGATGACTGCGACCTTTGCCGGGCCGCCTGCGGATGCGCCGGCGATCTTGTTTGCAAGGTCAATGAAGAACTTCGAGATGCCCGTTCTTTCAAGGAAGGCACCGAAAACGATAAACACGACGATGAACTTTGCACAGACCTGGATAGGAGTGCCGATAACGCCGCCGGTGCGGTAGAACAGAGTGTACAGCGCACGCTCGAGCGTCAGGTTGGCAACGCCGAAGGTGTAGAACAGCAAAACGGCAACGACAACAAGGATAGGCACACCGACACAGCGGCGGCACAGCTCCATGAGCACCAAAATGCCGACAATTGCGATGACATTGTACATGGTGGTCATCTTCGATGCGCTCGAGAGCACCTTGATGAGGTCATCGGCAACAAAGCAGTAATAGAAGAAGCAGCCTGCGCCGACTACCATGATGATGATATCATACCAAGGCATGAAGTTGGGTCTTACATGGTGCTTGCTTGCGGGGTAGTACAAAAAGCCCATGATGATGACGCAGCCGAGGAAGGCGGTCATTCGTCTTTCAAGCGATGCGGTGGAAAACAGGGTGGAGTAAATGCAGTAGAGCGAGAAAAGCGCCATAACGATCTGTACCGCTCTGTGCGGAACGCCGACCCAAATTCTCGTATTGGACTCACGGTCGTACTTCTTCATGACCTCGTTGACTTCATCCTCGCTTACGACCTCGTAACCGTTGATGTCAAACTCGGGGGTCTTTTCGGTTTCCAACTCGGGAGCGTCCTTAATGTTCTTTTCGTTGGACATATGAGATCAACCTTTCATTCATTTCTTATTCTCCATCTCAAAAGCAGGTATGCCATAAGAATGTGTTTTTAAAACTTCAACCTGCCTCTCAAATCGGGAATAAGGAGTTGGTGGGGATTGGGCCTGTGTCGGTTTTGGCCGACACCTTTGTATCTGAGCCAAATCAAAGCTCATAACAGTAAATTCGCATTTTTCAGACTTATGCGCCAAAACTGCGCAGCACCTGTCAGTGATGATTTTTCGAGGGATTTTCGTTTTTTCTTGGCGATGGCGGGCTTTGTGCCCGGTGAGGCGAGAAAGGGCGAAAAGCCCCGAAAGGGCGCACTGACAGGCGACATGAGTCCGATTCACGCCAGCTCAAGCAAAAATAAAGTGGCAGACTACGGTACCACGAGGGTACCGTAGTCGTTTTTTGTTAGTATTCCGTTAAGCTTTTGCCTCGGGAGCTAACATCACTTTACAGTGATATCATGCTCGGCAAAGTACTTAACTGCACCGGGATGATAAGGTACATCGGTGATGGAGGAAGCAAACTCGAGGCTGAGCTCCTTGCCCTTTGCGTGTGCCTTACCCAGCTCCTCAAGATTGTCGAAGGTTGCGGTCATGAAGTTGTAGATAGCGTCCTCGGAGACATCGTTCCTTGCGAGAACAACTGCTGCGACTGCAACGGTATTGACATCATCGGGGGTCTTGTAGACATCCTTCTTGATGGTGTAGGTGCTGTAGTAGGGGCACTCTGCGATGAGCTTATCGGTGTGCTCCTTGTCGAAGCCGACGAGGTAGACCTGGCCGCTGGTGCTCAGGTCGGAGATAGCGACGGTGGGAGCGCCTGCAACGACGAAGGCTGCATCGATCTTGCCGTCCTTCAGACCCTCAGCCGAGTCGCCGAAGTCGAGGTACTGAGGATCGATATCGTCGACGGTCATGCCGTATGCCTTGAGAACATCGACAGCGTTGAAGTTAACGCCCGAGCCGGAAGCGCCGATGGAGACCTTCTTGCCCCTGAGGTCGGCAACGGTCTTGATGTCGGGATTCATGGTGACGATCTGGACCTGCTCCATGTAGAGAGCTGCGACAACGGAGAAATCCTTGACTGCGCCGGAGTCGGCGAAGAGGTTGGTGCCGCTGTAAGCATAGCTCATAACATCGGACTGGCAGAATGCCAGCTGAGCGCCGCCGGATGCAAGGTCCTCGACATTGGCCTTGGAGCCGTTGCCGGAGACTGCGGTGATCTTGGTGTCGGTCTTGTCGGAGACCTGCTGTGCAATGACGGTGCCGAATGCATAGTAGGTGCCCTGCTCGCCGCCGGTGACGAAGGTGAGGTTGTCACCGCCGCCGCATGCGCACAGAGCGAAGACCATCATGACTGCGAGAACTATCGCTGTGATCTTTTTCATTTTTCATTTCCTCCTGTTTTTTGCAATATCAATTTTGAATAAATTCATTTTCAAAAATTCATTACTCGCACAGTATACACCCTATTTTCACGAATTTCAATAGGTAAAATGAAATTTTTATTTTTAAAACCTGCAAAAACTTTATCAAAGCTTGGTCAAAACGCCGCTTTTGCCCGATTTCTATCCCCGTTTTGCAATATGTAGAACAAAAATGCATTTTTCGTCCATATCTAGTTGCAAAAATATTTTTGCATTTTTTTCGAAAAGCTTGCGAAATTTCCGCTTGCGTGCTATATTGCAGTCAAAAAAGGGGTGTTTTTGTATGAAAATCGCACTTTTGGGCTGCGGCGTTGTCGGCGGCGGAGTTTTGGATATCTGCAATAAGCGCAGCGATCTGGAGCTAAAATATGTCCTCGTGCGCAGGCCGAGACCGGAGCTCGGCGATAAAGCCGTCAGCGATATCGATACAATATTAAATGATGCGTCCGTTGACACCGTCATTGAGGTCATGGGCGGCCTGCATCCGGCGTTCGAGTATGTGACGCAGGCGATGAAGTCGGGCAAAAATGTCGTCACCGCAAACAAGCATTTGGTTGCGCACTATTACCGTGAGCTCACGCAGACGGCGCACGAGCAAGGTGTTGCCTTCCGCTGCACTCCCGCAGTCGGCGGCGGCATCCCGTGGCTGGTGAATCTCGAGCGTGTCCTGCGGCTGGACGGGGTCACCGCCTTTTCCGGCATCATGAACGGCACGACAAATTTCATCCTTGACGCCATGCACACCGACGGAAGTGATTTTGCGGAGGTACTAAGGCTTGCGCAGGAGTTAGGCTACGCCGAGGCCGACCCCTCGGCGGACATCGACGGGCTCGACATTCAGCGCAAGTGCATCATCACCGCCAATGTCGCCTTCGGCTGCTGCCTTTCGGAAGAGGAAGTGCCCGTGTTCGGCATCCGCACGGTAGCGGCAACGGATATCGCAGCCGCCGAGAGCATGAACAGGGTATGCAAAATGCTCGCCTTCGGCAAAAACTCCGGCGGCAGGCTGTCGGTTTATGTCGAACCGAGCTTCGTTCCCGTGGGCGAGCTCGAGGCTGCTGTGTCCGCAAACCGCAATGTCATCTCGTTCGAGACCGCCCTCACCGGCAAGGAAAGCTTCTATGGCCAAGGCGCAGGGCGCTTCCCCACGGCATACAACGCAGTCGCCGACTGTCTCGACATCGCAAGCGGCGTGCGTGGGTTTTACACCGACACCATGAAGCCCGCAAAGCCCGACAATTCCGCCGAAAAGCACCCGTACTATGTGCGCTTTGCGGGCAGTGACGCTTGGCTTGACGGCGTCACCGTCGCCCCCTGCGGCGACGGCGTCGTGACCGGCGATATCTCCGTCTCGGAAATGCACGCATGGGCGGCAAAGGCAAAGCAAACCGACCCTGCGCTGTTTATTGCAGGCATCATTTGACCGCCCGGGCATACAATTGAATATACGAGCCGCCCTCGTTGAGGGCGGCTTTTCTTTTGGGAGGTCTGGTATGGACAAATATAATGTTGGCATCCTCGGCGCAACGGGCGCAGTCGGGCGTGAGATGCTGAAAATTCTGCGTGAGCGCAGCTTCCCCGTGGGTGAGCTTCGGCTGCTGGCGAGCAAGCGCTCGGCGGGGCAGGCAATTGACGGGCACGAGGTAGTCGAGGCAAAATCCGAGAACTTCAAGGGGCTCGATATCGTCCTCGGTGCGGCGGAAAATAACATCGCCGCCGCATTTGCCGCCGATATCAAGGCCGCCGGTGCGGTGTTTGTCGATAATTCGAGCGCTTTCAGGCTCTGCCCCGATGTGCCGCTCGTCGTGCCGGAGATAAACCCCGAGGATGTCAGAAAGCATTCGGGCATCATCGCAAACCCCAACTGCACGACCACCATCACCTGCACGGCGATAAGTGCGCTGCGCCGCCTGAGCCCCGTTGAGAGCATGGTGGTGTCATCCTATCAGGCGGTGTCCGGCGCAGGCTCGGCAGGGCCGCAGGAGCTATTCGGCGAGATAGAGGCAACGGCCGAGGGCAAAAGCTATGTACCCCGGGTGTTTGCGCACCAAATTGCATACAATGTCATCCCGCAGATAGGCGAGCGGCAGTTTGTGGGCTACACCTCCGAGGAGATGAAGCTTCAGAACGAGGGGCGGCGCATACTGCACCTGCCGGAAATGCGGGTCAGCTGCACCTGCGTGCGGGTGCCGGTCGTGCGCAGTCACAGCGTGTCGGTGCAGCTGAAAACGAGAGAAAAGCTCACGGTCGACGATGCAAGAGCGGCGATATCCGCCGCCCCGGGCTGCAAGCTCTTAGACGAGCTGGACGATCTTCTCTACCCCATGCCCCTTTTATCCACCGATCAAGACCTCGTCCTCGTCGGCAGGATAAGAGAGGATCTGACGGACGAAAACGGTCTGCTCCTGTGGTGCTGCGGCGACCAGCTCCGCAAAGGCGCCGCCACCAACGCCGTGCAGATAGCCGAACTGCTGATAGGCTGATATTCGGCTTAACCAATCATTATTTGCCATATATTAACTTTTCTTTGTTTCGCCTTATTGCACTGTGCCGATAGGCTTATGGACACGCTAGACTTTAGTAGGCAGTTACCGGTCGAGCTGACGCAATAACGAACAGTGAAAGCGTTGGAGCGTATTGAAAAGCCACCCTTTGGAAACCCGGTACAGGGTATCGGTGCACCGGCCGATTTGACTGCGGAGGTTTAATCCTCTGCGAATAACTTGCAGTGCACCGATAGGTTGATGGTCAGGTTTAACTCTAAGGTGCAGTTGCCAGTCGGGCTGACGCAGCAGAGTAACGCCAAAGTGTTCGTTCGCTATTGAAAAAGCTTTTCTTTCGGCGAAACAAAGAAAAGTTTGAAAAATCGTCTCTTAACAGCAAAAAACTCCGAACCGTTTGGTTCGGAGTTTTTGATTTGTTTCGTTTACTCTGCTGCGGGAACTGCTTCCGCCTTGGCTTTCTTTTTGGCGGAGGCGGCGGCGACGGCGAATATTACTGCGACGACTGCGAGCAATATCAGTGCGACAAACTGCAGCGTGCCGGAGTAGGTGCCATCCTTGAGCGGGTAGGTGTAGCCGTAGTAGCGGGTGCATGCACCGAAAATGTTGCAGGCGACTGCCAGCACTGCGGTGATGATGCCGAGGGTGGCGGCGCCGCCCTTGCCGGCAAGACCCATGAAGCCGGCAACGAGGCCGAGCAGCGATGCGATCGCCACGGCGACATACAGGCCAAGGCGCATGTACAGCTCGTGGGTGACATCGGCGACATGGTCGGCAACGGACTCACGGAACGTCTTGCACACTACGAGGCACTGGTCAAGATCCAGATACGGATCGCCGTTGCGCAGGGTGACGACCTTGCCGTCGTCGCCCATCTTGTACCAGCTAAAGTCCTCGCCGAGACGCTGCTCGGGGCCGGGGACTGCCATATCGCCGTTGTGGCGGTAAATGGGCTTATTCTTATAGCAGGTCATGGTGTACTCGTCAACGAGCGCCATGCCGTTTTCAAACTCCTCGAGAGAAGCCTTGCCGTCGGCAAGCTTTGCCGCACCGGCTGCAAGCTCCTTCTCGCCTGCCTTGAGCTTATTTGCGCCTGCGGCAAGCTCCTTCTCGGCGGCCTTGAGCTTCTTCTCACCTGCGGCAAGCTCCTTCTCGCCTGCTGCCAGCTGAGCCTCGGCGGCCTTGAGAGCCTTCTCGCCCTCGGCTACCTGCTTCTTGCCTGCTTCGAGCGCTGCCAGACCGTCCTCATACTCCTTGAGCTGAGCCTTACCGTCGGCGACCATCTGCTGCATATACTTGGGGAAGTCGGTGACATCCTCGGGGATGGTCAGACCGGCCTTCTCGGCGACGGGACGAACCTTGCTCACGAACCATGCCTGAGCGGAGTCAAAGCCGGGGAGCTTGGCGATAGAGCCGTCACGGAACTTAACATAGGTATTGAGCAGCGGCATGAGCGGCTCGATCTTTTCGAGCATTGCCTTGCCCTTGTTGTAAGCTTCGGTGTTTGCGTCGATGAGCTTCTGACCCTCGGCGACCTTCTTCTTGCCGGCCTCGAGATCCTTCTTGCCCTGCTCGTACTGGGCATAGCCCTCCTCCAGAGCCTTCTTGCCTTCCTTGTAAGCGGCAAGACCCTTTTCGTACTCGCTCTTGCCTGCGTTGTAGGTCTTTTTACCGGCGGCAAGCTCCTTCTTACCGGCCGAGTAATCACTCAGGCCCTTTGCGTAGGTGCCGACACCCTCATTGTACGCATCTTCGTTTTCCTTCAGAAGTGCGATAGCATCCTCAAGCTGACCGACAACATCCGCTGCCTTTGCATCGTCTTCCTTGTACTTCTTGATAGCCAGACCGTCCTTCACGCCGAGACCGACGGCGACGAGACCGAACAAGCAGACAATGATAAGAAGAATGCTCATAACGGTGGTAAACGCTGTTTTCTTCATTTCTTTCCCCTTAAAAATTTACTTATTAATGCATATTGTTAATTAATATGCCGTGTATTCACATTTTATTAACAAAAACGCAAATTGTCAATACATCAGATGCATTTTGCCAAATTCGTTACAGAAAAGTTTCATTGCATTTTTTGTGCAAATCTGCTAAAATAACAGGCAAAGCTGTATATACAGGGGGCTTTATAATGGCTATCACAAAGGAATATCTCGATTCTATCCGCTTTGAGATCGCAAAGCAGAAGTATTATAACGCAGGCAAGGTCGATGCAAAGCTTGACGAGCTCAAGCAGGAGGTGCTGACGCTGCTTGACGAGAATGTCAAGCTGCGCAAGGCTGCCGAAGATGTGAAGTCGGCCAAGGACGAGATCGGCGTTGCGGTCATAAACGCACAGGCGCAGGCAAAATCGACGGTCGAGCAGGCCGAGGCGCAGGCGGCGCTGCTTATCAGCAAGGCCAAGGCCGATGCCGAGGCGCTCAAGAGCAGCGCACAGGCCGAGGCGGACAAGATCCTTGCCGACGCAAAGTTTCAGGCAAGCTTGCTGCTTGAGCAGGCCAAGGGCTCTGCCGAGAAGCTTGCCGCACCGGTGCAGCCGAGCTCGGACGGGTTCTCGCTGCGTCAGCTCGAGGCCATCGACAAGATAAACAAGCAGCTTGACGAGCTGAATGTCACGCATGCAACGCAGGTTTTCCGTCTCAAGCAGGCGCTTATGACCATGGCAACGGAAAAGTAAAAGGCAAGGGCAGTATAAGACGGAGATGAAACCGGTTTTGAGCGGCTCTTTTCCGCCCATACTTCGCAAAAAATTCCGGTAATACCGTGGTGTATTTCCAAGGGCGGCAACGCAGCATAAACGCAAATAGGCCCGTCACTTCAATTTTAGTTCTTTGACGGAGATTATTTGCGTTTAGGCAAGGCGGTGTCCGAAGGGAATACCGAGGTGTATTTCCAAGGACGGCAACGCAGCATAAGCGCAAATAGGCCCGTCAATTTCAATAAAACTTAAATAAACCTCCTGTATTATACGCCCACAGTACAGGAGGTTTTTGTTATGAAATACCGACATGAACTAAAGCACGAGATAACAACGCTCGAGCTTTTGACGCTCCTAACAAGGCTCAAGGCGGTGGCAACAACGCCCCTCCCGACCTCCCGTCCGGCAATTCTGACGGCACACTGCCGGATAAGCCCGACGGCGATACCGGCACACCACCGGCTAAACCTGATGGCGATACCGGCGGCGCACCCAACGGCGGTAACACCGCCAGCGCCCTCTCCACCTCCGCCCTCATCCTCTCCGCCGCCAGCGCATTAGTCCTGATACTCGGCTTGGCAGTCGCAATACTCTACAAGCGCAGCAAATAAAAAAAGGTTCAGTTCATAATCAATGAGCTGAACCTTTTATCTGAGCGCATAGCGCTCAACTTCACTTTTTGCCGTAGGCAAAAAACTTAACTGCGAAGCTTCATTCGCCCTGCTGGATCTTGCCGTGCTTTTCCTCGAACTGCTCGATGCAGTCACGGATGAGGATGAGAATTTGGCTGTTGGCCGAGCGGCCTTCGTAGTCGGCGACGGCGTGCAGCTTGTTGAGCATCTTGTCGTCGATCCTAATTGATATACTTTTTATAGGCATAATATCAGTCCAATCTAAAATAATTTTGTGTTTATTTTATGCCTAAAATGTGATATCATGTTTGAAGTGGATGCATATCAAATCTGCCGTGGATTTATTGTGAGGTTAAGTATGGACTATAAAGAAATGTATCTGAAAATGGTGCGGGCATCGGAGCAGGCAATAAGAATACTCGTCGAAGCCCAGCGTGAGTGCGAGGAGCTCTACATATCCCAGCCCGACCCGCAGCTCATCGTGCTGAAGAAAGACGAAAAAGAAAGCAGATAGGCAGCGCCTATCTGCTTTGGATATTAAACTTACTTGGTCTTGCGGTTGAGCTCACGCATGTTCACGGCAATGTCGCCGATGGCGGCGATGATGAGGCAGCCGACATAGGAGCCGAACACGCCGACGGCCGTGGTGAGGATGAACGACATAATGCTGAAGCCGCCCATCATGTCGGCAGCAGCACCGGCGGCTATGCCAGCAATGACCGAAAACACGCAGCCGATGATGAACAGCACCGTGACGATGCTCTTGATCTTGCTGCCCGGGTCATCGAACATGCCGGAGTTTGCGGATTTTTCGGGTTTCTTATTCAGCTGCTGGACATCGCTGTAGTACAGTCCGTCCTTCTCGAAGATCTTGCCCTGCTCAAAATAGGTCTCGAACTCGTCGTCCTCGACCGTCGTGTACCAGCCGCCGCCGTCCTTGATCGGGTAGCCGGGCAGGTACTCTTCCCTGGTCGAATACACCTTTTTCATGCATCGCACCTCCATATATTTGTACCTTGATTGTACCATATTTGTCAATCATGTCAAGGACCCAATACACCCTTTGTTTTATAATACACGCACATCTCCAAAATCCCACGGTTTTTTAATTCGATTTTGCGCTTTATCTAATCGCTTTTGCCTCAGCCCGACCGGTAAGTGCGTACTAAAGTTTAGTCCGGATATCAACCTATCGGGGCACCGCAATTTTTTCGCACTTATCTGACTGCGCCGCCGCTCGCTATTTGGTGAAGTCGAACAGGCGGTCGGGGGTGATACCGAGGACATCGCAGATGTCAAACACCACATCCAGCGACACGGCGCAGTCGGCGGTCTCGATGCGGCTCATGTGGGTGCGGCTGATATCCAACAGCTCCGCAAGCCGGCTCTGCGACAGCCCCTTTATCTTGCGGTAATAGGCGATATTCAGCCCGAGACGCCGGTATTTTTCGATCTGCTCTATTTTCATGTCATTCACTTTCAGCTTCAAATATATATTATATTCTACTATTTGAGTGAATGATATACGACAACACTACATGCAATAAATATAACTTGACAGAGCACAAAAATTATGACATAATACACATGACGACTAATATCTGACATTTACGGCGGGCTTCGATGGTTTACTCTCTTCCTGTGGCATCTGTCGCAGATCCTACAATCCCAAAAACCACTAATGCTTTTTCTGAGCACCGCCGCAAATTAGAAGGCAGGCACTTTTGTCACCAAGTGCCTGCTTTTGTTATAAGCACATAACGAGAGCCCGACACCAGACTGTGTCGGGCTTATTTCACGGCATGTACCAGTACGAATTATACTTATATAGATAGCAGCGGGCGTGCTTGGGCATTTGGGTCAGGGCGTTTTTGATGTTGTAAAAATCGCCGGTGCCGGCGGTGAGCGAAACGGCGGCGAACACGCCGAGCCAGCCGAGGTCGGGCAGCGCCATCGCCAAAACGAACGGAGCAAGCCCGAAAATTATATTCGGCAGCAGCGACATGAACACGAACCTGCCACGGCTCATATCCTCCGTGCCGACGACGAACAGCATTCCCTGCAAAAGGTTCGTGTACAGGTACACATCGCCACGAAAGCACAGGGCGTGCAGCAGCTCGTGCGGGAATAGCGAGGCCAAAAACAGCACAAAGCCGATGAGCCACTGCTCCGAGGGGATGCTGCGATAGCGGTACAAAAGCGCCGTCATCAGCACCGCAAGCAGGATCAGCGAATACTTGCTCACAAGGCGGCTGAGCTCGGCGGTATCGGCCGCCTCCCTGAACTTCACCGCCCCGGGCTTGTGCTCGCCGTGCGGCAGGCTGTCGGGGT
Source organism: Clostridiales bacterium (assembly GCA_003533405.1). Classification (GTDB taxonomy): domain Bacteria; phylum Bacillota; class Clostridia; order Oscillospirales; family Oscillospiraceae; genus F23-B02. The sequence goes on along the minus strand of DQDL01000040.1, from coordinate 3,223 downwards.
CTAAGTTGTACTTACCCATATAGTGCAGCTTCATTTGCAATTCCTCAAAATTCGACATTTTCCCTGCGATTATACCACATTCTGCGGCGGCTGCAAATCTCATATTTAACAATAGTTGAAATATTCATAATAACTCTATATAATTAGTTCAGAGAAATGAATTTTACCTGTGGAGGTAGCTATGGACAACAGACGCAGCCTTAACCTGACCATGCTGTGCGATTATTACGAGCTCACGATGGGCAACGGGTACTTCGACCACAACATGGGCGACAAAATAACCTACTTCGATGTGTTCTACCGCCAGAACCCCGACATGGGCGGCTTCGCCATCTGCGCCGGACTTGAGCAGGTCGTCGACTACATTCAGAACCTGCACTTCGAGCCGGAGGACATCGAGTACCTGCGTGGACGCAACATGTTCTCGGAGGAATTTTTGGAGTACCTCAAAAACTTCAAGTTCGAGGGCGACATCTGGGCGATACCCGAGGGTACGCCGGTGTTCCCCCGTGAGCCGATACTGACGGTGCGAGCCCCTGCGATTCAGGCGCAGCTCATCGAGACCTATGTCCTGCTCGAATTAAACCACCAGAGCCTCATTGCCACCAAGGCAAACCGCATCTGCCGTGCCGCCGAGGGCAGAACGGTGCTCGAGTTCGGCTCACGCCGTGCGCAGGGCATCGACGGCGCCGTCACCGGCGCAAGAGCGGCATACATCGGCGGCTGTGCGGGCACGGCCTGCGCCGTTTCCGACACTCGCTACGGCGTTCCGGCGGGCGGCACGATGGCGCACTCGTGGGTGCAGATGTTCGACACCGAGTTTGATGCGTTCAAGGCCTATTGCGAGACCTACCCCACCAACGCCACTCTGCTCGTGGACACCTACAACTCCCTCAAAAGCGGCGTTCCCAACGCCATACGGGCATTCAACGAGGTGTTAAAGCCCCTCGGCATCACCAAGTGCGGCATCCGCTTTGATTCCGGCGACATGGCGTATCTGACCCGCAAGGCAAGGGTCATGCTCGACGAGGCCGGCTGGCCGGAGTGCAGGATAACCGTGTCGAACGCACTTGACGAGCGCCTTATCACGGAGCTTTTGCTGCAGGGTGCGAAGATCGATGCATTCGGCGTGGGCGAGCGGCTCATCACCTCCAAGTCCGACCCCGTGTTCGGCGGCGTGTACAAGCTGTGCGCCGTGGAAAACGACAAGGGTGAGATCATCCCCAAGATAAAGATAAGCGAAAATGTCGGCAAGATAACGAACCCCGGCTTCAAGCGTGTCTATCGCCTGTTTGATAAGGAGACCGGCATGGCCGAGGCCGACTACATCACGCTGCATGACGAGGTCGTCGACGACACAAAGCCGCTTGAGATCTGCGACCCCGAGGCACGCTGGAAAACCAAGGTCATGGACGGCTTCAGCGCAGTCGAGCTTCAGGTGCCCGTTTTCAAAAACGGCGAGCTTGTCTACAAGCTGCCGACGCTCGAGGAGATAAAGCGCACCTGCGCCTACGGCGTGAGTACGCTTTGGCCGGAGGTCAAGCGCTTTGACTTCCCGCATCAGTACTATGTTGACCTGTCCGCCAAGCTCATGGCACTCAAGGATGAAATGCTCAAGCAGGGCAGAAGATAAGGGAGCAAAATTATGAACTCAATAGACAGAAGAGAAGATATCGTGCGCAGGCTCACAATCTCTGCCGAGCCGATAAGCGCCAGCAGCCTCGCCGCCGCCTACGGTGTGAGCAGGCAGATAATCGTCGGCGACATTGCGCTGCTGCGTGCCTCCGGCGAGAAAATTTCCAGCACCCCGAGGGGCTACATCCTCGCCGACAACGGCCGGAGCGTGTACACCATCGCCTGCGTCCACAGCGTCGAGGACACCGAAAAGGAGCTGAATATAATGGTCGACAACGGCTGCAAGGTGTTGACCGTCGCCGTTGAGCACCCCGTGTATGGGCTCTTGACCGGCGAGCTGCAGCTTGCAAGCCGCTACGATGTGCGCAAATTTGTCGAAAAGCTGCAAAGCGGCGAGGTTCGCCCGCTGTCCGAGCTTACCGACGGCGTGCACCTGCACACGCTCGACTGCCCCGATGCCGAGTGCTTCGAGCGCACCCGCCGTCAGCTCGAGCAGGAAGGCCTGCTGTATACCTGACAAAGTTTAAATTAGGCTTGACAAATCAAATATTCGTGTTAAAGTGGGCTTTACAAGTGTCATGACACCGTGAAGCCCTTTTTAATTTTAGGAGAAATGATATGGCAAAGTTTAAGGCGTTTTTAAAGCGCAAGGATGTTGAGGTCAGCCTCAAGCGCTACGGCATCGATGCCCTCGGCGCAATGGCGCAGGGTCTGTTCTGCACCCTGCTCGTCGGTACGATACTCGACACGCTCGGCACGCAGCTCGGCATAGGATTTTTGGCCACTCCCATCGTTGAGATTAACGATGTCGGCTACACGATAGGCAAGTTCGCCTCGGCGATGGTGGGCCCTGCCATGGCCGTCGCAATCGGATATGCGCTGCACGCTCCGGCGATGGTGCTGTTCTCGCTCATCCCCGTCGGCTATGCGACCAATGTCATGGGCGGCGCAGGCGGCCCGCTGG
>DQDL01000040.1:0-447 GCA_003533405.1 Clostridiales bacterium | reverse complement strand
GGCGCAGGCGGCCCGCTGGCTGTCTATGTCGTCGCCGTCGTCGCTGCTGAGTGCGGCAAAATGGTCTCCAAGGAGACGAAGATAGATATTTTGGTGACCCCCATCGTCACCGTAATCATAGGCGTCGGCCTTGCGTATTTCATCGCCTCGCCCATCGGCAAGGGTGCAATGGCGGTCGGCGATGTGATCAAGTGGGCGACCACGCAGCAGCCGTTTGTGATGGGCGTTTTGGTGTCCGTCATCGTCGGCGTTGCGCTCACGCTGCCCATCTCGTCGGCGGCAATTTGTGCGGCACTTAGCCTCACGGGGCTTGCCGGCGGTGCGGCGCTCGCCGGATGCTGCGCCAACATGGTCGGCTTTGCGGTCATATCGTTCCGTGAAAACGGCTGGGGCGGCGTTGTGTCGCAGGGTTTGGGCACCTCGATGCTCCAGATGGGCAACATCGTG
>DQDL01000062.1:32221-32613 GCA_003533405.1 Clostridiales bacterium | reverse complement strand
GCTCAAGGCAGAGCACCCGGGCTCGATAATCGGCAGACCGCATTTTGCGCTGTGCCTTATCAGAGCCGGACTTGCCGATAGCGTGCAGGATGCCTTTGTGCGATATCTTGACCCGGGCAGAAAGTATTATATCCGCAGACACTTCCTCTCCGTTGAGGAGGCGGCGGAGCTCATAAGGGGGGCGGGCGGCGTGTCGGCCATTGCGCACCCAATGCAGTATAAGCTCGATGACGAGGGCATGACCGAGCTCATGGAGCGGGCACGGGATGCCGGCGTTTCGGGCCTTGAGTGCTACTACTCGGGCTACTCGCCCGAGGTCTGCGCACGCCTGAAAGCGCTTGCCGACGCTTACGGCTTCTGCGCCACCGCAGGCAGCGACTGGCACGGCAGCC
>DQDL01000062.1:31362-32017 GCA_003533405.1 Clostridiales bacterium | reverse complement strand
AGACTGGCACGGCAGCCACAAGCCGCACATCGAGATGGGCAGCGGCATGCACGGGGAGCTTTGTGCGCCCTACGAGCTGCTGCGTGCACTCCGTGAGCGTGAAAAATAAACAAAAAGCCGTGGCCTTTATCATGATAAGACCATGGCATTTTTTCATACCTATTGCAAATTGAAAAATACAGTGATAAAATATTAACAATTGAGGGAAAAGGAGAAAAATCATGCCGCATACGACAGCCATAGTCCTGACCTGCGTGTTCGCAGCCTTGGCGTTGGTCGCCACCGTTTTCGTGAAGAAAAGAACCCTGCGCATCGTGCTTACGGCAGTGTGCGTCGTCATAGCGCTGCTTTGCATTGTGTGCGTCAGGCAAACGGCGCAGGACGATGAAATAAAAAAAGAAGCGCTCGAACGGGTGTCGGACGACATTGAGTTTGCGGGCGATATCATAGAGAGCACGAAGTTTTCCGGCTCGCAGGTGACATATCCCTATGAGGGCGGAGACGACGATGCGTACAAGCAGCTTACGGACAAGCAGAAAAAGCTCTATGACGAGATACTGCCCAAGGTACGGAAAATTGAGGACTTTACATACACCGCCGAGGAGCATGGCTACGATACGCTGGACGATCTTCTCATCGTCATGGGTGCGCTAAA
>DQDL01000062.1:23581-31168 GCA_003533405.1 Clostridiales bacterium | reverse complement strand
GCATACGCCGGGTAACTGCCGCGATCTCATCGTCATGGGTGCGCTAAATCAGGATCACCCCGAGCTTGAGCTGTATTTCCTCATCTCCGAGGTCATTGACGGCGACATGACGACGGCACTCACCTCACACTACTTTATGCCCGGAGGCGGTGATGTTACGACCGCAGAGCAAAAGGATAAGCTCCGGCACGAGCTTGAGGTGTTCAATGCCGAGTGCGACGCAATTGTCGCCGGTATGCCGGAGGGATTGAGCACCTACGATAAATACCGCTATCTCGCCGTGGTCATATCGCTCAGGACGACCTATGACTACGACAGCGTCGGCGGAACGCAGATAGGCACCGCCTACGGTGCGATAGAGGGCGGCCACTCGATATGCCAAGGCTACTCACGGGGCTTTGAGTACCTGTGCAAAAAGGCAAACCTGTGGTGCAAAACGGTTAGCGGCGAGTCACGCAATGTGTCGCACGCATGGAATCTTGTGCGGCTTGAAAGCGGCACATACCATGTCGATGTCACATGGTCCGACGGCTATGATATTCCGCCCGACGGCCTTGATTGGTTCGACTATTTCATGCTCACGCAGGATGAGATACTCATAGACCACGACATTGAGGACGGCACCGTCGCCACCGGCACGCATATCGACCCGCCGATATGAAAAGATGGCAGACAAGCTGTCTGCCATCATAGAATTTAATTTCAAATTTCAGAAGATATCCTGCACAACTCTCTCGGGGGGAACTTCGAGGAGCGAGGGGTCGGAGATAAAGCGGTTTATATACTTAAACACGGTCGCATAGTAGTGACCGTCGACGGTACGCTCGTCCATGACGAACTTGCCGTCAACATACTTTCGCTCAACGGGAACGCCGTTGCGGTCAAGCTCGACCGCTTTGCGCTTTGCACCGAACGAGATGAACACCGGCAGAGTGCCGAAGTTGTAGATATGATGATAAATGGGACCGATGCCGAGCGAGCCGAGGTCGGTGATTATCATCGAGCCGTGGAATGGGCTGACATCGAGCAGATTCTTCGGCAGCAGGCCGAAGTAATCGCCGACCTTGAGCAGCCAAATGATGAAGCGGATGAGGAAGCGGGGCATCTTGGCAAACTTATTTGCAAAGTCCTCCGTGCCGTTTTCCTCGTCGGAGGTCTTGATCTTCTCTATCTCCTCGTTCATCTTACGGTAGACATCGAAGATGGTGTCCGTGGGGTCAAACTCGACCTTGATGGTGGTCTCGGTAGCGTCGATAGCGAGGCTGCGCTTTACCGTCAGCACGACCTCAATGCTATTGCGGGCGTACACCCGGCGGCCGACGACGAAGCGGTTGAGGGCGGGCAGCTCTGCAATGGCTCTGACATAGGCTGCGATGAAAAGATGCAGCATGCCGATGCCCTTGTAGCCGTTAAGACGCTGCTGTCTGAACCAGCGGTCGGCGTTTGTTATCTCAAACGATTCCTGGTAATAGTTGCATGCGTCGTTTCTGTGCGGCATTATGTAGGGGATGAAGTTGAAAAAGCCGTTGAGTGAACGGATGCGGCGTCCGTCAACACGGTCTCCGCTGCGCTTGCGGTAGTTATTTGCCATTTAAATTGCCTCCCGGCGAAGTATTTCAAAATTTTGATTTAATTTCACACTTGCATTATATAAGTTATCTCGATGTTTTGCAAGCGAAAATTAGAATATTTTACACAAACTCGACCAATATGCCGAAAACAAAAAATCTTAACACCATCTTAACGCCCGTGCGGTTGCGAATTAAATGTCAATTTTGGCAGAACAGAGCGTTAATTTGCAAACTATATCGGCATATCAAGGCTTTTAGCCGATGGGCGGCAGAGGGACACATTTGATGAAGTTTTAACCATCTCAATTGATTTGAATTTGTCAATCAAAGTGCCGAAAAATCCTTGTTTTTCAGTGCTTATTTTGTTATCATGCACATACTGACTGTTATACAAACTGTTGCAGTTGTTGATTGTATAAAATTTCGGAAAGGGGGATGCTCTGATGCCGTTTGAAGCGATAGTTGATGTTTCTCTGGCAGAGGAAAGAGCCAAGCAGCTCGTTGACGATGCTCAGGCGGAGGCCAAGCGCATCGTCGCCGAGGCGGAGGTTTTCAGCAAGGCCGATGTAGAGAAGGCTGCGCTGAAGGCCAAGGACGAGGTCGATGAGATGATAAGCCGCACCGAGGCCAAGGCCGCCGAGGAGATCGAAAAAATCAATAGTGCTGCCGAAACCAAGGTTGCGGTACTCAACGCCAGAGCCGACAAGCGAATCACAAGCACGGCGACTATGGTCGTAGAAAGGATCGTGAACAGTTAATGGCCATCGTAAAAATGAAAAAGCTGAGGCTGATGGCTGTTCGGGATCAGAAGGAAGAGCTGCTCAAGCAACTGATGATTTTCGGCTGTGTTGAGCTTCGGGAGCCGGAAAATGACGGCATTGCCCCGGAGCTTGCTCAGTATTTGAGCCGGGAGTCGAGCGGCGTTTCCGAGCGCAGAGCCGAAAAGGCGCTTTTGCAGCAGGCTATCGGAGTGCTCAATACATACGCACCGGCGAAAAGCTCGCTGCTGTCGGCAAAGCCCGATGTGGCGCTTTCGGAATTTCTCAACAGAGAGAGCCTCGAAAAATATCGCAGCGTTGCCGAGGGCCTTATCGCCGATGAGGACAGGATAAAGCGCATCGGCACGGAGGAAAGCCGTGTAAGGGGACTTATCGAATCTCTTGCACCGTGGCTGAGCTTCGACTGCCCCTTGGAAACGGAGGGCACCCGGGACAGCATCATGTTCCTCGGCGCATGTCCGGCAAAGGCATCGCTTGACGATATAAGGGCAAGACTTGCCGAGGCTGCCGACGAGGCGGAGCTATTTGAGGTATCGAAGGATAAGCTCCAGCACTACCTCGTTTTACTCAGCCACCGCTCGCAGCATTTAAAGGCGCTTGAGGCGCTCAGAGATTATAGCTTCTCGCTTATGAGCTTTTCCGGCCTTACCGGCACGCCAAAGGAGTGCACCGACGGATATAAGGCCGAGCTCAGGGCGCTTGCCAAGGAGAAAAAGCAGCTTATCGAGGATGTCAAGTCAAAGGCCGAGCACAGAGCCGCACTCGAGCTTTGGGCCGACAGAGCCGACACCGACATCGCCTTCTGCGAAGCCGAGGATAAGCTCATGGGAACGCAAAGCACCGTCGTTCTCGACGGCTGGTTCCCCGCAGAGAAGGAAGCCGAGCTTGAGAAGCTTCTCGGTAAGTTTGACTGCGCATACGAGGTCAGCGAGCCGACCGAGGAGGAATACCCCGTCGTGCCGGTGCAGCTTAAGAGCAACAGGCTGACAAACTCGATGAACATGATAACCAACATGTACAGCCTGCCGGCGTACAACGGCGTTGACGCAAACCCGATGATGGCGCCGTTTTTCATAATCATCTACGGACTTATGATGGCCGATATCGGCTACGGTCTCGTGATGGTGCTGGCTGCCATCGTTGCGATGAAGAAGATAAAGCCCAAGGGCGGCACGCTTGCTTTCTGTGAGCTGCTGTTGTATGCGGGCATATCGACCATGGTAATGGGCGCACTGACAGGCGGCTTCTTCGGCGATATCCCGTACCGCTTGGTGCATCTTATAAATCCCGCAAGCACATGGGCGGGTCTGCCGTATCTGTTCAGCCCCGTAAACGACAGCAACACCGTGCTTTACGGCTCGCTGGTCGTCGGACTTCTCCACCTTAACACCGGCATGGTGATAAGCTTTGTGGAAAAGTGCAAGGCGGGCAATGTGCTCGACGGTCTGTTCGAGGAGGGCTCACTGTGGGTCATCCTCATCGGCGGCATCATGTGGGGCAGCACGATGCTGTTTACCTCCGCTCCGGCGGCGCTCGGAACGGTCGGCATGGTGATAATCATCGTCGGCAGCGTGCTTTTGCTGTTCGGCGCAGGCCGCCACTCGAAGGGCATCTTCGGCAAGCTCGGCTCAGCCTTCGGCTGCATCTACAATACGCTGACCGGCTGGTTTGGCGATGTACTGTCGTACTCCCGTATCATGGCACTCATGCTTGCAGGCGGCGTTGTCGCTCAGGTTTTCAACACCATTGCGCTCATGCCCGCAGAATCGGGCGGACTGAATGTCTTGACGGTCTTGGCGTTCTTGGCCATCTTCATTATCGGCCATGCGCTCAACTTCGGACTTAACCTTTTGGGCTGCTTCGTCCACGACCTGCGCTTGCAGTGTCTTGAGTTCTTCGGCAAGTTCTATGTCGACGGCGGCAAGCCGTTTATGCCGCTCAAGGTCAACTCCAAGTATTACGATGTAAAAGAATAAAAAACACATATATGAATTTTTAGGAGGATATCATAATGGAATTTCTGAACACCATCGGCGGTTACGCCATTGCACTTTTCGGCGCAGGTCTGGCTGCGTTTCTCGCTTGCGTAGGCTCGGCAAAGGGTACCGGCATCGCCGGTGAGGCAGCTGCGGGACTGGCGGCAGAGGATCCCAGCAAGTTCGGTAAAGCACTTATCATCCAGGTCATCCCCGGCACTCAGGGTCTGTACGGCTTCGTTATCTGGTTCCTCGCTTTCGGCAAGCTCGTTCCGGGCATGACCGTTGAGCAGGGCATGCAGGTGTTCAGCGCATGTCTGCCCATCGCCATCGGCGGTCTGCTTTCCGCAGTCGCACAGGGCAAGGTCGCAGCGGCATCCATCAACATTCTTGCAAAGAAGCCCGACGACTGGTCCAAGGGCATGATCTTCTGCATAATCGTTGAGTTCTACGCAATTTTGTCCCTGCTGGCATCCTTCCTTATGCTCAACGGCCTGAGCTTCTGATAAAAAGCAAGGAGTTAGATGTATGAAAGGCACTGAAAAGATCATTGCCCATATAGAGAGCGACGCCAAGGCTCAGGCTCAGGCGCTGCTTGATGAGGCGAACAAAAAAGCGGAAGAAATTCGCAGTGCCGGCGAGAAAGCAGCGCAGGAGGCTTACGACAGGCTCATTCGTGAGGGCGAGGCCGAGTGCGAGGCGCTGTACGGCCGCAAGCTCCGTATGGCCGAGATGGAAGCCAAGAAAAATGTTCTGGGCGCAAAGCAGGAAAGAGTGGTCGAGACCTTCGCAAAGGCCGTTTCGCTCCTGTGCGAGCTGCCCCGGGACAAATATGTGGCTTTGTTCGCCGAAATGGCAGCCAAGGTGTCGCAGACCGGCACGGAGACGATGTACTTCTGCAAAAACGATAAGGACGAATGCGGACAGCGCATAGCAGACAAGGCAAACGAGCTGCTTGCAGCCCAAGGCAAGGTCGGAAAGCTTACGGTCGCCGATGAAGCGGTCAATATCTGCGGCGGCTTTGTTCTCATAGAAAACGGAATAGAGCTCAATTGCAGTGCGGAAATGCTCGTCGACCGCTGCCATAAGACCATGGTGGCGGAAGTTGCGAATGTGCTGTTTGAATGAGCATGCCCCGAAAGGGAGGTTAAGATTTGGCTAACAAAAAGTGTAATAAAAATGATTACCTGTGCCTGTCGGCCATGCTCAGAGCCAGAGAAGCCAAGATGCTCACCGGTGAAAAGGCCGAGCGTATGCTCTCGGCTCAAAGCTTCGAGGAAGCGGCAAAGCTTCTGTGCGACTGCGGATATGAGGACATGTCCGCAATGAGTGCAAAGCAGATAGAGCAGGCGCTTTCCCGCCGTCAGGCGGAGATGTTCGAGGAGCTCGGACGGCTCGCACCCGACAAGACGGTCGTCGATGTGTTCCGTGTGGCGTATGACTACCACAACGCAAAGACCGTCATAAAAACCGGCGACACGAGGACGGATCTATTAAGCCCCTGCGGCAGAGTTAAGCCGCAGACCGTGGTCGAGTGCATATCTACCGACAGCTTTTCGGCACTGCCCAAGGAGCTTGCGAAAGCCGCCGCATCGGCAAAGAGCATCCTCGCCAGAACGGCGAATCCCCAGCTTGCCGACTTTGAGCTCGACAGAGCCTGCTATAAGGAAATGCTCGACATGGCGAACGAGACCGGCAGCAGATTTTTAGTCGGCTATGTGAAGCTTGTCATCGACAGCATCAATCTGCGCAGCGCAGTGCGCACCGTGAGGATGCGCAAGGACGCAGACTTCCTGTTCGCAGCGCTCATCCCGGGCGGCAATGTCGATATAGACCGTGTTTGCGCCGCAAGCACCTCCGAGGAAGCGCTCTCGGCGCTGTACGCAAATTCGATACTCGAAAAGGCAGCCGTGTGCGGCGCACAGGCGTGCTCCGGCGGCAGGATGACCGATTTCGAGAAGACCTGCGACAATGCCGTGACCGAGTATCTTAAAAAGGCGAAGCTCGTCGCCTTCGGCGAGGAGGCCGTGGCAGCCTTCATCGCTGCGCAGGAGACCGAGATCACCGCCGTCAGGATGATACTCACCGGCCGCCTTGCAGGCATTGCGCCCGAGACTATACAGGAAAGGCTGCGTGATCTATATGCTTAAAATTGCGGTCATCGGCGGTCGTGAGACCGTCATGGGCTTTACGGCGCTCGGCCTTGAGGCATATCCCGTTGCGGATGCCGCCGAGGCAAAGAGCGTGCTGCGCAGTCTGGCCCGTGAGAGGGAAGATGTTGCGATAATCTACATCGAGGAAAACCTCGCCGCCGAGCTCGGCTCGGAGATAGACAAATATAAGGACAGCCCCATGCCTGCGATAATCCTTATCCCGGGCAGAGAGGGCAGCCTCGGCTTGGGTCTGTCGGCTCTTAATGCTGCGGTCGAGCGTGCGATAGGCACGAATATCCTTGAAAATAATTAAGGAGAGAAAATAATGAGCGGAACTATAACTAAAGTTTCCGGCCCGCTTGTGGTCGCAGAGGGTCTGGCTGACGCCAATGTATCCGATGTCGTCCGTGTCGGCTCCCAGAGACTTATCGGAGAGATACTGAATATGACCGGCGACAAGGCCTCCATCCAGGTTTACGAGGAGACCTCCGGCATCGGACCGGGCGCAGTCGTCGAAAGCACGGGCATGCCCATGTCCGTGGAGCTCGGACCGGGTATGCTGGAGAACATCTATGACGGCATCCAGAGGCCCCTGCCCGAGATCAGAGAGCGTGTCGGCTCCACCATCAGCAGAGGCGTTGATGTTCCGGCACTTAACCGTGAAAAGAAATGGGAGTTTACTCCCGTTGCAAAGGTCGGCGACAAGCTTTCCGGCGGCGATGTCATAGGCACAGTGCAGGAGACCAGCGCAATACTTCACAAAATAATGGTGCCTCCCACCATGAGCGGCACTGTTGTATCCATCCAGTCCGGTACCTTTACCGTTACCGAGACCGTCGCCGTTATCGAGGACGGCAACAAGGTGCGCCATGAGCTTAGCATGATGCAGAAGTGGCCGGTTCGTATAAACCGCCCGTATGCAAAGAAGTTCATGCCATCAAGACCCATGAACTCCGGCCAGCGTATCATCGATACGCTCTTCCCCATCGCAAAGGGCGGCACGGCGGCAGTCCCCGGCCCCTTCGGCTCGGGCAAGACCGTTGTCCAGCACCAGCTTGCAAAGTGGTCGGATGTCGATATCGTCGTTTACATCGGCTGCGGCGAGCGC
>DQDL01000062.1:10898-23386 GCA_003533405.1 Clostridiales bacterium | reverse complement strand
CCTGATGGACCGTACCGTCCTGATTGCGAACACGTCCAACATGCCTGTTGCCGCGCGTGAGGCATCCATCTACACCGGCATCACCATCGCAGAATACTTCCGTGATATGGGCTACGATGTTGCGGTTCTGGCCGACTCCACCTCCCGCTGGGCCGAGGCTCTGCGTGAGATGTCCGGCCGTCTCGAGGAGATGCCCGGCGAAGAAGGCTACCCCGCATACCTCGCATCCCGTATCGCACAGTTTTACGAAAGAGCAGGCTGCGTGGAGTGTCTCGGCGCCGGCGAGCGTCACGGCTCCGTCACCGCAATAGGCGCTGTCTCGCCCCCGGGCGGCGACATTTCCGAGCCTGTTTCGCAGGCGACCATGCGTATAGTCAAGGTCTTCTGGGCGCTCGACTCGTCGCTGGCCTACGCCCGCCACTTCCCGGCTATCAACTGGCTGACCTCATACTCGCTGTATGTAGACACCCTTGCACCTTGGTACAAGAACGAGTTCGGCGAGGAGTACATGGCAAACAGAGACAAGGCCATGCACATTCTCCAGGAGGAAAGCGAGCTTCAGGAGATCGTCCGTCTTGTCGGACAGGACGCACTCAGCCCCGCCGACCGCCTGACCATGGAGACTGCCAAGATGCTGCGTGAGGACTTCCTGCAGCAGAATGCATTCGTCGATGAGGACGCATATTCCTCCTACGGCAAGCAGTTTGAGCTCATGAACCTCATTCTGAGCTTTGACAGGCTCGGCCGAGAGGCGCTTTCCAAGGGCGCACCCATGAAGAAGCTGTTTGCCATATCCGCAAGAGAGAAGATCGGCCGTGCCAAGATGGTCGCTCCCGACAAGTACGAGCAGGAGTACGAGGCAATACTCGACCAGATGCGAGCCGAGATCGACGAGGTCATTGCCGGAGGTGAAGACGCATGATAAAAGAGTACAAAACCATTAGAGAGATCGCCAGCCCCCTTATGGTCGTCGACCGTGTCGAGGGTGTCACATATGACGAGCTGGCGGAGATAGAGCTTCCTAACGGCGAGGTTCGCCGCTGCAAGGTGCTCGAGGTAGACGGCGACCGTGCCGTCGTACAGCTGTTTGAATCGGCGCAGGGCATCAACCTTGCCCAGACCAAGGTACGCTTTCTCGGCCACCCGCTGGAGCTTGCCGTTTCCGAGGATATGCTCGGCCGTGTATTTAACGGCATGGGCAGACCCATCGACGGCGGCCCGGATATCATCGCCGACGCTTACCGTGACATTAACGGCCTGCCGATGAACCCGGCTGCCCGTGCATATCCTGCTGAGTTCATTCAGACCGGCGTTTCCGCAATTGACGGCCTTAACACCCTCGTAAGAGGTCAGAAGCTGCCCATTTTCTCCGCATCCGGCCTTCCCCATGCGGCTCTTGCGGCTCAGATCGCCCGTCAGGCAAAGGTTCTCGGCGACGGCGAAAACTTCGCTGTCGTGTTTGCCGCCGTCGGTATCACCTTTGAGGAGTCCGAGTACTTTATCAACGACTTCAGACGCACCGGCGCTATCGACCGTACCGTCATTTTCTCGAACCTCGCAAACGACCCCGCCGTCGAGCGTATCGCAACGCCCCGTATGGCGCTGACCGCTGCCGAGTATCTGGCGTTTGAGAAGGATATGCAGGTGCTTGTCATTATCACCGATATCACAAACTACGCCGAGGCTCTGCGTGAGGTCTCCGCAGCAAAGAAGGAGGTCCCCGGCCGCCGTGGTTACCCCGGCTACCTGTACACCGACCTTGCCACCATGTACGAGCGTGCAGGCCGCCGCATCGGTCATAAGGGCTCCATCACCATGATCCCCATCCTGACCATGCCCGAGGACGACAAAACCCACCCCATTCCCGACCTTACCGGCTACATCACCGAGGGTCAGATAATCCTCTCCCGTGACCTCCACCGTAAGGGTATTGTCCCGCCCATCGATGTTCTCCCGTCGCTGAGCCGACTGAAGGACAAGGGCATCGGCGTCGGCAAGACCCGTGAGGACCATGCAGGCACGATGAACCAGCTGTTTGCCGCCTACTCACGAGGCAAAGAGGCAAAGGAGCTCATGACCATACTCGGCGAGGCCGCCCTCTCCGACGACGACAAACTGTTTGCAAAGTTTGCCGAGGAGTTTGAGAAGGAGTATGTCAATCAGGGCAACACCACTAACCGAAGCATCGAAGAAACTCTCGACCTCGGCTGGAAGCTGCTGAGCATCCTGCCCAGAGCAGAGCTCAAGCGCATCAAGCCCGAGTTTATCGAGAAATACATGAAGTGAGGGGGCGGCTTTAATGGCAGGCACCACGATAACCCCCACAAGAATGATGCTCAAGCAGCTCAAGGGCAGACTCAAGACCGCCCGCCGTGGCCATAAGCTGATGAAGGATAAGCGTGATGAGCTTATGCGCAGGTTTATGGACATTGTGCGGCTGAACAAGCAGCTGCGTGAGCGTGTCGAGTCGGGCCTTACGGCATCGTTTGCGTCATTGCAGGTCGCAAGCGCCATCATGTCGCCGGAGGTTTTAGAGCAGGCACTGTTGTACCCCCGCCAGAGCGTCGAGCTTGGCGTTACTTTCAAAAACATCATGAGCGTCAATGTGCCGGAGTATTCGTTCCACACGAAGAACAACGACCCGTCGGAGATATACCCATACGGCTTTGCGCAGACCTCGGGCGAGCTTGACGATGCGCTCGAGCAAATGGCAAAGGTGTTTGAGGATATGCTTGAGCTTGCACAGGTCGAAAAGACCATGCAGCTTTTAGCCGAGGAGATAGAAAAGACACGCCGCAGGGTAAACGCCCTTGAGTATGTCATGATCCCCGAGCTTGAGGAGAATATCCGGTACATCACCATGAAGCTTGAGGAGAACGAAAACTCCACAAAGGTAAGGCTTCTCAAGGTCAAGGAAATGGTCTTGGAGAACGCACATAATTATTCCGAATAACAAAAAAGTCCCGAACTGCATGCAGCTCGGGACTTTTTGCGTCAAATTCAGTTATAAATAACGAGTGCGAGGAACACGACGGGTTCGTCGTTGTTGTTTTTTATCGAGTGACCCTCGCCGTCGGGGCAGAAGGCGGTGTCACCTGCACTGAGGGTGACAACTTTACCGTTGTCGCTGTACTCGGCAACGCCGGAGAGCATGTGGTAAAACTCGCCGTCACCGGTATGTAAATGCCAGCCTATCTCGCTGCCCTTGGGCAGAGTGGTTATCGAAAACACACGACCCTTGTTATAAAGCTCCTCGGGCTTTTCGATGAGGCGGAAAAACTGCACATTTCCGCTGCCGCCAAAAACGCTGTTTGCGTTATCGATCTTATGCTCGCCTTTTCTGGTTATCATAACTTTACCTCCTTAGTCACGGCGGTTTCCGCCGACAATGATAAGAAATCTGAGTAGCTGCATTAGCGAGACGGCAAGCGCCGCAACATAGGTCATGGCAGCTGCCGTGAGCACCTGCTTTGCCTGCTTGAACTCCTCGCCGGTCAAAAGATTAGTCTCCTCGATGGTGTTTAATGCCCTGCGGCTTGCGTCAAACTCCGTCGGCAGCGTCACCAGCTGAAAAACGGTGCTCAGACCGAAGCAGGCAACACCGACATAGGCAAGAATGATGAAGATATCGCCGAACGATGCAAGCAGCAGACCGATAATGATAAGCGGCACGGAAATTTTTGCGCCGATGTTCGTTATCGGAACGATGGCGGTGCGGATCTTCACGGGCGCATAGTTCGTTGCGTGCTGAATAGCGTGTCCCACCTCGTGGCAGGCAACGCCGACGGCAACGGTAGAGGTGCTGCCGTACACATCGTCCGACAGGCGCACGACATTCGTGCTCGGATCGTAGTGATCGGTGAGAGAGCCGGAGATGTGCTCGATGCGGACATTGGTAAGCCCGTTGCGGTCGAGCACCCAGCGAGCTGCCTGCGCACCGGTTATCTGCCGAGAATTATAGCTGTTTTTGTACTTTTCAAATGTCCTGTTGACCTTGGCGCTTGCCCACATGGCAAACAGCACGGCAGGCATGACAAGAACGATATATGTCCAGTCAAGATACATGTTTTACATCCCCAGTTCTTCGTTTATGAGCACGACCTCGACGCTCTCCATCTCCATCATCGGCCCCCACATGACCAGCATGGCACGGCAGATGCGCTCGGGCGAGCGGCAGTCGTGGCACTTGCCGTCGATCTTGCACGGCGTTTTGACATCAAAGCGGGTCGCATTCTGCGTTGCGGCGACATTGCGGGCACGGTACACGGCAGAGTCAAAATCATCGCAGAGCTTGTTCACACCGGCTACGATGAACACACGCTTCCTGCCGAAGGCAAGTGCCGCAAGGCGGTTGCCCTTGCCGTCGATGTTTACGATCTCACCCGTCTCGGCGATAGCGTTTGCGCTTGAGATAAACACCTTGGCGTCAAGCTCGTGCTTTAAGGTCTCGTCGCCGGGCTCGACCCAGTGCCAGTAGACCTCGTTTCCGCAGTCAACGAGCTTTTCATAGAGCCCCATCTGCTGAGCAGTCTTGCAGCCGCCGATTCCGACGGTGGTGTCATGGATCTTGCCCGTGAGATATTCGGCGGCTTCTTCCTTGGTCTCAAAGCGGCTGACCTCAAAGCCACGGCTCTTTAAATTCTTTACTGTCAGTTCAATATCCATATGTATACCTCCAAACACAAAACAGGTTTGACTAATTATATAGCCAAACGGCTTATTTATCAAGACGCTTTTCCATCTCACGCACAAGCTCGGATGCCGAAACGGCAAGCTCCCGGGCAAGCTCGGTGTCGGCGGCGTTTGCAAAAATGCGCACGGCGGCAGCGTCCGGCACGGCGCTTATGCAAAGCTCGTAGTCGCTTCCTCGAAAGCAGAAGCCGTCGTCAAACTCTGCGCCCATATCCATGAATGCAGCGCAGATGCGGTCCATGAGCCGAGCCCGGTCTGCGCAGGCGACCTGCTCACGGTGCATGAACTTTCTCTCCTCGTCGGGCTTTTTCTCCTCGGTCGGCGACTTTTCAAAGCCGCCTGCAAGCTCGACATTCAGCTTGCCGTCGAGCGCATCGACGCAGCACTGATAGTAGCTTTTCGGCGTTCCGATATCGCACCAGTAGCCATCGAGCGGGCAGCCGAGAAGCTTTTCCTCACGGTCTAAAAGTGCGGGGAAAAGATCCTTTGCAAAGTCAAAGACCGTGTTCTCCGGCACGAGCTCCATCGCTTTGGGCGACACGATGTAGACACCGGTGTTCACGAGGTTTGTAACCACATGCTCCCAGTCGGGCTTTTCGATAAACGAGTGCACGCAGTGATCCCTGCCGCACAGCGCAAGCCCGTAGCGCAAAGGCTCCGAGTGCGGGTACAGCGCAATGGTCACTGCGGGGCGGTGCTCGGCGTGAGCTTTCATGAGCTGCGTCAGGTCAAAATCGCAGGCTGCGTCGCCGCTTATGACGAGAAAATCATCGTTTCCGTAGAAATCGGCGCAGTTTTTTACGCCGCCTGCCGTGCCGAGAGCCTCATCCTCCGTCCTGTACTGCATGTTAACGCCCAGCCTTTCGCCGCTGCCGAAGCAGCTTTTTATATCCTCGGGTCTGTATTTTAAGCTTGCGCAGATATCGGTAATGCCGTGCTTTTTTAAAAGCAGCACGATATGCTCCATGACCGGCCTGCCGCACAGCGGGACTAAGGGCTTCGGCGTGTCGCCGCTCACGGGCTTTAGGCGCTTTCCCTCACCGCCTGCCATAATTATCGCTTTCAAATGCATCACGCTCCCGATGCTATTTTGCGCACGGAAGCAAAATTTATTATTCTTTTGCTGTTGTAATCATGGCAATACTTTGATATAATTTAATATCAATTTGTACTTGCGGAGACAAAAATGAAAAAGAACAACTCACAAAGCGTGTTTGAACCGAATACGATGCCGTTCCTGTTTTTTCTCATCGTGTTCGCCGTTGCGACGCTGATACTTAAATATTACTACCTTGCCGCAGCCGAGGGCGTTGCGATCCTTGCGCTTATAATCTATTCGTTTATAAACCGCAGCCGCAAGCGTAAGGCGCTCAAGGCGTATATAGAGTCGGTGACCTACGACACGGAGACGGCAAAGAACAATACGCTCATGAATTTTCCGCTGCCCATCGTCGTTTTTAGATTAAACGACTCACGCATCGTGTGGGGCAACGAGAAGTTTTTCTCGATATGCGGCCTTAACGGCGTGCGAACCGACCGCAGCGTTGCCGAGCTCGTGCCCGAGTTTTCCGGCAAGTGGCTCATGGAGGGCAAAAGCCAGTGCCCGAACCTGCTGTCTGTCGGCGGCAGAAAATATCAGATATGCGGCAACATCGTGCGCTCGGCAAAGGATGACGGCGACCAGAACTTTATGGGCATCGCCTATTGGATAGATGTCACCGATTACGACGATATCCGCCACGAGTATGAGATATCCCGTCCCATTGCGGCGGTCGTGACGATAGACAACTATGACGAGCTGATGAAAAATCAGCCCGAGCGTGCCAGAAACGACCTGCGTGATGCGATAGGAGACAAGCTTGCCCAGTGGGGCGAGGATAAGGACGGCATTCTCATCCGTTTTGACCGTGACCGTTACCTCATGGTGTTTGAGGAGCGCTACATGCAGGGCGTGATAGACGAAAAGTTCAGGCTCTTAAACGATGTGCATCAGATAGCAAACTCCGTCGGCATCCATGCGACCCTGAGCATCGGCATAGGCCGTGATGCGGCTAACCTCAGCGAGGCGCTCCAGTTTGCGATGCTCGCAAGCGACATGGCACTCAGCCGAGGCGGCGACCAGGCGGTCATCAAAAACCGCTTCAATTTTGATTTCTTCGGCGGTAAGGTCAGCGAGAGCGACACGAGAACGAAGGTCAAGTCCCGAGTGATGGCAAATGCGCTCGATTCGCTTGTCCAAGACGCATCTCAGGTGCTCGTCATGGGTCACCGCTTCAGCGATATGGACAGCATCGGCGCCGCCGTTGCCGTGTGCATAATCGCCCGCAAAAACGGCATAAAGGCAAACATTGTTGCCGACACGGAAAAGACCATGGCAAAGTCGCTTGTTGAGATGCTTGTGAAAACGCCCGAGTATAAGGATGTGTTCATAAACGCTCAGGAGGCGATGCTCACTGCCGACAGCAAGACCCTCCTCGTTGTTGTGGACACAAACCGTCCCGAGCAGGTCGAGGATCTGCGCCTGCTGCAGTCGTGCAACAAGGTGGCGGTCATCGACCATCACCGCAGAGCGGCAACTTATATCGATAACGCCGACCTCAGCTACATTGAGCCTGCATCGTCGTCGACCTGCGAGCTCATGGCGGAGATGCTTGAGGTAGCCCTCGATGAGCCGAAGCTTCTGCCGTGCGAGTCGGAAGCGCTGCTGTCCGGCATCGTTTTAGACACCAAGAGCTTTACCCTGCGTACAAATTATCGCACCTTTGACGCTGCGGCGTTCCTGCGCAGAGCGGGAGCGGACACCGTCGATGTCAAGAAGCTCATGCAGAGCGGCCTTGAGCAGACGGTCGAAAAGTATAAGATACTCCAGGGCGCACGGCTTTACCGCTCCATGGCGGTGGCGATACCGGACAAGCCGCATAACAGAGTTGTCGCAGCGCAGGCTGCCGATGAGCTTTTGAATGTCGCAGGTGTCGAGGCCTCGATGGTCATGTACCCGACCGACGACGGCGGCGTGTTCGTCTCGGCAAGGTCAATTGGCGATGTGAATGTGCAGCTTATCATGGAACGGCTCGGCGGCGGCGGCAACAGAGCGGCAGCTGCGGCGCAGCTTAGCAATATAAGCTTACAGGACGCTGCAAAGAAGCTCTTTGCGGCGATAGATGAATATATGGATTCGTGATAAATCACGGGAAAGGATAAAATTATGAAGGTCATTTTCAATGTTGATGTCAAGGGCAAGGCCAAGAAGGGTGAGCTCAAGGAGGTCTCCGACGGCTACGCTCGCAATTACCTGCTGCCGAGAAAGCTTGCCAGCGAGGCAACGGCGGACAATATAAATGCACTCAAGCTCAAGGAAAAGGCCAAGGCCGCTCAGATGGCAAGGGAAAAGGCCGAGGCCGAGGCAAATGCGGCTAAGCTTGGCGAGATCACCGTTACCATCCGTGCAAAGGCCGGCGGAGCGGGCAAGCTGTTCGGGGCCGTCACCTCGCAGGAGATAAGCGCCGCACTCAAGGAGCAGCACGGCATCGAGATCGAGAAGAACAAGATCGTGCAGGCCGAGCCTATCAAGACCTTCGGCGCATATCAGATCAAGGCAAAGCTCGGCTACGAGGTCAGCGGCACTATCAATGTGCTCGTTATAGAGACATAACTAACTCAAACTAAGGAGCGGGAACATGGAAGAACTGTTGGGCAGACAGGCGCCCCACTCGGCAAGCGCAGAGCAGGCCGTCATCGGCTCTATGCTTATCGACACAAGGTGCATACCCGATGTCATCGAACGCCTTAAAGGCGCAGAATTTTATATTCAGCAAAACAGGGATATATTCGAGACGATATATGCCATGTTCTCCTACGGTCAGACGATAGACCCCATCACCGTGCTCGACCAGATGAAGACGAGGGGAGTGTTCCGTGAAACGAGCACGGCGTATATTGCCGAGCTCATGCGCATAACGCCCACGGCGGCAAATGTGCTGGAGTACGCTGCCATCGTCAGCGACAGGGCGCTTTTGCGCAATCTCGCAACGGCGGCCGATGAGATCAACACCCTTGTTTACGAGGGCACGGGCGAGGCCGAGAATATGTTAGAGGCTGCCGAGCGCAAGATATACGCTTTGCGGCAGGGCAGGGTGGTCGGCGGACTTGTGCCGATATCCACCGTTGTGCAGACGGTTTATTCGAATTTGTCCGAGGCTGCATCAAGCGGACAGAAGATACCCGGCCTGTCAACGGGGCTTAACGACCTTGACCGATTCATCCTCGGCCTTAACAAGGGCGAGCTTATACTCATCGCCGCACGACCCGGCATGGGCAAAACGAGTATTGCGCTGAATATCGCAATGAATGTCGCAAAGAAAAGCGGCAAGACCGTTGCGGTGTTCTCGCTTGAAATGAGCCGTGAGCAGCTCGTAAGCAGGCTGCTTGCCGGCGAGGGACTTGTCCCGTCGCAGAATTTGCTCACAGGTCAGCTGAACTCCGACGAGTGGAAGCGCATTGCGGCGGCGGCGCAGGTCCTGAGCGCGACCGATATGCGCATCGACGATAACCCCATGCTGTCGGTGTCCGACATGAACGCACAGTGCCGCAGGATATCGAATCTCGGCCTTGTGGTCATCGACTACCTCCAGCTCATGCAGTCGGCAGGAGGCGACAGCCGCAAGTACGCAGGCGAGAACCGCCAGCAGGTCGTCAGCGACATGAGCCGTATGCTCAAGATAATGGCCAAGGAGCTGAATGTTCCGGTCATCTGCCTGTCGCAGCTGAGCCGAGCCAGCGAGGGTCGCCCGAACAAGCGCCCGATGCTGTCCGACCTGCGTGAATCCGGCGCTATCGAGCAGGACGCCGATGTCGTCATCGGTCTGTACCGTGAGGGCTACTACAACGCCGAGTGCGAGGAGCCGAATGTCTCCGAGGCGATAGTCCTCAAAAACAGAAAGGGTCAGACCGGCACGGTGAAGCTTGCATGGCTTGCCGAGTACACCACCTTCGCAGCATACGAAGGAAACCTCAATGAAGACGATTACTGATTTCATAAATAAGCACGCTATGCTCCCGAGGGGGACGCATGTGCTGTGCGCCGTGTCCGGCGGAGCCGACTCCATGTGCCTGCTGCATTTTTTGAGCAGCAATGCAGAAAGCCTTGGCATAACCGTTGCGGCGGCGCATTTTAACCACCGCCTGCGTGGGGCGGAGGCCGACCGTGACCAAGCCTTTGTCGAAGCATGGTGCAAAGAGCATGGCATCTTGTGCGAAACAGGCAGCGCCGATGTTGTCGCATATGCCGGGCAAAGCGGCATGTCCACCGAGGAAGCGGCACGGAATTTGCGCTATGAGTTTTTGGAAAACTGCGCCGATAAGCTCGGCTGCACGGCGATTGCCACGGCGCACAACAGCGACGATAATGCCGAGACCGTGCTTTTAAACCTCACCCGAGGTGCAGGCGCAAAGGGGCTGTGCGGCATCCCACCGGTGCGTGGCAGGCTTATTCGTCCGCTTTTGGCAACGAGCCGTGCGCAGATAGAAGCCTATCTTGCCGAAAACGGTGTTCCTCACATCACCGACAGCACGAACGACACCGACGACTACACGAGAAATGTCATCCGCCATCGGGTCATGCCCGTTTTGTGCGGCATAAATCCGGCGTTTTCCGCCTCGGCTATGCGCACTGCGGAGCTGTTGCGTGAGGACGAGGAGTTTTTAGATAAGCTGGCGGCAGATTTTTTAAGAGAACATTTTGAAAACGGCTCGCTGCCCATAGCGGAGCTCACGGCACTTCCCAAGCCCGTGGCGGCACGGGCACTGCGTAAAATTTGCGGACGCAGTCTCACGGCAGGGCACATCAAGGCACTGTTTGACATTATGCAGTCCGAGAGCCTTGCCCACGCCGATATCCACGGCATGCGTGTCACCGCAGACCACGGCAGACTGTATTTCGGGCAAAAGCCCGCCGTTTTGCCGGACACGCCGCTGCACATCGGCGAAAAAACGGTCATCGGGGACGGCAGCTTTACCGTTGAATGCAAGCTTATGCCCAAAAACAGCAAAGTTTTCAATTCATTAAATACTTTTTTCTTTAATTTTGACGCCGTTTGTGGTACGATATTCTTTACTTCCCGCAAAGACGGGGACAAAATACGCTTAAACGGCAGAAAATGCACAAAAAGCCTCAAGGATCTTTTCTCGGAGGCGAAAATGACGCAGCTTCAGCGGAGCGAAACTCCGGTGCTGCGTGACGAAAAGGGAATTATCGCAGTTTACGGCTTCGGCGCCTGCGAGCGCTGCTCGGCAAAAACGGGCGACGCCGTGCTGCGTGTTACGATAAATAAAACTGACCGTACGGGGGACAATTTATAAAATGAGTAAAGATATGAAAAACGACATAGAAAGAGTGTTTTTCACCGAGGAGGAGATCGAAGCCAAGGTCAAGGAGCTCGGCGAGCAGATCTCAAAGGATTTCGAGGGCAAGGACCCTCTTTTTGTCGGCGTTTTGAAGGGCTGCTTCGTGTTCATGTCCGATCTTATGCGTCATGTGACGATACCGTGCTCCGTGGATTTCATGGCCGTGTCCTCGTATAAGGGTACGACTTCGACAGGAGCCGTTTCCATTCAGAAGGATCTGAGCCAGAATATCGAGGGCAGACATGTCGTCATGGTTGAGGATATCCTCGATTCCGGCGTGACGCTCAGCTATCTGCAAAATTATCTTTCCGCACGCAAGCCTGCGTCTATCACCATCGCAACGCTGATGGATAAGCCTTCACGCAGAAAAGCGCCCGTGTACGCAAAGTATTCCTGCTTCGAAGTCCCCGATGCCTTCGTCGTCGGATACGGACTTGATTATAACGAGCTTTACCGCAATCTCCCCTATATCGGCGTTCTCAAACCCGAAATTTACTCAGACTAAGAGGATGTGATCAATTGAATCCCAAACGAAATCGAACAAGAGATATAGGCTTTTATGTTCTTATATTCGTGCTGATAGCATGCACCGTTTACATGCTCACAACATCCAAGGATACGGACAAGATGACCTATTCCGAGGTCAAGGATCTGTTTACCAATGAAAAGGTGCAGTCGTTTGTCTATGACGGTACGAGCAATGAGCTGACCATGAAGGTCAGAGATGCAAGCGCAAAGGACGGCACGAAAGAGGTCAAGTACAGCATGTACAGCTTCTCGCTGTTTTACGAGGATCTCGGCGATACCATCGAGCAGCAATACAAGGACGGCATTATAAAGGAATACCAGATCGAGCCTATCCGCTCGTCTTGGTGGATACAGCTTATCCCCTATATACTGTTGGTCGGACTTATGGTGTTCTGGGTCGTCATGATGACAAAGGCCAACGGCGGCGGCGGTGTCGGCGGCGGCATCAACAAGTTCGGCAAGGCGAGGACCCGCCTCGGCAGCGAGGAGAAAAATCAAAAGACCTTTGCCGATGTCGCAGGTGCCGACGAGGAAAAGGAAGAGCTTCAGGAGCTGGTGGAATTTCTTAAAAATCCCCGCTCGTTTACCGATATGGGTGCACGCATCCCCAAGGGCGTGCTGCTCGTAGGCCCTCCGGGAACAGGTAAGACCCTGCTTGCAAAGGCGGTCGCCGGTGAGGCGGGCGTGCAGTTTTTGTCGATATCGGGCTCTGACTTCGTCGAGCTGTATGTCGGCGTCGGCGCAAGCCGTGTGCGTGACCTGTTCGACCAGGCAAAGAAGGTCGCTCCGGCAATTATATTCATCGATGAGATCGACGCTGTCGGCCGCCAGAGAGGCTCGGGTCTCGGCGGCGGTCACGATGAGCG
>DQDL01000062.1:0-10631 GCA_003533405.1 Clostridiales bacterium | reverse complement strand
CCCGGCCGCTTCGACCGTCAGGTCTATGTGGGTCTTCCCGATATCAAGGGTCGTGAGGCGATACTCAAGATACATGCAAGAGGCAAGGTGCTCGCCGAGGATGTCGACCTCAACAGCATCGCAAAGGGCACTCCCGGCTTCTCGGGTGCTGACCTTGAAAACCTCATGAACGAGGCGGCGTTGCTTGCCGTTCGCCGCAAGCATCGCTTCATCACCATGGAAGACTGCGAGGAGGCTATCCTCAAGGTCGAGATGGGCCCCGAGAAAAAGAGTCGCAAGATGAGCGACAAGGCAAAGCGCCTGACCGCTTACCATGAGTCCGGACACGCCGTTGCGGGCAGATATCTTAAGAATGTCGATCCCGTGCACTATATAACCATCATCCCCCGCGGTATGGCAGGCGGCTTCACGCTGTTCCGCCCGCAGGAGGATCTGGAGAACTTCAAGTCCAAGAGCGAGATGTTTGAGAGTATCGTCATGGCTCTCGGCGGCAGGATCGCCGAAAAGCTGTTCCTTGATGATATCTCCACCGGCGCTTCCGGCGATATCCAGCAGGCCAGCAACATCGCAAGAAGCATGGTCATGCGCTACGGTATGTCCGAAAAGTTAGGACCTATCCTGTACGACAGCTCCGACCACAGCATCTTCATCGGCCGTGACTTCGGCACGACCAAGAGCTACTCCGAGGAGACTGCCGGCCTCATCGACGAGGAGGTCAAGCGCATATTCGACGAGGCCTCGGCTCTGTGTGAGAAGATACTCACCGAGCACGCCGACGAGCTTCGTGCGATAGCCGAGTACCTGCTCGTTAACGAGACTATGGATGCCGATGAGTTTAATTACTACTTTGAGCATCATGAGTTCATGCCCGAAAGTGAGAAAGCAGCAAGAAAGGCGCATAATGACATCACCATCGAGCGCCCCGCAAGAAAGATCGCCCGCTTTGACGACGAGCCCGCAGCCGACCCCACCGCAGGCATCAGCGACCGGCCCGAAGATAAGCCCGAGGAAGAAAACAAAGAGTAATATAAAAATTTGGGCAGCCATCGGCTGCCCAAATTTGAGGAGAAGAACATGAAATTAGGTATCGTAGGTCTGCCGAATGTCGGCAAGTCCACGCTTTTTAACGCTATCACCAACGCAGGAGCGGAGTCGGCCAACTACCCGTTCTGCACGATAGAGCCCAATGTCGGCATGGTGACCGTGCCCGACGAGCGCCTTGATTTTCTCGCCTCAATTTACGAGCCGAAGAAGTACACACCTGCCGTCATCGAGTTTGTCGACATCGCAGGTCTTGTAAAGGGTGCATCCAAGGGCGAGGGACTGGGCAACAAGTTCCTGTCGAACATCCGCAACACCGACGCTATCGTCCATGTCGTGCGCTGCTTTGACGATGAGAATGTCATCCATGTCGAGGGCGGCACAGACCCCAAGCGTGATGTTGAGATCATTGACCTTGAGCTTATCATGGCCGACATGGAGATGGTCGAGCGCCGCATCGAAAAGGCAAACAAAAACGCCAAGGGCGACAAGAAGTATCTGCACGAGGCCGAGGTTTTCAAGGGCCTTTTGGAGCACCTTAACGAGGGCAAGAGCGTTCGCAGCTACGAGTGCGAGCCGGACGACATGGAGCTTATCGCAACGAGCGACCTGCTGACCATCAAGCCCATCATCTACGCCGCAAATATGGACGAAAACGGCATATCCGATTACGAGAACAACGACTACTACAAGCAGCTTTGCACCATTGCCGAGGCAGAGGGCGCACAGGTGCTGCCTATCTGCGCAAAGCTCGAAGAGGAGATAGCCGCCCTTGAGCCGGAGGAGCGTGAAATGTTCCTTGAGGAGATGGGCATGGAGCAGTCGGGTCTTGACCGCATGATAAAGTGCTCGTATGCTCTGCTGGGGCTTATATCCTTCCTCACCTGCGGACCGGACGAGTGCAGGGCATGGACTATAAGGAAGGGTACTAAGGCACCTCAGGCGGCAGGCAAGATACATACTGACTTTGAGCGTGGCTTCATCCGTGCCGAGATCGTCGCCTTTGACGATCTGCGTGAGTGCGGCAGCATGGCGGCTGCAAAGGAAAAGGGCTTAGTCCGCAGCGAGGGCAAGGACTATGTCATGCATGACGGAGATGTAACGCTGTTCAGATTTAATGTGTGATGGAAAATACGATGTTTGTGCTTGAGCTCATCGGTGCGGCGGCGTTTGCCGTGTCGGGGGCTATGGCGGCGATAAAGCGCCATGCGGATATCTTCGGCGTGCTGTTTCTGGGCGTTATCACGGCGCTCGGCGGCGGAGTTATCCGTGATGTGCTGCTCGGTCAGCTCCCACCGAGAATGTTCGTGAGCTACTGGTACCTGCTTGCGGCGGTGCTTGCGTCGCTGATAGTGTTTTTCGACGCCTATATAAGAAAAGAGAAGTACTTTGCAAACAAGGACAAGCTGTCCGAGATAAACAACATCTTTGACGCAGTCGGCCTCGGAGTGTTCACCGTTTCCGGCATGAATACCGCAATGGGCGTGAGCGACAATGTCATTTTGATACTCACCCTCGGCGTTATAACCGGCGTGGGCGGCGGCATGCTGCGTGACATGATGATAAACAAGATGCCCAAGGTGCTCAGAAAGCATGTCTACGCCGTGGCATCTTTAAGCGGCGGCATTTTGTACTATCTGCTGCATATCTGGGGCGTTAATGACATTCTTTCCGCCGTCATCGGCATGGTGTTCATCTTTGCCGTCAGAGTACTGGCAACGGCATATAAATGGAATTTGCCGAGCGTAAAATTTGATTGACAGCTGCGGGAAAAATATGCTATAGTTACCTAAAAGGGAGTAGCTTGCGCATTTTATGCGTCCGGTGTGTCGTCATCGCAGTCATTTGACTCGGTGCATCGGGTACTTTATTGGTATTTGCAAGACTTTTACGACAAACAATATGTCGTAAAAGTCTTTTTTTTATTCGCTAACGAGAGCCGAGCCCCCTATCGGTTTTGGTCGGCCAAAATGCGCCCATGACGCCTGAAAGACCTTGGAAATACACAAAGTATTCCCTGTGGTCTTTCAGACGACCTGACCACATTTTATCTCGCTCGAAGCGCTCGTCAGCTTTTTATAGTTTCTATTTTAAAAGTCTAAAATAATTACAGGTGGTCATTTAATGGAACAGGCAAAATACAAGAGTTTTCTTCTGAAATTCGCCTATTGGGCAGCGATAATTTTGATTGCGGCGCTTTTTATAAAGTACCTGCTTGGGCCGCTGACACCGTTTCTCGTTGCGCTTGCGGTAGCACTGCCGATGCAGGCGCTTGCAAGGAAAATAACACAGAAGCTGAAGGTCAACAAAAAGTTTCTGACGGTGCTGCTGGTGGTGCTGTGCTATGTGCTCATAGCGGGGCTATTGGTGCTTGCGGTGTTCGGTGTTGTGTCCTTTGTCGCCGACTGGGCGACGAAGCTGCCGGGAATGTTCACCGACACCATTCAGCCGTGGGCAACGGAGGTAGTGAACGATGCGCTGACGAGACTCGAGCGCTATAACCCCGAGCTGCGCTCAAGTGTCGAGGCGGCACTGCCGGATATCATGTCCGCATTCAGCAGTGCGGTCATGAACTTTTCCGTCACCGTACTCGGTTGGATATCCGCCATCGGCGCAGGGCTGCCAAATTTCTTTTTGGCAACGGTCATCTGCATCATAGCGTCGATATTCTTCGCACTTGACTATGACGGAATATCGAAAGCCGTACTCGGCGTGCTGCCGGAAAAGGCACAGACTATCGTGCGCACGGCAAAGCGTGCGCTGGGCGTTATCATTGGCAAATACCTCAAGTCGTATATGCTCATTCTGCTCATGACCTTTGCGCAGATAGCCGTCGGACTTCTCATCATCGGCGTCGACAATGCCATCGTCATTGCGCTGCTCGTCGCAGTGTTCGATATTCTGCCTATTGTCGGCTCGGGACTTGTGCTTGCACCGTGGGCGGCGATAAAGCTTTTGCAGGGACAGATAGGCGTCGGCATCGGGCTTGCGGTGCTGTGGGCAGTAGTCATCATCGTGCGCCAGTATGCTGAGCCGAAGATAGTCGGCAAGCAGGTGGGACTGCATCCGCTGGCAACGCTTTTGTGCCTGTGGGTCGGCCTCAAGCTTGCCGGCGGCATAGGAATGTTTGCACTGCCTATCGGCCTGCTCATCATAATGGAGCTCAAGACCGAGGGGCTTATATTCAATAAGGGAAACGAAATTCAGGGAGGTGCTTGAATGAAATTTTACTGTGAAAATGCCGAGACCGTTATATCGGAGCTTTCCTCCGATGCAAACGGTTTGACGAGCGGGGAGGCCGAGCGCCGCCTTGCCGAGCACGGCAAAAACAAGCTTGCCGAGGGCAAGAAGGATTCGATAATCAAGCAGCTTTTGAAGCAGCTTGCAGACCCCATGATAATCATCCTGCTGGTCGCCGCTGCGATAAGCGGCGTGCTTGCGATAACGCAGGGCGAGAGCTTTGCCGATGTCATCATCATCCTTGCCGTCGTCGTGGTGAATGCCGTGCTGGGCGTTTATCAGGAGAACAAGGCCGAGAAGGCGATAGAAGCACTGCAGGAAATGTCCGCTGCCACGAGCAAGGTGCTGCGTGACGGCAAGATAGTCTCCGTGCGCAGCGAGGAGCTCACCATCGGCGATGTGGTGCTGCTCGAAGCGGGCGACGCCGTTCCCGCAGACGGCAGGATAATCGAAAATGCCAGCCTCAAAATTGAGGAGGCAGCCCTCACGGGCGAGTCCGTGCCGGTGTCGAAGTTTATAGATACAATAAATCTCACCGACAGCGCCGATGTGCCGCTCGGCGACCGCAAAAACATGGCGTACATGGGCTCGACCGTTGTTTACGGCCGTGGCGCCATGATAGTCACCGCCGTCGGCATGCAGACCGAGATGGGCAAGATAGCCGATGCGCTTGCAAACGCTCAGGAGGGGCAGACCCCCTTGCAGATAAAGCTCACGCAGCTTTCCAAGGTGCTGACATGGCTCGTGCTCGGTATATGCGCCGCAGTGTTCGCAGTTCAGCTTCTGCGTGCGGGCGGCTTTGACTTTGAGACTGTTCTTAACTCCTTTATGATAGCCGTATCGCTTGCCGTTGCCGCAATTCCCGAGGGCTTGGCGGCGGTCGTGACGGTCGTTTTGTCCATCGGCGTTACCAACATGTCAAAGCGAAACGCCATCATCCGCCGTCTCACGGCGGTCGAGACGCTCGGCTGCGCACAGATAATCTGTTCGGATAAGACCGGCACGCTGACGCAGAACAAAATGACGGTCGTCGACTTCTTCGGCGAGGATAAAGACCTCATCTCCAAGGCAATGGCGCTGTGCTCCGATGCCGAGATCGACCCCGACGGTGCTGTCACCGGCGAGCCGACCGAGGCTGCCCTCGTTGTCTGGGCAAATAAGCTCGGGCATAACAAAACTGCTCTCAAGGAGGACTTCCCACGCTGCGGCGAAGCACCCTTTGATTCGGGGCGCAAGATGATGAGCACAGTGCATCTTGCCCATAACGGTGTTGTGCAGTACACCAAGGGTGCGCCCGATGTTATAATCGACAGGTGTACCCATTACATGAATAACGGCGAGGCCGTGCCGATGACGGATGAGTACCGGAAAGCTATCGCCGAGGCAAACAAGGCAATGGCCGACAAGGCTCTGCGAGTTCTCGCCTGCGCAATGCGGGTGTGGGAGCGTGAGCCGGATAGCTTCGAGCCGGAGGAGCTTGAGCACGACCTGTGCTTTGTGGGACTCACCGGCATGATCGACCCCGTCCGCCCCGAGGTAAAGACCGCGATCGACGAGTGCGTGGGCGCTGGTGTGCGTGCTGTCATGATAACCGGCGACCATATCGACACCGCAGTTGCGATCGCAAAGGAACTCGGCATTTTGCGCCCCGGCGACAGGGCGATAACGGGCAGCGAGCTTTCACAGATGTCCGATACCGAGTTTGAGGCCTGCTTTAAGGACATAAGCGTCTACGCCCGAGTTCAGCCCGAGCACAAGACGAGGATAGTCAACGCATGGCGCAGCGCAGGCTATGTCACCGCCATGACCGGCGACGGCGTGAACGATGCACCCAGCATCAAAAGCGCCGATATCGGCGTGGGCATGGGCATCACCGGCACGGATGTTACGAAAAATGTCGCCGACATGGTGCTTGCCGATGACAACTTTGCGAGCATCGTCGGCGCCGTCGAAGAGGGCAGACGCATTTACGACAATATCCGCAAGGCTATCCAGTTCCTCCTTGGCTCTAACATGAGCGAGGTCATAAGCATTTTTGCGGCCACCCTGCTCGGCTTCACGATTCTAAAGCCCGTGCATCTGCTGTGGATAAACCTTGTTACCGACTGCTTCCCAGCATTGGCACTCGGCATGGAAAAGGCAGAGCCGGACATCATGCGCCGCAAGCCGAGGTCTGCAAGCGCAGGCATATTCGCAGGCGGCATGGGTATCGACATTGCGTATCAGGGACTTTTGGTCTCTGCGCTGACGCTTGCATCGTATTTCATCGGGCACTTCATCGAAAGCGGAGTGTGGGAAATTGCCGACAGCCCCGACGGCATGACGATGGCGTTTCTCACCATGTCCATGGCGGAGATATTCCACTCGTTCAATATGCGCTCGCAGCGTGGCAGTATCTTTAAGCTGCCCGGCCACAATATCATGCTCATCGGCGCTGCCGTGGGCTCGCTGCTGCTCACGACCGTCGTGTGCGAGGTGCCGCTTCTGGCCGAGGCCTTCGGCTTCACGAGCGTTGAGCTCGGCGAATATGCCATTGCCATCGGTCTCGGCTTCTGCGTGATACCCATAGTTGAGCTGGTAAAGCTCATTCAGCGATTGACAGCGGCGAAAAAGAGTGATATAGTGTGACAATAAAGCTGTGACGGAGAACGCAGGCGCAAGCATCGCAGAGAGAGAAGCCTTGGCTGCAAGCTTCTTATGCCCAAACCGTAAAGCGACCGCTCCCGAGCCGAAGCAAGGAAATGTGCTTCCGTTTCGCATGCGTTAAATGCATGATGAGTACCTATCAAGGTGGGACCGTGTAAATTTTTACGCCCTTGACGCAATGCGTCAGGGGCGTTTTTGTATAGGAGGAGCATTATGGACGAGAATAAGTACACCTTTGAAAACCCCGAATTTAAGAACACCTACCGTCATACCACCAGCCACATTCTTGCACAGGCCGTCAAGCGCCTTTACCCCGAGGTAAAGCTCGCAATCGGCCCTGCCATCGAAAACGGCTTTTACTATGACTTTGACGCACCGTTTGCCATCACTCCCGAGATACTCGAAAAGATCGAGGCGGAGATGCGCAAGATCTGCAAGGAAAAAATTAAGCTCGAGCGCTTTGAGCTGCCCCGTGAGGAGGCCTTGAAGCTCATGGAGGAAAAGGACGAGCCGTACAAGGTCGAGCTTATAAACGACCTGCCCGAGGACGCTGTTATCAGCTTCTATAAGCAGGGCGACTTCACCGACCTTTGCGCAGGCCCGCATCTGGACTCCACCGGCCGTGTCAAGGGCAATGCGATAAAGCTTACCTCCTGCACCGGCGCATACTGGAGAGGCGACTCCAACCGCAAGATGCTCCAGCGTGTCTACGGCACTTGCTTTATGAAGAAGGACGAGCTTGACGCTTACCTTGCAAGAATTGAAGAGGCCAAAAAGCGTGATCACCGCAAGCTCGGTAAGGAACTCGGCCTGTTCATGCTCACCGACGAAGGCCCGGGCTTCCCGTTCTTCCTGCCAAAGGGCATGGTGCTCAAAAACACACTTATAGACTACTGGCGTGAGGTACACAAGAGATACGGCTATGTCGAGGTCTCGACCCCGATGATACTAAACCGCCAGCTGTGGGAGACCTCCGGTCACTGGTTCCATTACAAAGAGAATATGTACACCACGCAGATCGACGGCGAGGATTACGCCATCAAGCCCATGAACTGCCCCGGCGGTATGCTGGTCTACGCCAGCGAGCCCCATTCCTACCGCGATCTGCCCCTGCGGGTGGGCGAGCTGGGTCTGGTGCATCGCCATGAGCTGTCCGGCGCGCTCCACGGACTGTTCCGCGTCCGGTGCTTTACGCAGGACGATGCCCACATCTTCATGACCCGGGAACAGATGGAGAGCGAGATCCAGAACGTTGTCCGCCTGTTCGACGAGGTGTACAACGTGTTTGGCCTGAAATACACCGTAGAGCTGTCCACCATGCCCGAAGACCACATCGGCACCGTGGAGGAGTGGGAAGCCAATCAGGAGATCCTGAAGAAGGCCATCACCGGCATGGGCAAGGACTTCGTTGTCAACGAGGGCGACGGCGCGTTCTATGGGCCGAAGCTGGACTTCCACATTGAGGACTGCCTTGGCCGTACCTGGCAGTGCGGCACCATCCAGCTGGACATGCAGCTGCCCGAGCGCTTTGAACTCGAGTATGTCGGCGCCGACGGCGAAAAGCACCGTCCCGTCATGATCCACCGTGTCGTGTTCGGCTCGATAGAACGCTTTATCGGCGTCATCACCGAGCACTTTGCCGGTGCGTTCCCGACTTGGCTCGCTCCCGTTCAGGTCAAGGTCATGCCCATCACCGATAGGGTCGATGACTATGCAAAGCACATTGCACAGCGCCTTGATGAGCTCGGCTTCCGTGTGGAGACGGATCTTCGCAACGAGAAGATCGGCTACAAGATCCGTGAGGCGCAGAGCCAGAAGATCCCCTACATGATCATCGTCGGCGACAAGGAAGCGGAAAACGGCACCATCTCCGTGCGCACCCGCTCCGGCGGCGACGAGGGCGCAATGAGCGTCGATAGCTTCGTCGAAAAGCTCAGCGAGGAAGTTTCCACAAGGGCAAAATAAGGATAATAAAAATTGCGTTCAATCATTTGATTGAACGCAATTTTTAATGCGAATTAAAATAATCAACGGCGGAATCGGTTATCATCACGAGGTCGCACTCACCTCTGTCGAGTGCGGCAAGGTAATCCTGCGCACCGCCTTGGATGCGGGATATCTGACCGAGCTTGCCGCTTATGCCTGTGTTTTCCTCCATGAGGTCGAGGTAGCACTGTGAGGTGCCCATGAACAGGGTCTTGCCTCTTATCGAGCTGCTGCCCGAGCCCTTGGCTGCAAGGACAAGCTTGTCGGACATGTAGGTCACGAGAATGGTGTAGTCTGCCGACTCTCTGTCGAGCACAACGCCGCCCCATGCACAGTCGATGTTGCCGGAGTTTAGCTCAACGAAGGCATTTTCCGAGTGTATTGCCTGAATTTTCAGCGACCAGCCGAGCTTTTCGCACACGGCCTTGGCAAGCTCAATGTCAAAGCCGTCGTAGCCGTCGCCGCTTGTAAACGCCATGGGTGCACTGTCGAGGTCAACGCCGATGATAAACTCACGGGGAGCAATGTAGCCAAGCTCCGATAAAGCATCCTTTGTCGACGGAAAATCGACGGCGTTTTTGCTGCCGAACCACTTTGCTGCAAGGTCGTCAATCGTGCCGTTGTAGGAAAGCTCACGCAGCGCCTTGTCGATGTAGTGATAGGTCGAGTCGCCGTTACGAAAGCCGATGGAGTAATCCTGACTGCGGACGGTCTTGACCGCTTTATATTTGCCGCCCCCGCCGCATGCGCATAGGCAAAGCACCATACACACAACGAGCAGGAGACTTATTTTTCTTTTTTTCATCCGTTAAAACACCCCTTAGGCTTTAGATGATACAAGAAATTTATGTACAAATCAAGTGTTTTCCCGTAATTTCGGCACTGCCGGTCAAAAGCAGCGAGCCGAGTGCGCCGTCCTTGAGCTCTGCCTTAAGGCTGAGCACGCCGCAGGGGTTTTGAAGCGCCACGGTCTGCGATGCTCCGGCCTTTGCCGCAAGATAGGCAGCACAGGCAGTCGAACCGCTTGCACACGAGCTTTCCCACACGGCGGTGTCCGTCGAGCGGACATAGACATAGGGCTTGAGCCTGTCGCCGTCAAGGAACATGAGCCCCAGCGCATCGGCGGAAAGCTCCTCGCACCATGAGTGGATGTTCGCCTCGGCCTCGGAAACACTGAGCGAACTGTCGCAGATAACATGGCTTATGCCGGGAAAGCGCACGACCGGCAGACTGAGCGAGCCGAAGTGCGCCGTTTCGATGCCGACAGGCAGCGGCATTGCGACCGTGCCGAGGTATTTATCTTCGTCAAGCTTTTGCACCTTGACGCATAGCGGCTCGTCTGCGCCCGAGACCTCGAGCGTGATATCGCCGCTTTCCATGCCGCCTTTCTGCGCCATGAGTGCGGCGGCGGAAATACTTGCATTGCCGCAAAATTCGCCACCCATCATTTGCAGGCGAACGGCAGCCGTGCTCTGCGGCTTTTCCAAAAATCCGACCTGCTCGATAGTCGTGTCGGCGGCCATGATAAGCCCCGCTATGCGGCTTTGCTCGCTGCGCTCGGTCGGCGTTTCGACAATCGCCGTGATGTTGCCCGTGGGGTCGATTTTATAATAAGAATACTCCATTACGGCTGATAATTGCGCAAAAACTGCTTCGTGCGCTCGGCCTTGGGATTGCCGAAGACCTCCTCCGGCTCGCCCTGCTCGACGATGACGCCG
>DQDL01000045.1:394-13189 GCA_003533405.1 Clostridiales bacterium | reverse complement strand
CGCCTATTTTTCCTAGTTCTTTGACAGTCTGCAAAAGACCGGCTGTTGAGCCGGTCTTTTTGCTTTATATTGTGGCGGTGCTCATTTTCGTCCAGACAAGGCGAAGGCCGACGGGAATACCTGCGTGTATTTCCTAGGGCTTTAACGCAGTATGGGCGGAAATGTGCCCGTCAGGTTATTCGCCGTAGTCGGGGGCGGAGGCCATGTCAAATATGTCGGTGACTTCCTTGGAGGGGGCCTTGGTTGCGAGGGTTGCAACGACGGCTGCGATTCCGCCGCAGATGAAGCCCGGGACTATCTCATAAATGCCGGTCGAAGACAGGCACATGAGCCAAACGATATCGACCACTGCGCCGACGACAACGCCGACACATGCGCCGGTGTAGTTGAACCTTCTCCAGAACAGCGACAGCAGGATGACGGGGCCGAACGCCGAGCCGAAGATGCCCCATGCGTTCTCGACCATGTTCATGAGCGCCTGTGCGCCTGCACCCTTGGAGGAGGCAATGAAGTAGGCGACAACGGAGATTACAACGACGGCGATCCTGCCGACCCAAAGAACCTCACGGTCGCTTGCGTTCTTGCGGATAAGGGGCTGATACAGGTCGGAGGTAAAGGAGCTGGACGCAACGAGCAGCTGCGAGTCAGCCGTGGAGATAGACGCTGCCATGATGGCGGCAAGCAGCAGACCTGCGATGCCTGCGGGGAAGAGACGGCGTGCCAGCACGATGAACACATTCTTCTGTGCGCCGACGGTCAGCAGCTCTTCTGCGACGATCATTCTTGCATAGTAGGCCATGAGGCAGGCGGCGCCGATGCTCAGCACGACCCAAATGATGGCGACGATGGAGCTTTTCTTTATCATCGAGGGCTTCTCGATGGACATGAAGCGCACGATGATGTGGGGCATGCCGAAGTAGCCGAGACCCCAGCCGAGGCCGGAGACGATGTCCTTCCACGAGGCCGAGAACAGACCCGCACCGAAGTCGCAGGTCACGACTGCGCCGGATGCGTCGGTGTACTGGTAAACGTTCTGAAGTGCGCTGACATCGAGCGTCTGGGTGGCTCTTACGATGATGGGGACGGCCAGCAGGGCGATGAGCATCAAAATGCCCTGGAAGAAGTCAGTCCAGCAGACGGCCTTGAAGCCGCCGAGGAAGGTGTAGCCGATGATGATGAGCGTGTAGATGAGCATTGCGGTTCTCTGCGAGATGTTGGGGAACAGGCTCACGAACACGGAGGTGCCTGCGACAAGTGCCGAGGCGACATACACGGTGAAGGCAATGAGGAATATGACTGCGCAGATGACCTGCAGGGTCTTTTTCTGCGAGACAAAGCGGTTTGTCAGGTACTGGGGAACGGTGATTGCGTCGTTTGCGGCAACGGACAGCTTGCGCAGTCTCTTTGCGCAGAAGATCCAGTTAGCAGCCGTGCCGAGTGCAAGGCCGATGCCTATCCAGATCTGGCCGAAGCCGAAAGCGAGGATCGAGCCGGGCAGACCCATGAGCAGCCACGCCGACATATCCGACGCCTGAGCGCTCATTGCGGTGACCCACGGTCCCATGGAGCGGCCGCCGAGGAAGTAGTCGCTCTGGTTCTTGTTGCTGCCGTTGAAGAAGAATATCAGACCGACGAAAAACAGGATAACGAAGTATCCGAGGAATACAATAATTTCTGCGTTCATGTTGTGGACCTCTCTCGAAAAATATATTTGCATTATACAGACGCAAATTTGCCCCTGCAAGAGTGAATTTTTCGATTTTTCCTTGATTTTTTGATTTTTTGCGGTATATTATTATCGTGCTTAATATTTTTCATGTAAGCATGAACAAAATTCATGCATCATAGAAAGGAGCGCCCATGAGCATATCAAAATTCGAAACGCTGGCCAAGGTATGCGAGTTAGGCAGCCTCACAAAGGCGGCGGAAGTGCTCGGCTGCACGCAGTCGGCAGTCAGTCACACGATAAATTCGCTCGAGGAGCAGTTCGGCTTTGCCATCCTCACCCGCTCGAGGGCGGGCGTGAAATTAACGGACGACGGGCAGCGGATAATGCCGTCGGTTCGTGGCATGCTCAACTACTACGAGCAGCTCAACCAGACCGTGTCCGCCATCCGTGGGCTCGACTTCGGCACGGTGCGCATCGGTGCGTTCACCTCCGTCGCCGTCCACTGGCTGCCGGGCGTCATCAAGGAGTTTCAGCAGGACTATCCAAATGTGGATATAAAGCTATTAAACGGCGACTACCACGATGTCGAAAAGTGGCTGACCGAGGGCAGCGTTGACCTCGGCTTCGTGAACCTGCCGACGAGCCTAAACTGCGAGTGCATAGCGCTCATGGAGGACAGGCTGCTGGCCATTCTGCCGCCCGACCACAAGTTTGCGTCGTACCCGAAGTTTCCGCTCGTCGAGTGCGAGACCGAGGCGTTCATAACGCTGCTCGAGACCTCGAACCATGACGCAAATAAGGCGCTGAGTGCGGCGGGGATAAAGCCGAATATAAAGTTTTCGACAAAGGACGACTATGCGATAATCGCCATGGTCGAGCAGGGGCTGGGCATCTCGATAATGCCGGAGCTTTTGCTGCGTGGCCGCCACGACAATGTTGCGGTCAAGGAGCTTGTCCCGCCGTCGAAGCGCACAATCGGCCTTGCCATCGGCGAAACCAGCCGTCAGAGCCCCGCCACCCGCAAATTCGCCGATTATATAATAAGGTGGGTAAAAGAGAAAAAATAAGCAAAATGCACAGCATTTTGCTTATTTTTCAATACGCATTGAAGATATATTTAATCGTTATTGCGATATCCCGACCGGTGGGTGCGTACTTAAATCAAATCTGTCCATCAACCTCTCGGTACAATGC
This sequence comes from Clostridiales bacterium, assembly GCA_003533405.1. Classification (GTDB taxonomy): domain Bacteria; phylum Bacillota; class Clostridia; order Oscillospirales; family Oscillospiraceae; genus F23-B02. Next base: position 10,326 of record DQDL01000045.1, on the reverse strand, counting down.
AAATATTTTCGCACTCTCCTAACTGACGAAGTCCGTTAAACCGGCGTAGTAAAAGCAACTCGCAGAGGATTAAACCTCCGCAGTCGAATCGACCGTTGCACCGATTCCCCGTACCGGGATTCCAAAGGGTGGTTAAACGCCTTTGGTTGCGTTTCTTTTGCAACTTTTCTTTCGGCAACACAAAGAAAAGTTAATATATGGATACATTACAGGAACTTCGTATTCTCAGGCGGGATATATTCGTTTATCTCGATGGGGTAGCTGTGGGGGTGGATACGCTCATCCTCGATGGTGTCGTGGACATAGTCGACGAACTGGTGGGCGATCTCGGAGAGCATGCGGCCCTTTGTCCAGACCAAATAATACTCTATTTGGCGGGCGGAGCCGGTGATGACCTTCGAGACAAGCAGGTCGTTCGGCGTGTAGGTCGTCTGCGGGAAGATGCTGATGCCGACATTGCGCTCGGTGAGTGCCACGGCATCGAGGTAGTTTGACATCTCGCACAGGATGTTCGGCTCGGCGTTTATCTCCCGAAACCAGCTGCGTATTGCGCTTATCCTCGACTTGCGGCTGGGCACGATGAGCGGCTCGTCGGCGAGATATTTCAGCGGCAGCGTGTCGCCCTCAAGCCGGGCAAGCGGGTGCTCCTTTGAGAACATCGCAACCCACGGCTCACGCCCGACGGCGAAGCTGTGCAGGTGCTCGCTGTCATAAGGCGCTGCGATGACGGCGATATCCAAAAGCCCCTCGCGCAGCCGGTCGAGGATATCGTCGCTGCTGCCGTTCCACAGGCTGTACTGCACACGGGGGTACTCCTCCTTGAAGCCCGCTATCCAGCGAGACAGGTAAAATGGCGCACGACCCTCAACGCAGCCGATGGACAAAAGCCCCGACATTTCGCTTTGCAGGTCGCTTATCTCCTGCCGGGTCTTCTCGGCAATGTCGAGCATCTGCACGGCCCGGCGGTATAAAAGCGTGCCGGCTTCCGTGAGCTGCAGGTAGCGCTTGCCCCGAATGAGCAGCTGAGCGCCCAGCTCCTCCTCGAGCGCCTTTATCTGATTGCTCAGCGGCGGCTGGCTCATATTCAGCCGCTCGGCAGCCCTCGTAATATTCAGTTCCTGCGCCACGACGACGAAGTATCTCAGTGTCCGAAGCTCCATTAAGTATCACCTCGGCGGTATTATATCAAAAAGATATGATAAACGCAATGATATATGTATTTTGTTTATCAAAAAAGATGTGGTATCATGTCACCGTTAGCAAAGGTTAATTTGTTAGCAAGGTTCATTTTTTCTACCTAAAAATTCATTTCTCTATCCCGAAACTGCCGCAGTATGCGGCAGTTTTGGGTTTTAGAAAGATGACATACCGAAAAATGCGATGACGGAGACAAGTAAGCCGTGAGTTCGGTCACAGCGAGTCGGGGACGGTGCAAGCCCGACACCAGTGCACAGCCGAATAACCCTCCCGAGCAGCAAACCGAACTGCAATTACTGCAAAGTAAGCTAGACGCGTAAGTGCGGCGTTAATGCACGAGAGCTTGTCAGAGCTCGTAAAAGAGACCGTGTTTTACACGGTAAACTAGGTGGCACCGCGGATCAGCAGCTATTCGTCCTAAAATTAAATAGTGTTTTAGGGATAGCTGCCAAAAAATCTGGAGGTGCATTTTTTATGTGTTCGATCATGGGTTTCACAACGGGCGTGCTCACAGCCGCCGAGGCGAAGGAGTTTTTCGACAGAACGGTCTCGAGAGGGCCGGACATGTCCCGCATCGAGGAGGTGCCGGGTGCGTGCCTGTGCTTCCACAGGCTGGCGATAATGGGTCTTGACGAAAGCGGTATGCAGCCGTTTGCATTAGGCGACGACCGTGTCGTGTGCAACGGCGAGCTTTACGGCTTCAAGGCGATGCGGGATAAGCTCAAGGGCAAGTACGAGTTTCACAGCGAGTCCGACTGCGAGATAATCCTGCCGATGTACCGTGAATTCGGAACGGACATGTTCGCCATGCTCGATGCCGAGTTTGCGATGATAATTTACGATGGCGAGACCAAGCAGCTCATTGCCGCCCGTGACCCCATCGGCATCCGCCCGCTTTACTACGGCCACCTGTCCGACGGCTCTGCGGTGTTTGCGTCCGAGGCCAAAAACCTCGTCGGCCTGTGCGGCGACATTATGCCGTTCCCTCCCGGACATTATTACAAGGACGGCAAGTTCGTGCGCTACTGCGACTTGACGACCGTGAGCGAGTATTCAAGCGACGACCTTGACACGGTGTGCAAGAAAATCCGTGAAAAGCTCATTGCCGCCGTCTCAAAGCGCCTGTGCGCCGATGCACCGGTAGGATTTCTGCTCTCCGGCGGACTTGACTCCAGCCTCGTGTGCGCAATTTCCGCAAAGCTTCTGGGCAAAAAGATAAAGACCTTTGCCATAGGCATGGATCTTGACCCCATCGATCTTAAGTATGCCCGCCAGGCTGCCGAGTTTATCGGCGCAGACCACACCGAGGTCAGCATGACGAGAGAGCAGGTGCTCGCATCCCTCGAGGATGTCATCAAGCTTCTCGGCACTTACGATATAACCACCATCCGTGCAAGCATCGGCATGTACCTTTGCTGCAAGGCCATCCACGAGCAAAGCGATGTGCGTGTACTGCTCACGGGCGAGATTTCCGACGAGCTGTTCGGATACAAGTACACCGACTTTGCCCCCTCGCCCGAGGCGTTCCAGCAGGAGGCGAAAAAGCGTGTCGACGAGCTTCACATGTACGATGTCCTGCGTGCCGACCGCTGCATTTCCGTAAACTCGCTTGAAGCGAGAGTCCCGTTCGGCGACCTCGACTTTGTGCGCTATGTCATGAGCGTTGACCCCAAGCTCAAGGTAAACAGCTACGACATGGGAAAATACCTCCTGCGCCGTGCCTTTGCCGATGACCACATCCTGCCCGACGAGATACTCTGGCGGCAGAAGGCGGCGTTTTCCGACGCCGTGGGTCACTCGATGGTCGACGATCTCAAGGAGTACGCCGAAACGGTGTACACCGACGAGGAGTTTGCCGAAGGCTGCAAGAAGTACGACTACGCAACACCGTTTACCAAGGAAAGTCTCCTCTACAGAGACATTTTTGAAAAATACTATCCCGGTCAGGCAAGGATGATAAAGGACTTCTGGATGCCGAACCCCGACTGGGTTGGTAGTGATATAAAGGACCCGTCCGCAAGAGTGCTGTCAAACTACGGCGCAAGCGGCGTGTGAGAGAAAAAGGAGGAATTACTGTGAGCGAAAAAACCAACATTCCCGAGCTGTTCGGCAGCATGGTATTCAACGAAGCTGCAATGGAACGCTATGTACCGGCTGCGGCCCTGCAGGCATGGAGAGAATGCCTGAAAAACGGCCAGCCGCTTTCACTTGAGGTCGCAAATTCCATTGCCGACGGCATGAAGTCGTGGGCACTTGAAAAGGGTGCGACGCATTTTACCCACTGGTTCCAGCCGCTCACCGGTATAACCGCCGAGAAGCACGACAGCTTCATTTCACCCACCGGCGGCGGCAGGATAAGCATGGAGTTCTCCGGCAAGGAGCTGGTAAGAGGCGAGCCGGACGCATCGAGCTTCCCCTCCGGCGGCCTGAGAGCGACCTTTGAGGCAAGAGGCTACAGCGCATGGGATCCGACGGCGTTTGCGTTTATAAAAGACGGCGTTCTGTGCATCCCGACCGTGTTCTGCTCGTACTCGGGCGATGCGCTTGATAAGAAGACCCCGCTTCTGCGCTCGTGCGACGCAGTCAGCCGTGAGGCACTGCGTGTGCTGAGACTTTTCGGCGACACGAAGTCGACCAAGGTCATGGCGCAGTTAGGCCCCGAGCAGGAGTATTTCCTTATAGACAAGAAGCTCTACCTCGAGCGTGAGGATCTGCGTCTTTGCGGCAGAACGCTTTTCGGCGCAAAGCCCCCCAAGGGTCAGGAGCTTGAGGATCACTACTTCGGCACGATAAGACCCCGTGTTGCGGCTTACATGAAGGACCTCGACAGTGAGCTCTGGAAGCTGGGCGTGCTGTCCAAGACCCGCCACAACGAGGTCGCTCCGGCGCAGCATGAGCTTGCACCCATTTACACCGACGCAAACACCGCAAGCGATCAGAACCAGCTTGAGATGGAGGTCATGCAGAAGGTCGCAGACCGCCACGGTCTGGTCTGCCTGCTGCACGAAAAGCCCTTTGCGGGCGTGAACGGCTCGGGCAAGCACATAAACTGGTCGCTGGCATCGGACACGGGCGAGAACCTGCTGTCCCCGGGCAAGACCCCGAGCCAGAACGCACAGTTTTTGCTGCTGCTGGCGGCCTTCGTCAAGGGCGTTGACAAGTATCAGGAGCTGCTGCGCTGCTCCGTAGCCTTTGCGGGCAACGACCACCGCTTAGGTGCTCAGGAAGCACCTCCGGCAATTATTTCGATATTCCTCGGTCAGGAGCTTGAGTCCATCGTCGATTCCATCATTTCCGAGACCGATTACACCGAGCGCAGCAAGGGCGCACTTCGCATCGGCGTTGATGTTCTGCCGCCTATCCCGCAGGACACCACCGACCGCAACCGCACCTCGCCCGTTGCGTTCACCGGCAACAAGTTTGAGTTCAGGATGCCCGGCTCAAGCCAGTCCATTGCAGGCCCTGCCACCATCCTCAACACCATTATGGCGGACTCACTGTCCGAGTTTGCAGACGAGCTCGAGGGCATAGACGACCCCGAGAAGTTCAACGCAGCCCTGCACGAGCTTATAAAGAAGACCTTCACCGAGCACAAGAGAATTATCTTCGGCGGCAACGGCTATGATGCAAGCTGGGTCACGGAAGCGGAAAAGAGAGGTTTAGCAAACCTCGTCAGCTCCGCCGAAGCGCTGCTTGCATATAACCTGCCGAAAAATGTCGAGCTGCTCACAAAGCACGGCGTTTACACCGCAGCCGAGATAGCGTCCAGACACGAAATTCACCTTGAGCAGTACTGCAAGGTCATAAACATCGAGGCGACCACGCTCGTTGACATGGTGCAGCACGGAATTTTGAACGCCGTGTCGAAAAATGTCGCCGCCCTGTGCAAGACCATCAAGCTCAAGAAGGATACCCTGCCCGAAGCGCCCTGCCGTTTGGAAAGTGCGCTCGCCGGAACGCTGAGCGCCCTCAACGAGAGCCTGCTTGACAAGACCGTGGAGCTTAAGTCTGCACTTGAGACCGTGCCGGACACCGACAGTGAAAAGCTCATCGCCTACTACCACGAAAAGGTGTTCAGGAAGATGCAGGAGGTAAGAGAGGTCATCGACAAGCTTGAGACCCTCACGGCAACGGAATACTGGCCGTACCCGAGCTACTGCGATATGCTGTTTTCAGTTTGATTTTTGATGGAAAATGAACCTTAATTGACAGGAGAAATGAACTAAATGAAGTATGTATTTGTAACCGGCGGCGTGGTCTCGGGTCTGGGCAAGGGCATCTGCGCAGCAAGTCTCGGCAGGCTTTTAAAGCAGCGTGGCCTGCGGGTCAAGAATCAGAAGTTTGACCCGTATCTCAATGTTGACCCCGGCACGATGAGCCCGTATCAGCACGGCGAGGTGTTCGTCACCGACGACGGCGCCGAAACAGACCTCGACCTCGGCCACTACGAGCGCTTTGTTGACGAAAGCCTGAGCGGAGCGTCAAGCGTGTCGGCAGGCAAGATATATTGGAATGTCCTCAACCGTGAGCGGCAAGGCGCTTACCTCGGCGGCACGGTGCAGATAATCCCGCATGTGACGGACGAGATAAAGCGCTGCATCTATCAGATGGAAAGCGACGATGTCGATGTTCTCATAAGCGAGATCGGCGGCACGGTCGGCGATATCGAAAGCCAGCCGTTTCTGGAGGCTATCCGTCAGGTCGCCGTCGAAAAGGGCAGACAGAATGTGCTGTACATCCATGTGCCGCTCATCGTACAGATCCCCGGCTCGGGCGAGCTAAAAAGCAAGCCCACGCAGCACTCGGTCAAGGAGCTTCTTTCCGTCGGCATCCAGCCGGACATTTTGGTCTGCCGCACCGATGCCGAGATAAGCGAGGATGTGCGCCATAAAATTGCGCTGTTCTGCAATGTCGAGCCCGACTGCGTTATTCAGAACCTCACGGCGCAGACGCTGTACGAAGCGCCGCTGCTTTTAGAGCGGGAGGGCCTTGCCGACTGCGTCTGCCGCAAGCTCGGTCTCGGCAATGTGCAGCCCGATCTTGCCGAGTGGACTGCGATGGTGCGCCGCATAAAGGCGGCAAAGCGCCATGTCCGCATAGCGCTCGTCGGCAAATACATTCAGCTTCATGACGCTTATCTGTCCGTCTCCGAGTCGCTGTTCCATGCCGCTGCGGCAAACGACGCCGTGTGCGATATTAAGTGGGTCGACTCCGAGGAGCTCACGGCAGAGAATATAAACGATGTTTTGGGCGACTGCGCCGGCATCCTCGTCCCCGGCGGTTTCGGCGACCGGGGCATCGAGGGCATGATACTTGCCGCCCGCTACGCAAGGGAAAAGGATATCCCGTATCTGGGCATCTGCCTCGGTATGCAGATAGCGGTCATCGAATTTGCCCGCAATGTCGTCGGCTGGGCGGACGCAAACTCGGCCGAGTTTACGAGCAGCTCGCTGCACCCCGTCATCGACCTTATGCCCGAGCAGCAGGGCATCACCGCCAAGGGCGGCACGATGCGCCTCGGCCAGTACCCCTGCGCCCTCGATAAGGAGAGCAAGGCCTATGCTCTCTACGGCGAGGAGACCATTTACGAGCGCCACCGCCACAGATACGAATTGAACAACGATTTCCGTGAGGAGCTTTGCGAAAAGGGGCTGCGCCTAGCGGGTCTGTCGCCGGACGGCAGACTTGTCGAGGTCGTGGAAAATCCCGCAAACCGCTGGTTTGTCGCCGCTCAGTTCCATCCGGAGTTCAAGAGCAGACCGAACAAGCCCCAGCCGCTGTTTTACGGCTTCGTAAAGGCGGCACTTGAAAGTAGGTAATAATATGAGAGACTATGCAAAAGAGCTTGAAAAAAGAGTAGAGTTTATAAGAGATCTTATGAAGAAAAGCGGCGCTGCCGGTATCGTCTACGGCAACTCCGGCGGCAAGGATTCGGCGCTTGTCGGCATCCTGTGCAAGACCGCCTGCTACAACACCGTCGGCATCATCATGCCCTGCGGCTCAAAGCGCAATTATGAGCTGGATGCGGTAGACGGCAAGACCGTTGCCGACCACTACGGCATCGAGACCCGCACCGTTGACCTCACGCCGGTTCGTGAGGCCGAAGTTGCGTCCCTCGGCGCTGCGGCAAAGCTTACCGATGCTGCTTTGGCGAATATTGCGCCCCGCCTGCGCATGACAACGCTTTATGCCATTGCCGCAAGCGAGGGCAGGCTTGTCGCCGGAACGGGCAACAAGTCCGAGGCGTATATGGGCTACTTTACGAAGTGGGGCGACGGCGCCCACGACTTTAACCCCATTGCCGACCTCACCGTGACGGAGATCTACGAGTTCCTGCGCTTTTTGGATGCGCCGCAGTGCATCATCGACAAAGCGCCGTCGGCAGGCCTGTTTGACGGTCAGACCGACGAGGGCGAGATGGGCGTGACCTACGCCGCCGTGGATAAGTTCATTATGACCGGCGAAGCGAGCGCCGAGGACAAGGCGGTAATCGAGCGCTTCCACGCAAGAAGCGAGCATAAAAGAAGCGGCATCGCCGTATACGAAGATTAAAAATTAAGAGGGTATAAAAATGTCAAACTGTGCAATTGTAGGCATCAACTGGGGCGACGAGGGCAAGGGCCGCATGGTCGATCTGCTCACGGAAAACTATGATATCGTCGTGAGATTTCAGGGCGGCGGCAACGCCGGCCACACCGTCGTAAACGAGTTCGGCAAGTTTGCGCTGCATCTGCTGCCGTCGGGCGTGTTCCGCAAGGGCGTTATGAATGTGCTCGGCAACGGCGTTGCGCTCGACTGCGAAAACCTTTGCGGCGAGATAGACGACCTCACCTCCAAGGGCGTTGAGATAACGCCGGATAACCTCATGATAAGCGACAGAGCGTCCCTGCTCCTGCCGTGGCACAGAATGCTTGACGAGCTTGAGGAAAAGCGCCTTGCAAATAAAAAGTACGGCTCGACCAAGCAGGGCATCGCCCCGTTTTACTCCGATAAATATCAGAAAAAGACCGTCATGGCGGGCGACCTCATGCACCCCGAGTACCTCAAGGCGCAGCTGGCAGATCTCTTGGAGTGGAAAAACCTCACGCTCGTGAATGTCTACGGCGCCGAGCCTGTCACCATGGACGAGCTTTGGGCGTGGGTAGAGACATACGGCGAGCGGATAAAGCCCTTTATCCGTGACACGGGCGCATATCTTCACGATGCGCAGGCTGCGGGCAAGAGCATCCTCTTTGAAGCTCAGCTCGGCGCACTGCGTGACCTCGACTTCGGCATCTACCCCTACACCACCTCATCAAACACCCTCGCCGCCTTTGCCCCCGTGGGCTCGGGCTTCCCGGGTGCGAAGATAGACGAGGTCGTCGGCGTCGTGAAGGCTTATTCAAGCTGCGTCGGCGAAGGTCCGTTCGTGTGCGAGTGGTTCGGCGAGGAGGCCGAGAAGCTGCGTGAGGCGGGCTTTGAATACGGCGCAAAGACCGGCAGACCCCGCCGTGTCGGCCCTGTCGATCTCGTCGCCACAGCCTACGGCGTGCGGCTTCAGAACGCAACGGCTATTGCGCTCACCAAGCTTGATGTGTTAAGCTATATGCAGAAGCTTCCCGTCGTTACCGCTTACGAGCTCGACGGCAAGCTCACGCAGTCCTTCCCGTTCCCGTCGGCGCTCAGTGCGGCCAAGCCGCATGTCGAGTATCTCGACGGCTGGGGCTGCGACATTTCTGCCGTGCGCACATGGGACGAGCTGCCCGAGAACGCAAAGAGATATGTTGAGTTTATCGAAAAAGCCGTCGGCTGCAGGATAAAATATGTCTCCGTCGGCGCAGAGCGTGATGCCTGCATCGTGCGCTGAAAGGATAAAAATGAAGGACACTTACGAATCGCCGTTTTGCTCCCGCTATGCATCAAGTTACATGAAGCATCTGTTTTCGCCCGACATGCGCTACAGCACATGGCGCAGACTGTGGACGGAGCTTGCCAGATGCGAGCATGAGCTGGGGCTGCCGGTGACCGAGCAGCAGGTGGCAGAGCTTGAGGCTCATATCAATGATATCGACTATGATATCGTTTCCGCAAGGGAGCGTGAAGTGCGTCATGATGTCATGGCGCATATCTACGCCTACGGCAAGGCGGCGCCCGAGGCTGCGGGCATCATCCACCTCGGCGCAACGAGCTGCTATGTCACCGATAACGCAGACCTGATCCTCTACCGTGACGGGCTCGTGTACCTGCGCAAGGGGCTTGTTGATGCCATAAGCGCACTGTGCGACTTTGCCGAAAAGTACAAGGCGCTCCCCACCGTCGGCTACACGCACTATCAGCCCGCCCAGCCCGTGACGGTCGGCAAGCGTGCCGCCCTGTGGCTTCAGGACTTTTACGGCGATTTAAAAGAGCTCGATTTTGTAATTGAAAATATCAAATTCCTCGGCTGCCGGGGCACTACCGGCACGGAGGCAAGCTTCATGGAGCTGTTCGACAATGACGGCGGCAAAATTGACGAGATGAACCGCCGCTTGGCCGAGCGCTTCGGCTTTTCCGAGTGCTTCGATGTCTGCGGGCAGACCTACCCCCGCAAGCTCGACAGCAGGATATTGAATACCCTCGGCGCTATCGCCCAAAGCAGCTACCGCATGGCAAACGACATTCGCCTTTTGCAGCACGACTGGCAGCTTGAAGAGCCGTTCGGCTCGTCGCAGATAGGCTCGTCGGCGATGGCGTACAAGCGCAATCCCATGCGCTGC
>DQDL01000045.1:0-175 GCA_003533405.1 Clostridiales bacterium | reverse complement strand
CAATCCCATGCGCTGCGAGCGCATTTGCTCGCTGTCCCGCTACCTCATGGCCGATGTATCCAACGCCGCCATGACCGCCTCCGTGCAGTGGCTCGAGCGCAGCCTTGACGATTCGGCGAACCGCCGCATATCCATGCCCGAGGCGTTTTTGTGCGCCGATGCGGTGCTGCGGCTG
>DQDL01000001.1:5923-6120 GCA_003533405.1 Clostridiales bacterium | reverse complement strand
TCGGCATGATACAGCAGGATGTGTATATGTTCGCAGGCACCGTGCGTGAAAACATCCGCTACGGCAGACCCGATGCGACCGACGAGGAGATAATCCAAGCCGCAAAGCTTGCCGAGATACATAACGAGATAACGGAAATGCCCGACGGGTATGACAGCTACATCGGAGAAAGAGGCGTCATGCTCTCCGGCGGACAG
>DQDL01000001.1:4822-5626 GCA_003533405.1 Clostridiales bacterium | reverse complement strand
ACGAGGCGACCTCGGCGCTCGACACCGTGACCGAGCAGGCTATCCAGGCTTCGCTCGATAAGCTCAGCGTCGGCAGGACGAGCATCGTTATCGCTCACAGGCTTTCCACCATTCGGAACGCCGACCTCATTGCGGTCGTCGAGCACGGCAAAATTGCCGAGTGCGGCACGCATGAGGAATTGCTAGCAAAAAATGGATTGTATGCCGAGCTTTATATGGCTCAGAGGGGATAAGAAAAATGAAGGACAACACTACAAAGAAACTGATTTTAGCGGCACTTCTGGCTGCCCTGACCTGCGTTGCCACGATGATCATCAAGATACCCACCCCCTTGGGCGGATATATCCACGCCGGTGATGCGATCGTTGTTCTGGCGGGCTTTCTGCTCGGACCTGTGTGGGGCGCACTTGCGGCGGGCTTAGGCTCGGGACTTGCCGATGTCATCTCCGGCTATGTGCTGTATGCACCCGGCACCTTTGTCATCAAGGCCGTTGTCGCACTGTTAGCCGGCTGGCTCATCGGCAGCAGGTTTATCAAGAACGAGTTTGCCAATGCGCTCGTTGCCGGCATCATCGGCGGTGCCGTCATGGTCGGCGGCTATATGCTGTATGAAGCGGTGTTCATGGGCTTCGGAGTTGCCGCTGCCGCCAATATCCCGATGAACGCCGTCCAGGGTGTTTTCGGCGCTGTCGCCGGTGCGGCACTGTATGTTGCGCTGAGCAAGACGAACTACTTTAAGAAATAAGTAAAAAAGCTGTGACCAACCGGTCACAGCTTTTCTTATTATAATGAAAAACAAAACTC
>DQDL01000001.1:3089-4643 GCA_003533405.1 Clostridiales bacterium | reverse complement strand
TTATTATAATGAAAAACAAAACTCCGCAATGTGTGATCATTGCGGAGTTTTGCTATAGAGAATATAAAATGTAAATTACATCTTGTTGAGCTTCACGGTCATCTTGGACTTCTTGTGAGCTGCATTGTTCTTATGAATAAGACCCTTGACTGCTGCGTGGTCAACAGCCTTGACTGCTACCTTGTAGCTATCTGCTGCAACAGCCTTGTCGCCTGCTTCGACAGCTGCGTCGAACTTCTTCAGGACGGTCTTGAGAGCGGTCTTGTCGGCACGGTTCTTTGCACGGAGCTCCTTGGACTTGGCGTCTCTCTTCATTGCGGACTTAATGTTGGGCATCGTGGCACCTCCTTACTTAGTAACTACAAAAATCCTGTACGGGATTTTCCGGCGAATACCGCCGGTTTTCGCCGGCTATCGGACTGAGTACGGCTCAATCTGATCGTTACTGCCGTTTGGGACTGAATATCGATAACGAATAACGAGCATAGCTCGCAGGGAATTATTGTACCATCAACGCATTGAAAAATCAAGCATTTTCTCATATTTCCGAATTTTTTTTTGCAAAGCGCATTACTTGTGGTCAAGCCGGAGACACTATACAATATCTTGATTTGGAAGTGAGAAAATGCAAAATTCCTTTGCCCGCACCGACCTTGCCCGTGAAGCCAGTCTGCGAGTGGGCGATAAGCTCACGGGGCTCGTCACCGAGGAGCTTATTATTTCAAACTGCCGTGCCAGCCGTGTCTCCGTCACCGACCAAGCCGCCGCCGATGCCATCGGCAAGCCGATAGGCGATTACTACACCCTAGAAATGGCAGATTATGTTAAGCGACAGGAGAATTCCTTTTCCGACTGCGCAAATGCGCTTGCTGAGCTTCTAAACAAGCTGCCGTTTATCAAAAATGCAAACAGCGTTCTTATCGCCTGTCTTGGCAATAAATCGGTCACGCCGGATGCCATCGGCCCAGACACGGCTGACAGTCTCATTGTCACCCGACACCTCAAGTCCTCCCTGCCCGAGCAGTTTCAGTTTTTCTCATCCGTCAGCGTTTTCAGAACCGGCGTGTTGGGTACGACAGGTATCGAAAGTGCCGACGGGCTGAAAGCCATTTGCGATCTTGTCCGCCCCGACTGCGTCATCGCCGTCGATGCTCTTGCATCGGGCGAGCTTTCCCGCCTGTGCCGCAATGTGCAGATCTGCGACACCGGCATTTCACCCGGCTCGGGTGTCGGTAATAACCGTGCGGCGCTCAATGCCGATACTCTGGGAGTCCCCGTCTGCGCAATCGGCGTGCCGACCGTTATCGATGCCGCCGCATTCACCGACGCAGAAGAAGCCAAGGGCTTGTTCGTCACGCCACGAAACATCGACGAGCTCGTCAAGAGCTCTTCTAAGCTCATCGCCTACGGCATCAACCTTGCCCTGCACAAGGGCTTGACCATCGAGGATGTTGATATGCTTGTGGAGTAAATTGTTTCACATGAAACAATTAAGCGTGCAAAAAAGCCCTGTGGATTTTTTGCACGCTTAAAACACGCCACATTTTTTGTGAA
>DQDL01000001.1:0-2805 GCA_003533405.1 Clostridiales bacterium | reverse complement strand
TAATCCAATTTGAGGCGGGACCTTGTCCCCCTCACACTCCCCCTGCTGCGTATTGGAGTTAAATCGCTGTGTTGAATTATTCTAGTTCTTTAACTGTATAAATGTTTCATGTGAAACATTGCCGTAAAAAAATCTGAAAATGTTTCATGTGAAACATTGAAAATGTCGGCGATAGCGGTTATAATAGCCTTGAGGTGAAATTATGTCCAAAATAATCGCTATTGCCAACCAAAAAGGCGGCGTCGCCAAGACGACCACCTGTGTAAACCTCTGCTGCGCTCTCAAAATGAAGGGCAAAAAGGTGCTGATCCTCGACTGCGACCCGCAGGGCAACTCGACCTCCGGTATGGGCGTGGATAAGTACGCCACCCCGGGAGCCTACGAGCTGATAGCCAAAAAGGCCGATATTTACGATTGTATCCGCAAAACGCCCTACGGCGATGTCATCCCGTCAAATAAGGAGCTGTCCGGCGCAACTGTCGCACTCGTTCTCGCCGAAAAGCGAGAATATGTCCTCAAGGACGCCTTGCAGCTCGTTTATAACGACTACGACTACATATTTATCGACTGTCCCCCGTCTCTGGAGCTGCTGACCCTTAATGCGCTCGTTGCCGCCGACAGCATCATTATCCCGATGCAGTGCGAGTATTATGCGCTCGAGGGCATTGCTGACCTCATGACGACGATAAAACTGTGCAAAAAACGCCTGAATCCCGGCCTGAATATCGAGGGCATCGTGCTCACCATGTACGATGCGAGAACGAACCTCACTCAGCAGGTCGCATTTGAGCTGAAGGAATACTTCGGCGGCAAGGTCTACGAGACCGTCATACCCCGCAGCGTGCGCCTGTCCGAAGCACCCAGCCACGGCAAGCCCGGCGTTGCGTATGACCGTATCGGCAAGGGCAGCCGTGCGTATATGAAGCTTGCAGATGAATTTCTCAAGCAGGAAAGGAGAAAATGATGCCAAAAGAGCTTAAAAAGGGCCTCGGACGGGGCTTGAGCGAGCTTTTCGGCGACGATATCGACGATAACGAAGCCGAAGGCGAGCTTCTGCACCTGCCGATAACCAAGGTCGAACCCCGATCGGATCAGCCGAGAACGAAATTTGACGACGAAAAGCTTCAGGAGCTGGCCGATTCCATCGCCCAGTACGGACTTATTCAGCCGATAACCGTCAGAAAGCAGGAAAACGGCTATTATCAAATAATCGCAGGCGAGCGCCGATGGCGTGCAAGCCGCCTTGCCGGACTTGTCGAGGTGCCGGTGCGTGTTATCTCCGCCGATGACCGCCGTGTCGCCGAGCTTGCGTTGGTCGAGAACCTCCAGCGTGAGGACTTGAATCCCATCGAGGAGGCGCTCGGCTATAAAAGCCTTATCGAGGAATACGGCCTTACGCAGGACGAAGCGGCAAAAAGCGTGGGTAAATCCCGCCCCGCAGTCGCAAATGCGATGCGCCTTTTGGGTCTGACCCCCGAGGTCCTGAAGATGGTCGAGGAGGGCAAGCTCTCCGCCGGCCACGCAAGAACACTGCTTCCGCTTGAGGATGCCGCCTTGCAGCTGAGCACGGCGAAGAATGTCATCGACAATTCCCTTTCCGTGCGCAAGACAGAGCAGCTCGTCTCAAAGACGCTCAAAAAGCTGCGTGAGCCGGAAAAGAAGCCGACAAAGAGCGAGGAGCTTTTCGTTGACTACATCGCCGACACCGCAGATTACCTCAGCCGCACGCTCGCCCGTAAGGTGAATATCGAGTGCGGCAAGCGCAGCGGCCGCATTGTGCTTGAATTTTACGACAGCGACGACCGTGAGGCGCTCATCCAAAATCTCGTCCGCATGGGCGGAACATGGCAGGAAAATAACGATAAGTAAATTCTTATTGCAATAATATAACAAGGAGTAATCAGAAATGCTTGATATAAAGTTTGTAAGGGAAAATCCCGAGATAGTAAAAGAAAATATCAAAAAGAAATTTCAAGACGCAAAGCTCCCCCTCGTAGACGAGGTCTTGGAGCTTGATGTGAAGTACCGTGCCGCTCTCACCGAGGGCAACGACCTGCGTGCTGCGAGAAATGCGCTGTCCAAGCAGGTGGGCGTGCTGATGGGTCAGGCGAAGAAGGACCCGAGCAAGCTCGAGGAAGCCGAAAAGGTCAAGGCGCAGGTCAAGGCCGATGCCGACCGTCTGGCAGAGCTTGAGAAAGCTGCCGCCGGGATGAGCGAGCGCATCCGCACCATCATGCTCACCATCCCGAACATCATCGACGACTCCGTTCCCATCGGTCCGGACGACAGCTGCAATGTCGAGGTCGAGCGCTTCGGCGAGCCGGTCGTTCCCGACTTCCCCATCCCCTACCACACCGAAATTATGGAGAGCTTCGACGGCGTTGACATGGATGCCGCCGGCCGTGTATCCGGCAACGGCTTTTACTATCTCATGGGCGACATCGCCCGCCTGCACTCTGCGGTGCTGGCCTATGCAAGGGATTTCATGATAGGAAAGGGCTTCACCTACTGCATCCCGCCGTTCATGATCCACGGCAATGTCGTCGAGGGCGTCATGAGCCAGACCGACATGGACGCAATGATGTATAAGATCGAGGGCGAGGATCTGTACCTCATCGGCACGAGCGAGCACTCGATGATCGGCAAGTTCATCGACCAGATGATACCCGAAAGCAAGCTTCCGCAGACCCTCACCAGCTACTCCCCCTGCTTCCGCAAGGAAAAGGGCGCTCACGGCATCGAGGAGCGAGGCGTTTACCGCATCCACCAGTTTGAAAAGCAGGAGATGATCGTCGTCTGCAAGCC
>DQDL01000030.1:18324-18486 GCA_003533405.1 Clostridiales bacterium | reverse complement strand
TCGACGATGATCATGCACTGACCGTCGGCAACGGCGATGCCCGAGCCGTTGGAGATGATGTTGTCATTCCCCCTGGTGTTCGATGAGCGGCCGCTTACACGCTTTTGCCCCTTTGTTACAAGCACATCCTTGGATATCGCTTCGCAGTAGAAAAATTCCTTC
>DQDL01000030.1:17694-18109 GCA_003533405.1 Clostridiales bacterium | reverse complement strand
GTAGAAAAATTCCTTCCACTGGTCCGCCAATGTGCCGCCTACGGCACCGATGCCTGCTTTGATAAGTCCCATTGCATTGACTCCTTTCGGTTATATATGTTTGTTTGAATACGGATTTTTGCTTTCCTTGGGTGCGTCGGGCGTGCTGCCGCAGCGTCCCGCCCAGCCGATGACCGCCATCCAGGCGACAAGATACAGCAGCCACAGCCCCACGGCCGCAAAGGTGAGCCACAGCGGCCAGTCGAGCACATAGTGCAGGGCCAAAAGCACCGCCGCCGGTATGAGTCCTTCGAGGTTAAGGAGCATATTAAACACGAGGCAGACAAAAAAGCTGCCGCTTCGGTTTGTTCTGCGCATACGCTGCCCCCTTTCGCTGTTTCTCACCGTGATTATACACTATTTTGCACGCCGTGAA
>DQDL01000030.1:6186-17481 GCA_003533405.1 Clostridiales bacterium | reverse complement strand
ACACTATTTTGCACGCCGTGAAAAGACTGCTTTGACAATATTAAGACTTTTGTGCAAAACGGCGATTGACAATTTTGTATCACTTTGCTATCATGAGCCCGAAAGCCGGAAAACGGCATAACACAAGCATTTTACGGAGGTGAATGTTCATGGATAGCTGCGGAAGTACAGGGCGAGGTCGGATATGCGGCAGGCAGAGATACGATGATAGTGTGCGGGCTTCCATGGGCATGGACTGACCGTACCGTTTCATAGTGTTCTTCTGCGCCGCCCCGGAGTTGTTCTGTTTGGCAACTATCTCCGAGCCGGTGCATTTTTTGCGCCCAACTGATCGATCAAGGAGGATGCTAATATGAAGGATATCAAAAGAAACGATTTTACACAGGAAATTATTGCACTCATCCGCAAGGATGAACTGACAGAGCTTTTAAAGCACTTCCACGAGCGTGATGTCGCAATGGCTGTCACAGAGCTTACGGACACCGAGCGTGAGCGGCTGTTTTCCAAGCTTGATGCCGAGACCTTGGCAGAGCTGTTTCCGTATTTTGACGATGCTCCGCAATACCTTGCAGAGCTCCCCGCTGCGCTGGCAGCCGAGGTCATCTCCGAAATGGATGCTGCCGATGCGACCGACATTGTGCGTGAGCTGACGCCCGAGACGAAGAAGGCGCTGGCGGCTCACCTTGACGACGACACGAGAAACGATGTCCGCCGACTGCTGGCCTTTGACGAGGACGAGATAGGCAGCCGCATGAGCAGCAATTTTGTCTGCATCCCCGATACGCTGACTATCCGCAGCGCCATGAGCGAGCTGGTGCGTCAAGCCGGTGAGCACGACAACATCCAGACGCTCTATGTCGTGGACAAGGACGGTGCCTTTGCCGGTGCTATCGACCTTCCCGATCTCATAATCGCCCGTGAAAACGACCCGCTTGCAGGCATTATTCGCCGTGGCTACCCCTATGTGCTTGCGCACGAGAAGATAGAGGACTGCATCGACCGCATTGCAGATTATGAAGAAGACTCCCTGCCGGTGCTCTCAGAGGACGGCAAAATCGCCGGTATATTAACTGCGCAGGATCTCGTTGAGCTAGTTGACGACGCTATGGGCGACGATTACGCAAAGCTCGGCGGCCTGACCTCGGAGGAGGATCTTAACGAGCCTACGCTCGTGAGCATGAAAAAGCGCCTGCCGTGGCTCATTGCGCTGCTGTTTTTGGGCATGGCCGTTTCCTCGGTGGTCGGCGTTTTTGAAGAGGTCGTTGCGGCGCTGCCCATCGTCATCTGCTTCCAGTCGCTCGTGCTGGACATGGCGGGCAATGTCGGCACGCAGTCGCTGGCGGTCACCATCCGTGTGCTCGTTGACGAAAAGCTCAGCTTCAAGGACGAGCTTGCGCTGCTCGGCAAGGAAATGCGTGTCGGGCTTTTAAACGGCGGCTGCCTCGGCATCATGGCGCTGGTGTTTTTGGGCGTGTATATCCATGTCTGCAAGGGCTATGTTTGGGCGTCGGCGTTTCTCATCTCCGGCTGCGTGGGCGTGTCACTCATCGTTGCCATGGTGGTGTCGAGCCTTGTCGGCACGCTGATACCGATGCTGTTTAACAAGATACGCATCGACCCCGCAGTCGCCTCAGGTCCCCTGATCACGACCGTCAACGACCTTGTCGCCGTCGTGACCTACTACGGCCTGTCGCTGCTGTTTCTGATAAACATTTTTCATATATAAGTCAAGAAATCCTGCACTTTCGTGCAGGATTTTTGTTATAGCTTATGCTGTTTTATGAAGCTTGCAGTCTCGTGCTTTGCTTGATTGGGTCGGTTTTGTACCATAGTGCCGGTGAGGATGAGCGAGGCTGTGACCGAAGTGGTGGGGCAGCATTTTTTGATACTGCGCACCGTGCCGGATGCTCCGCTGCCTCGGTAATAAATAAAGCCCCAAAGGCTTGTGCCTTTAGGGCTTTGGTACGCCCGACGGGATTCGAACCCACGACCTTCAGAGTCGGAGTTTCAATCAGTGCGTTTTACATTGTTTCATATTGTGCCGCAAATCCTTGAAATTTCAAGGATTTTTCAATTTTGCTTTTTCTATCGTTTTGCGAAATAATTCAACTTTTCGCAATGGAGTTGAATTTTTGTTGAATTATTTTCTTACAAATAATAGTCGTTTTATCGAGGTTATTCTTGAATTATCGCAGCATATGTGATAACCTGTCGATGCACCTTTACAGGTGTGAGCGCTGTAAAGCGGCAGGCGGTTAGCTACATCTCCGCAAAGGAGGTGAGGCAATGCGACTTACGATAACTTTGACACTGCGAAAGCTGATAGTCCAGTTTATCATAAAAAGCAAAAACCGCCACTCGGCCAAGTGACGGTCTTTGACTGCTTTTAAAGCTGTTTTTTACCTAAACATACCGAGCTGACCGCTTGTCGCAGCGCTCTTTCTGCGTCCATTATAGCGTTTGCCGAGCGGGTTGTCAAGAAATATGCTTTACTTCTCTTCCTCGTCCCGCTCGACTGCTTCATCAACAGCACGGTTTATAAAGCTGTTGAGGCTTTCGCCCATGTTTTCCGCATGGGCTTTTATTTTGTCCTTTTTCCCTTTCGGCATGCGGATTTGAAAGACATCGTAATTGTTCTTGATATACTTATTGACGGCCTTCTGCTGTGCCTTTGATGCAGGCATACAATACCCCCTTGCTTGCGGAAAGCTTGCCTCCCCGCCATATTTGGCTCATTATAGCACTCTCGTCTATTGAATTCAATATGTATTTTGAACAATATATTGAATGCAATATTGTTTATTGTGTCAATTGATATATTGAATTCAATATGTTATCATGTGAGCACAGCACAAGAAAGGAAGGTATAAACATGTTTAAAGGAATAACCGGCCACCTCTATTCAGACAGGGACACCATCGAGTTCAAGCAGCTAAGCACAGCAGAGCTATCAAGCTCCGCAAAGTTAATTTACCAATTAGCCCATGAGGATGGATTGAGTTCATGGGTCTATATGGGTCTAAACACCGAGCTGGCGGCAGTAAACAAAGATAACCCCAATGCAGACGAACTAACAGCCCTTGCCGAAAGGTTTTTGACATCGGAGGACTGGGAGGAGCTTGACGACATATTCGATACTGTTGTCAAGGTAGCGGGTGACGCCGCCGCATCAGATTTGTGCGGCATTCGGCTTGACTGGCTTAAAGAGCGTCATAAGTATCAAGCATATACCGCCGCACTGGATATCAAAGCTCGCATCGATGAACTCATAGCTTGCGAAGACATCTGTGACGCATCCTTTGTCGATACACAAATCTTGACGGAGCTTAGGAGCATGGTATATAAACCTTGTTCGGGCAATTTTATCAATTCCGGCGAGTATGCCGACAAATACTGCTTCCTTTACGGGGTTTTAAGCGCAGACAAAATGAGCATACCAAAATAACCGCATAACATAGTCCGCCCTGTAAATCGGGCGGACTTTTCTTTTAGGTGATATTGTCCGAAAAATTCATCTTTTTTTGGTCGCACATTTCTGCATTTTCCTCAT
This sequence comes from Clostridiales bacterium, assembly GCA_003533405.1. GTDB lineage: Bacteria > Bacillota > Clostridia > Oscillospirales > Oscillospiraceae > F23-B02. Next base: position 13,931 of record DQDL01000030.1, on the reverse strand, counting down.
AGAGCAGATAGTTTTCCTGTATGCTTGTGCCTGTACGCTTGAAGCTGGATAAGCCTGTACCCTTGTAGAAATCAAAGTCCGAGAAGCTGCGCAGAGTGTTTATTGCCGGACTGCGGCGAATTGCCCACAGACCGCCGCTTTCGCACCGTTTGACCTCATTGACCGTTGTCAGCAGGTCGGCAGCTATGCTCTTTATGGTCTGCCCGTTAAAATACCTCCGCTCTATAACGCTTAGATATTCGGCGGGAATGATCTTTAAAGCCTCGCACAGCGCATTGTGCAGCTCCTGCCGGTACAAGGCATCCTCGACCCGCTCAAAGCGTTCTGTGCTGTTAGGGTCGGCCACAGCGTCCCCGAGCGTTATCTCCCCGTTGTCGTCCAGCGGGGTGCTTAAACTTATCGCATTATTGAGCGGGTCATTTGCCGTTCGCCTCGTTCTAAGGCCGTAGAGCGTTGTATAGCCGTCTTTAAGATAAAAGCTATACCAGCCGATAAAGCTTCCGCTGTCGGGCTTGTAGGTCGCTACAGCCTCACACATGGCAATATATGCTACGCTCATTAGGTCGTCGAACTCGACATCAGAGCGGGAGCGAAAAGCAGCAAGCCATTTGTTCGCCAGCTTCATTGCAAAGCGCCTCACCTGCTCCCACAGCTCAATCTCCCGCTCCCTGTCGCCGTTTTGTATCAGCACAGCCAGTTCTTCGTTTGACATCAACCATTATCGCCATACTCATAACAACAAACAGCAGGTACGCCTATGTTATCCAGGAACATGGCCGCACGCATTGAGTCCGGCTCTCGGCATGCATTTACTGCACGGGCTGCGTAATCGTTGAATACTGATATACGGGTATCTGCATCACAAGGCCGCTCGGCGTACAGTTCTTCATCAGGATGCTTGTCAGCGTATTTGCACAGGAGCGACAGCATGAGCGAGTTATCCTTGTGCTTGTCGCAAAGCTGCTGATACTGTGCCTTATTCATCGGTATGTCAAGCTTCAAAAGCTCGGCATCTGGGTGAAGCTTTGCGCTGTCAAGCATATTCCACTCCTCAACAGCAGCACTATGAGCCTGCTTGATTTTTTCTATGCGGCAAATGACCTCTTCATATTCCGTCTTGCGCTGCCGCTCCATCTCGCTGCGAAGGCGGTCGGCCTCCACTCGGGCTATTGTTTCCTTCTGCTGCTTGTCCTTGAGCTCACGCTCCTGCGCTATAAGCTCCGTCATCTTGTCCATGTACTCCGATACTGCATCGTAAATTCTGTCTTTGAAATTCATGTTTTTGTCCTTTCGGTTTAATTTGATAGCAATTGCTCGATTTGCTCGCAAGTGCAGCATTTGCTTGCAATTGCTTTGTTTCGCTTTCATCCGCTTTAGTTCGCTTTCAAAAAAGCGGTGGGTTTTTTGGGTTTTCTGCAAAAGCAGTGGTTTTTTTGGCTTTCAGATATGGAGAAAAACAATGCTGCGAGCATTTTGGCTCACCCATTTTGGGGGTAGTGAAAGCCTTATCTTCCCCTGTTTTAGGGGTAGTAGATATCGAAAACGCCGTTTACTACCCACATTTTGTGGGTACCAGTGAGCAATTTTGTCCGCAAGCCTTCCCCCATTTTGGTGGAGATATACTATATATAGCCATAGGATATAGCTTTAATCTGCGCCTTGACCGGCCTTCCACTCAAAAGAAAAAGTGTATATATTCGGCTGCCTTATGCTTGCGCCGCTGCGAACGCTAATAAAGCCCGCTCGGGTCAGCTCATCGATATGCCGCCTTAAGCTGTTGTCGGTTATCCCATATTTCTTAGCGGCAGAGAGCGGGAAAGTAAACTCTCGCCTTCCCCCGCTCTCCATTGCCATGCATTGATATGTGTTTTTAGCTCCGGCGGTCAAATGTTGATACTTACTGCTTAAAAGCAGTGAGTTTCCAATCTGAATAAACCGGCCTTCTGCGCAGTCTTGCCGAGCGGACAGCCATCCGACAATATGTGCGCCGCTCTTTTTCCGGCTCATAGCTCTAGTCTTTCTTGTCCGTTTGCCTGCGCTCTGAGTTCGTCAAGCCTTTTCCTCATTGTTCTGATCGCTTTTCTGTTGCTGCTGACCCGTGCATCCATCCGATGTATATACCGCTTCAAATCGTACTCGGGGTTATCTGCGGACGGGAGAAAATAACCCTTGTCCGATGCAATGACGAACGCACCGTTATCTCTTTCCCGCTCGGCCAGCTTCCTAACTTGGCGCTCGCTTACACCCATAAGCCGTGCAAGCTCTCGCATGGGCATTGCGTTTGCCTCGCCCTCAAGCAGAAAAGCTTGAATTCCACGCTTGTTGGTGTTAGAATGATTGCAGAAAGTGCCGTCTTCTAACGCCCTTTCGCTTGCCTGTTCGGATGGTGCAACACCCGAGCGGGCTTTTTTGTTTTCTGTCACTGTGCCATACCCCCGTTAACCGCACTCATCGCATCCAGCTTTTCTATAAGCATAGGGATGTTGACCTTGTAAGTCCTGCCGCTATAAAATCCAGGCAGCTCACCCGCTTTAGCCATTCTCCTGAGCTGAAACTCGGTTATTATCCCGAGCGCCGCCGTCTGTCTAATGGTCAAATAATTGCTTGTTGTGTTCAATTTGTTTTCCTCCTATTAATGTTTTGCAATACTTTGCTATGTCTTAATTATAGGCTTGACATGGCTTGTCGTCTATGCTAATATCTAAATATAAGATTATTTTTTAAGGAGAGAATATCTTGAATATAGATATCAGTGCGGCAACAGGTGAGCTAAAGTGCAAAATCGGAAGCAGAATTAAAGAAGAACGCAAGCGCAAGAAGTGGTCACAGGCCAAACTCGGAGAAGAAATTACAAACATGCTCGGCGCACACGAAGACGGCAGAGCGAAAAGTCAAGGCAATATATCCGACTGGGAAAGCGGAAAGAGAGTTCCCGACTTGAAGTGCCTGATATGCCTAAGCAGATTGTTTACTTGCAGTCTCGGTTATTTGCTCGGCGAATATGATGCTCGCACATACGGCGAAAATGAGATAGCAAAAACCATCGGTCTATCACCTAAGTCGGTAAATTTACTTTCGAGTATGAATGCATGGGGTGTTTCCGATGACTACAGCATGGTTTTAGACAAGCTAATTTCTGACTCATGCTATAAAAACAAAGGGCATCGCAGTATCCTCGATCTGATATGTCTCTACCTTTCTTATGAGAGTGAAGAAGGTGCAAAGCAAAAGCGGGTAATATGGAAAAATGGTGTTATAACAGACGATGCTGATGATGGATATATAGACCCTTCAGCTATCGCACTCAGCGACAGTCTGATTGAAGATGCCATATTGATAGAGATATCAAATGCATTGAGAGATTTAAAGCACTCGAAATAACGCAAAGAAAGGAGCGGCGCTGATGGCTAACATACAGGAGCGGCGGGATAAGTCGGGCAAGCTTATCTCATATTCCATCCGTGTGCATCGTGGGCGTGGAGCTGACGGAAAGCAGCTCAAGCCGTACACAGCGACATTTGAGGTGTCCCCCACTTGGGCGGAAAAAAGCGCAAGAAAAAAGGCTGAGGCTTTCGCCGCAACCTTTGAGAAAGAATGCCGTGAGGGCGTAACATCCGACAGCAAGCAGCGCTTTGCCGATTATGCCGAATATGTCTTGAAGCTGAAAGAGCAGCGTGGCGACAAGCACACCACCATCACAGACTATAGGAGCATGACCGAGCGAATATATCCCGAGATAGGTCATATAAAGCTCAAGGACTTGCAGGCGCACCATCTTAACACTTTGTATGCCCACCTCATGCGAAACGGCGTAAACAAGCGCACGGGCGGCAAATTGAGCAACAAGACCGTGCTGCGCTATCACAGATTTATCTCCATAGTGCTCACGCAGGCGGTCAAGGAGTCTCTTATACCGTTTAACCCCGCTTCAAGGGCAGAGCCGCCGAAAGCCGAGAAAAAGGAAGCTAAGTATTTGCAGTCAGCCGATGTTGCGGCGATACTCGATGCGCTGGACAAAGAGCCGATAAAGTGGCGTACACTTATCCACCTTCTTTTGATAACCGGTGCAAGGCGTGGCGAGATAATCGGCTTGAAATGGGATAGGATAGACTTTGACAACAACCGCCTGTATATCTGCAGCACCATTTCATACACACCCGACAGGGGCGTTTATGAAAGCACACCTAAGACCGAAAGCAGCAAGCGTTATGTCTCGCTCCCTGTTGAAACGATGCAGCTTCTCAAGCAATACAGGGCATGGCAGATACAAGAGCGTTTCCGCATAGGGGAATACTTCGTCAATCAAGGCTTTGTGTTCTCACAGGATAACGGCAGCCCGATGCACCCCGACAGCGTCGGCAAATGGCTCACTAAGTTCTGCAAGCGTCACGACCTGCCCCATATCAACCCGCATGCGTTCCGGCACACAATGGCGAGTATGCTTTATTACAATGGAATGGACAGCGTGAGTATATCCAAAAGGCTGGGGCATGCGCAGGTCTCGACCACCTCAGATATATATGCTCATGTTATCGCAGAGGCGGACAAAAAGAATGCCGATATACTGTCGGAGATCTTTTTGAAAAAGGCGTGATGTGTTGAATTTTTTAGAGCGAGTTGAATTAAAGTTGAATTTTCACACGCAAAAACGCCGAAAACGGCAAAGCAAAAAACCAGTGTTCAAAGCTGCAAAGCCTTGAAAACACTGGTTTTTTGATTGGTACGCCCGACGGGATTCGAACCCACGACCTTCAGAGTCGGAGTCTGACACTCTATCCAGCTGAGCTACGGGCGCATTTGCCGATATATTATAGCAAAACCTCGGCCGGATGTAAAGAAGCTTTTGTCGTTTTCCGCTTAGAACTCGATAACAACAGGCTCGGCGGTGAACGAGCTTATGGTCGCCGTGCCGGACTTGAAGTACAAAACGACGCAGTTGCCGTCACCGGGCGTGTACAGGCTTCTGAGCTCATTGTAGCTTTGGAGCATGTGCTCGCAGGCCTCGATGCTGTCGTCGGCGTAGAGCTCGCCTGCGACACGGATCCACTCGCCGTCTTTAAATGCACAGATCTCTACCTTGGGATTTGCCTCGACCTGCTTGAAGAACGCTTTTTTCTTGCCGGTCTGGATGCCGAGCTTCCCGTTATAGATGTCAACGGTGCCGAAAGGTCTTATTCTCGGCTGGTCTCCCTCGGTGGTGGCGATGAAATATGTGCCTGCTTCCTTAAGAAAATCATAAACTCTCTGCATGGTTTTTCCTCCTTGTTTAAGTTATATTTAAAATTATATATGCGGCGGTTTAAATTTTCAAGCTTGAATTATTAAACAAACGGTGGTACGCTTACTCCTGTTAAGAAAGGAGTGCGTCATGGAGATACGGGATCTATACGATGTCAACAGGCTGCCGACCGGGCTTACCGGCGTTCGAGGCGAGAAGCCGCCGGAGGGCTGCTACCATATGGTCATACACATCTGCATTTTCAATTCCGAGGGAAAGATGCTCATTCAGAAGCGCCAGTCGACCAAAGTGGGCTTTCCCGACATGTGGGATGTGACCTGCGGCGGCTGCTCGGTTGCAGGCGAGACGAGCCGTGGCACTGCGCACCGTGAGCTCAAGGAGGAGCTCGGGCTCGACCTCAGCTTTGAGAATATCCGCCCCAACCTCACCGTTAATTTTGACAACGGGTTTGACGACTTTTACCTTATAAACCGTGACATTGACCTAGCATCGCTCACGCTTCAAGCCGAGGAGGTGCAGGCGGTCAGATGGGCATCATTAGACGAGATATTCACCATGATAGACGACGGAAGCTTTATCCCCTTTTTCAAAAGCTTCGTACAGCTTCTGTTCGACATAAGGAGCAAGCCCGACTGCCTTGATATGTGAAAAAACCGGAGTTTTTACTCCGGTTTTTCTTCGTCTTCGGTCTCGTCTATTATCTCGTCGGGCTCCTGCTCATGGCCGGTGTAGCTCAGGGGCTTACCGGAGATGAGCTTGCGGTGGGAGATGCTCTTTGTAATGCTGCCGGCTATGCCCTTAACGAGCGACTGCGCAGCAAGATGCTTGCCGATTATCGCCGCAAGGTCGGTGTCGGGTGAAAGGTCGGAGACCGTGCCCTCCATGATGGCGAGCGAGCGCCAGAACATTGTCAGCGATCTGGGCACCTTTATCTCAAAATCCCTTGCAATGCGGTAGAGGTCTGCAAATATCTCGACCGTACTGCTCATTTCCGCCATGCTGATGACCCTGTACTTATCAAGATAGGCACGCATGCGCTCGTAATACGCCGCCTTGTCCATATTCGGGTCATGCTCGCATATCTCAAGGACATTGTCGGCAAATTTCAGATAGTCGTTGCTGAAAATGGCTCGCATGCAGCCGGTGACAAGCTTGGCGTCCTTCTCGGTGAGCCTGCCCATCATGCCGAGATCGAGCCATACTATGCGGCCGTCCTGAACACGGATATTGCCCGGGTGGGGGTCGGCGTGGAAGAACCTGTCCTCGGCAAACTGCTTTATGTAGTTATTTATAAACTTCGTGCACACCTCGTGGACATTGTAGCCCTGGCGGAGCATTTCCTCTGTGTTATTAAGCTCAAAGCCGCCTATATACTCCATGACGAGGACATTTTTCGTCGTCAGCTCATCATACACCTTCGGGCAGTAGACATACTGCACGCCCTCGTTGTTGCGGCGGATGGTGCGGATATTCTCGGCCTCACGGAAAAAGTCCATCTCGTCCTGCGCAACGAGCCACATCTCGTCGATGCAGTCGCACAGGTTCATGACATTGTTGATGCTCTTGAACTTCACGATATCAAGCGCCTTTTTGATGAGCCTGACATCCCGCTCCATCTTGTTGTAAATATCGGGGCGCTGAATTTTCACGGCGACATGCGTGCCGTCGAGCAGTATCGCCTCGTGCACCTGCGCAATGGACGCAGCGCCCAAGGGGATAGGCAGGATGCGCTCAAACACGGCGTTCCAAGGCTTGCCGTACTCCTCACTGATTATCTCCCTTATCTGGACGGTGACGAGTGTGGAGGCGTCCGTTCTGAGGCTCTCGAGCTTCTTGCAATACTCCATGGGGATGATCTCGGGGTGCATCGACAGAAGCTGTCCTAACTTAACGAAGGTAGGCCCGAGCTCCTTGAGCATCTCGCAAAGCTTATCGGGGTCAAAGCCCTGCATCACCTTGTATTTGCTCATCACCTTAACTATTTCAAGCAGGCGTTTGGTGTCGCCCGTCAGTCCCTGCGCTGCATTTGCCATTACTTATTCCTTCAATCTACTTTAGTGTCTAATATATAGCATGTGTGCGTCACATTGCCGTCGTCGGTATAGGAAACGATGTTGTCCTGCACCGTCTGATAGCTGTCCGCCCGCACGGCGATGACCTCGGTACTGTCCTTTTCCCAAAGGTAGACGGCGTTCTCGTAGCTTATCTCGCCGCTGCGAAGGCCCTCTCTGATGGACATGCTGACGCTTTCGAAGTTATACTTTTCGCCGTCCGTGAGCACTATTCTGCCAAGCTCCGTGGGCGGAGTTTCGGGTTCGATGATATAGCCCTCAAGCCGCTTGCCCTCGCCGCCGTCAAAGGTCACGGCAGTGAAATTCTGCGTCTCGTCCTTGGTGTTTATCCGAAGCGCCGTGGTCTTTACAAGGTACAGCTTATTATCGCCGCACCAGACCCATGCACAGCCTGTGTTATTCTGCAGAGGCTTTGCAAACTTCTCATGCTCGGT
>DQDL01000030.1:4420-5982 GCA_003533405.1 Clostridiales bacterium | reverse complement strand
CTCGGCAGGCGTTTCGGCATCAAGGCCGTTCACCTTAAGCACATACACCGGCGTTTTCGACCTCGACTGCATAATAACGGCGAACACCACCGCAAGCACGGCAAGTGTTATCGCCGCAAAGGCAATATATGTTCTTTTGGCCGGGCTGCTTCCCTGCCGCTTCGCTTTAGCTGACACGGCGCACCTCCTGAGACATATTCAGTACATTATACCAAAAAGTCGGCGTTTTAACAAGGAAAAAATTCGGGATAAGTCATCTTAGGACTTATCCCGAATTTTCAATTGTTTGAACAATGTCACCGAACCTGCCGCTATCACTATGCCGAGCACGACCGAGGCAAGCACATTCAATTCCTTTCACGCTGCACAGCAGAGTTTGTTCACAGTAACATCATCAATGTTCCAACGACTATGAGCGCAAGGCCGAACGCCGCCTTTTTGCTCAGGCGCTCTTTAAACATCAGTGCCGAGAAGCCGATGGAAACGAGGATGCTCAGCTTATCGATGGGGACAACGACGCTTGCAAGACCGTCCTGCAGCGCCTTGTAGTAGTAAAGCCACGAGCCGCCGGTCGCAAGGCCGGACAGGCAGATAAAGCCCAGCTCGTTTTTAGGTATGACCTTGAGCGTGTGCTGCTTGCCTTTAACAAACACGATGAGCCATGCCATGACAAGCACAACGCCCGTGCGTATGGCTGTCCCGAGGTTCGATTCAACGCCGTCTATGCCGATCTTGCCGAGGATCGAGGTCAGAGACGCAAATACAGCGGACAAAACTGCGTATAGGAGCCAGCTTTTCTTTTCCGTCTTTTCACCGCTGTCGGCCTTTTTCTCGATCATCATGAATGTGCCGATGCCGATAAGGATAACGGCAATGCCCTTGAGCCACGAGACCGGCTCGCCGAGGAATACAAGTGCAAGCAGAATGGTCAGAACCGTTGAGGATTTGTCGATGGGCACGACCTTGTTGACATTGCCTAACTGCAAGGCTCTAAAATAGCACAGCCACGATGCGCCGGTCGCAAGGCCCGACAGGATGAGAAACACCCATGTTTTTGTACTGAGAGTCGTTATCGTCGGGGCAGAGCCAACCATCCAAACCATCAGCCACGAGAAAATGAGCACGACGATGGTGCGTATCGCCGTTGCTGCGTCAGAGTCCGTTTTCCTTATGCCGCACTTGGCGAGCACCGAGGTCAGTCCGGCAAACAGTGCCGAGCCCAACGCAAAAAGAACCCACATGAAAATGCCCTTCTTTACTGTTTTCATTATTACACAGGGGTTTGAAAAAATTGAGCAGGTGCAATTTATAATACCACAAATTTTGCTGTTTGGCACACCGGTAAGTAAAAAAGCAGCCCACAGATGTGGACTGCTGTTGCGATTTTCGACGGAAAGTTATTTTAGAACGAAATTGAAAAATCACGCATGGGGAGAGTTTGAGAGGGGATGGTATTCCCCTCTCGCCCATAATTGAGCGAAGCGGATAATTGCGCCGAAGGCGTGGGTCACAAACAAAGACACGCAGTAGCGTGTCTTTTTTTGGTGACCCGTACGGGAATC
>DQDL01000030.1:450-4145 GCA_003533405.1 Clostridiales bacterium | reverse complement strand
AGCCAACTGAGCTATGCCGCCATTTATCAAATGAGCAATTGAGATTTTAGCAGACATAGACTAAGTTGTCAACAGCTTTTTTCATTTTTCTCAAAAAAACTTCACGAGGGCAGGTATTTGGTCGGGTCAACACTGTTTCCGTCCTTTGACATGGCGATGTGAACATGGCTGCCCTGCCCCACCTCGCACAGTGCCGTAGCTCCGACAGAGCCTATGACATCGCCTGCACTGACGCTGTCACCCTGCTTCACGGTGGGCTTGTCGGCGAGATTTGAATAGGTGCTCTTTAAGCCGTTGCCGTGGTCGATGGTGACGGTCGTACCGTACAGGTCGTCCTGCGTGATGCTCTCGACCGTACCGTCGGAGGCTGCCCTTACGACCGTGCCCTTGTCGGCAAGAACATCGATGCCGTCGTGGGTGCGCCAATCCTTCATGGTCACATCGTAGGCAAGCGTTTCGACCGCATACTTGCGCTCGATCTCGCCCTTTACGGGCCAAACCCATGCAGCGGGCTGCTCGTAGGTCTCGCTCGACTTCCATGTGCTGACCACAGCACCGTCGTCCTTCTCGATATCGGTCTTTACATTGGGCGTGGGCGTGACGGTGGGCGGGGTCGCTATAGGCTCGGTCGGGTTTGAAAGCGAAAGCCCCGGGTCGAGTTCGGGCGCTTTGCCTGCGTCGGAATTGAGAGCTATGCTGACCGCCGAGATGCCGATCACCGCTATACATAGTGCAAGGACTATGTAAAAGCCCTTACCTGCAAAAAACTTATCCGTCCTTTTGGATCTGCCGTTTTCCATACAGAAGCCTCCTATATATCAGGTTGCTTCTATTTTTGACGGAAGTTTTTCGTATTATACATTTCATTGAAAAAAGACGGGATCATTGATTCCGTCTTTTTGAGCATTTTCCGCTGCATTTGGTGCAGTCGCCGCCGCAGCCCGCTCCGTTTTTTCTTATCGAGCGCAGTGCAAGCACGAGCCAAACCGCAAGCACGAGTACAATTAAAATTTCCATATTACAGTATTATACCCGCTATCTGATACACTATGTAAGCGGTGAGCCATGCAACGCAGCACTGACTGACGACGACGCCTACGGTCTTGACGGTGCTGCCAAGCTCCCGCTTTATCGTCGATATCGCCGCAACGCAGGGTGTGTACAAAAGTGCGAAGGTCAGGAAGCTGAGCGCCGAGCGCATTGTGAACAGTCCCGCTATCGCTCCGGCGAGGGCATCGGTGCCGACATTGAGCAGGACGCCGAGGGTGCTTATGACCGCTTCCTTTGCCATGAGACCGGTCACAAGACTCGTGACGACACGCCAATCGGCAAAGCCGAGCGGCGCAAACACGGGTGCCATCCACATTCCGATGATGCTCAGCAGGCTCGTCGTGCTGTCGGACGAGACGACATTCAGCTTTGCGTCAAAGTGCTGCAAAAACCATATTACGATGGTCGCAACAAAAATTATCGTGAACGCACGGCGGATAAAGTCCCAAGCCTTTTCCCACATAAGAAGCAGCACGCTCTTGAGCGAGGGCATACGGTAGTTCGGAAGCTCCATGACAAACGGCACAGGATTGCCGGAAAAGGCGGTCTTATTGAGCACCATTGCGGCTATTATGCCGACGATGATGCCGCCTAGGTACAAAAGTGTCATGACGAGTGCGCCGTTATTCGGGAAAAAGGCCGCAGTGAACACGGCGTAAATTGGTATCTTGGCAGAGCAGCTCATGAACGGAATAAGCAGCATCGTCATTTTGCGGTCGCGCTCGCTTGAAAGCGTCCTTGTCGCCATGATAGCCGGCACCGAGCAGCCGAAGCCTATGAGCATCGGCACAAAGCTGCGGCCGGATAGGCCGATCTTGCGCAGAAGCTTATCCATAACGAACGCCACTCGGGACATGTATCCCGTGTCCTCCAGAATGGCAAGGAAGAAAAACAGTACGACTATTATCGGCAGGAAGCTCAAAATGCTGCCGACACCGGCAAAAATACCGTCGATGACAAGGCTCTGCACCGTGGGGTTGAGCCCATATGCGGTCAGTGCATTGTCAACAAGCACCGTGAGCTTATCTATGCCCATGCCGAGAAGATCCGACAGCCGCTGCCCGACAACGCTGAAGGTCATCCAGAAGATAAACGCCATTATCGCAATGAACATGGGTATGGCAAGGTACTTATTCGTGAGCACCTTATCTATCTTCACGCTGCGCTGGGCTTCTCTGCTCTCCTGCGCCTTGACGACGCACTCGGAACACACGGCCTCGATAAAGCGGTAACGCATATCGGCAAGCGCTGCGTTACGGTCAAGAACGCTCTCGGTCTCCATTTCCACAACGGCATGCTCTATGAGCTCAAGCTCGTTTTCACTGAGCTTGAGCGAGTTTATTATGTCCTCATCCTGCTCGATGACACGGGTAGCAGCGAAGCGGGATGGAACGCTCATACGCTCGGCATGATCCTCCACGACATGGCTGACCGTGTGTATGCAGCGGTGTACGGGGCCTGCCGAGCAGAAGTCTATCCTGCGGGGCTTGAGCCTTGCCTGCGCCGTTTCGGACACGACACGCATGAGCTCGTCAACGCCGTCATTTTTAGCGGCGGATATTGGCACAACGGGTATTCCGAGACGCTCGGACAACTTGTTTATATCGACAGAGCCGTGGTTACCCAAAAGCTCATCCATCATGTTAAGCGCCAGCACCATGGGCTTTCCCATCTCTATAAGCTGAAGCGTGAGATAGAGGTTTCGCTCGATATTCGTTGCGTCGGCGATGTTTATTATCGCATCGGGCTTTTCGTCGATTATGAAATTGCGGGTGACCTTCTCCTCGCCGGAGTACGGGCGGATGGAATAGATGCCGGGCAGGTCGACAAGGCTGTAGTTTTTATAGCCGATTATCTCGCCCATTTTATGCTCGACCGTCACGCCCGGGAAGTTGCCGACATGCTGATTTGAACCTGTCAGCTGGTTAAAAAGCGTGGTCTTACCGCAGTTCTGGTTACCTACAAGAGCTATTACCATGGTTTATACCTCCTTATTCGGGCGCACCTCGATCTTTGCGGCGTCGTCCTTGCGGATGGTCATGGTGTAGCCACGGAGCGATATCTCAATAGGGTCGCCCAAGGGTGCAGCCTTGCGCACCGAGACCTCGGTGTGCGGTATAAGTCCCATGTCCAGCAGGTGGCAGCGTAGGTTTCCCTCGCCGCCGACCGATATAATAACGGCACTGTCGCCTATAGGCAGTTTATCAAGTGTCATAATAATTCCCCCATTAATCTATTAAGATAGATTTTAAGTCACTGTCAGCACATTGTCAATAAAAAAGCAGAAAAGCCGAGCAGCTTTTCTGCTTTCTTAATATGTGTAAAATTATGCGCCGAGGTAGGCTTTCTTGACCTCTTCGTTTGTCAGAAGCTCTGAGCCTGCGCCGCTCATGGTGATGCGGCCGGTCTCCATGACATAGCCGATATCGGCGGTCTTGAGCGCCATGTTTGCGTTCTGCTCGATGAGAAGGACGGTCACGCCCTGCTTGTTTATCTCCTTGATGATATCGAAGATACCGCGCACGATTATAGGTGCAAGGCCGAGCGACGGCTCATCCATCATGATGACCTTGGGGCGGCTCATGAGTGCTCTTCCGACTGCGAGCATCTGCTGCTCGCCGCCGGAGAGAGTTCCTGCCGGCTGG
>DQDL01000030.1:0-286 GCA_003533405.1 Clostridiales bacterium | reverse complement strand
CTGCTGCTCGCCGCCGGAGAGAGTGCCGCCTGCCTGCCATGAGCGCTCCTTGAGCCTCGGGAACAGGTCGTACACCCAGTTGAGGTCGTCCGTCAAGTCGTCGTTTCTCAGATATGCGCCGATGCGCAGGTTTTCCAGAACCGTGAGGTCTGGGAATATCTTTCTGCCTTCAGGAACGAGAGTAATGCCCTTGGTGACGATGGCGGTCGGATCCTTGCCGGTGATATCGTCGCCCTCAAAGACTATGCTGCCCGAGGCGGGCTTGACCAGACCGGCTATGGCGCGC
>DQDL01000037.1:15277-15492 GCA_003533405.1 Clostridiales bacterium | reverse complement strand
TCCATCTCGGTCAGCAGCTGGTTTAGCGTCTGCTCACGCTCGTCGTTTCCGCCGAGCTGACCGTCACGCTTTTTGCCGATGGCGTCTATCTCGTCGATGAAAACGATACAGGGTGCTTTCTCCTTGGCCTGCCTGAACAGGTCACGCACCTTAGATGCGCCCATGCCGACGAACATTTCTACGAATTCAGAGCCGGACATGGAGAAAAACGGCAC
>DQDL01000037.1:12055-15155 GCA_003533405.1 Clostridiales bacterium | reverse complement strand
GTAGACGTACAGACCGTCCTGCGCCTTGGTGGTAGACTTGATATTCCAGATGATCAGCTCCTTGCCCAGGGCTTCTGCAATGGCTTCAGCCAGCATGGTCTTGCCCGTGCCCGGAGGGCCTACGAGCAGAACACCCTTTGGCATCGATGCACCGACATCGGAATATTTTTGGGGATTATGCAGGTAATCGACTATCTCGGCGAGATTTTCCTTAGCCTCGTCCTCACCGGCGACATCGGAAAATCGGATGCCGTCCGTGGACGGGACATAGACCTTGGCGTTGCTCTTGCCCATGCCGAAGGCCATGGCATTCGGTCCGCCCGCCTGCGACATCATCTTCTTTGCCATATACTGCCCAAGTGCGATGAATATCACGATCGGCAGAATGACGGTCAGAATAAAGCTCAGCAGCGGCGACATTCCCTTTTCAATGTTGCGGGTAAAGGTCGCTCCCGAGGCGTAAAGGCGCTCTGTCAGGGTCGGATCGTTCATTTCGCCGGTTTTGTAGACTTGCGTTTCGTCCTTATCGGTGAACACGATCTCGGAATCGGTGACCTCAACACTGCCGATGTTCTTCTCCTCGATCATCTTCATGAAGGTGCCGTAGTCGACCTCCTTCACTCTGGCATTTACCAGCAGCGGCGAGACGATGACATTGAACACCAGTATGACCAGCAAGGCGATTGTGTAATAATAGATAAGCGGTTTTTTCGGAGACTTGACTTCTTTCATACTTACCAAACTCCTTTTCCATTTTATAATGATGAAAGTATACCGTCCGTTTCTAAACTGAAAAGAAACTCCTGCAGAAAACGGCGAAAAATGGGACAATTTTTACGCCATTGACACACAGGGTGTGAGCCTGTAAAATTTATATGGATATAAGTTTATTTTCAGTTAATTTTGCGGCATTATTATGCGGTAAGAGTAATTAGCCGAGGAGGATTTTTATGTTTCACATTCTCGTTGTTGATGACGATAAGCATACAAGGATGCTGCTGCGTGCCGTTTTGGAAAGTGCCAACTACACCGTGACGACGGTAAACGACGGTGAGGAGGCGCTGGAGGCACTGGACAGAGAGCACATCGACCTTGTCGTGCTGGACCTTATGATGCCGAAAATGGACGGATACGAGTTTACTCGGATAGTTCGGGAGACGGACAGTGCACTGCCGATTTTGATGGTCACGGCAAAGCACCTGCCCTCGGACGAGAAAAAGGGCTTTCTCGTGGGGACGGATGACTATATCACGAAGCCCATCGACGAGGAAAAGCTGCTTTTGCGTATCAGGGCTCTGCTTCGGCGTGCGCAGATAGTCAATGAGCACAAGATAACCGTCGGCGATGTCGTTTTGGACTACAACTCATTCACGGTCACGAAAAACGGCGAGACACAGGAGCTGCCGCAAAAGGAGTTCCTGCTTTTGTACAAGCTCCTCTCCTACCCCGGACAGATCTTCACCCGTATTCAGCTGATGGACGAGATATGGGGTACCGACAGCGAGACCGGCTGGGAGACCGTCACCGTCCATGTCGGGCGCCTGCGCAAACGCTTTGAGGGCTGGGACGAGTTTGAGATAGTTGCCGTTCGGGGGCTCGGTTACAAGGCGGTGAAAAAGGTATGAATAAAAAAGAGCGCACAGGACGGGTCGCTCTGGCGCTGCTGATATCGGGGATAATTTTTGCGGCAAGCATCCTGATCATGCTGCTCACCATCGGTGTCGTTTACGGGCTGGTGCGGCTCGGAGTGATCGAGACCGTTGGAGAGCAGGTCGGTTTGCCGGAGGTTTTGCGGTTTTTCTTTTATATCAGTCTCATTATCGGTTTTCTCCTTGCGTATTTTATCGGCAAAATTGCCATCAAGCCGTTTAAGCGTCTTATCGATGAGCTTGACAGGCTTGCAAGCGGCGATTTCAAGGCGAGGCTGCATTTCGGCAGGCTCATCGCCGAGCATCCCACCTTTAAGCAGGTCGAAAACAGCTTCAATCGTGCGGCCGAGGAACTGGAGCACACCGAAATGCTGCGCAGCGATTTTATAAACAACTTCTCGCACGAGTTTAAAACGCCCATAGTCTCAATCGCCGGCTTTACAAAGCTTCTGCGCCGAGGAAAGCTCACGGATGAGCAAAAAGAGGAGTACCTTGAGGTCATCGAGGAGGAGTCGCTGCGGCTCTCCGCCATGGCGAACAATGTGCTGAGCTTGACCCGAGTGGAAAATCAGACTATCCTAACAGAGGTCACGAGGTTTAATCTGTCCGAGCAAATTCGTGGAGCCGTATTGCTGCTTGCGGAAAAATGGACGCCCAAAGGTCTTAACATGGACATGCAGTTTGATGAGCACATGATATGCGCAAATGAGGAGCTTTTAAAGCAGGTGTGGATAAATCTGCTGGATAATGCAGTAAAGTTTTCAGAGCCCTGCGGCACGGTGTCGGTCGATATCTCCGAGGCGGGCGACCGTCTCTCTATAAGCGTTTCAAACCAAGGCAGGGATATCCCGAAGGATCGCATCGCACATATATTCAACAAGTTTTATCAGGCCGACGAGTCGCATTCGTCGGCAGGAAACGGCATCGGCCTTGCCATCGTGAAAAAGGTGTGCGAGCTGCACGGCGGAACCGTATCGGCGGAAAGCGAAAACGGTACAACGACCTTCACCGTCGTACTGCCAAAGCAGCAGGATGTGTAGGCGGTACGAGATATTCATTATTCATCTGCGCAGCGACTTCATCATTAATTATTCATTGAAAAATCCTGCTCGATGAATGATGAATATTGAATATTTAAAAATGAATAATACAAACGAAAAATCCTGTCGGAAGTACGACAGGATTTTTCGTTTGGCGGAGAGTGAGGGATATCGCTTTTGCTGCGCAAAATCGAGTCTCCTTGCAGCACAGCTGCTTCAGACCTTGTACCTAAAAACATGCCACCGGCATGTTTTCTTAACGCCACAAGCCCGCTCCGGGTTCGAATCCCTCAGATATAAATATTTCCCCCACCGTGGTGGGGGAGTTTTTGGCGGAGAGTGAGGGATTCGAACCCTCGTGGGCGTGAGCCCAAACGGTTTTCAAGACCGCCTCGTTATGACCACTTCGAT
>DQDL01000037.1:8051-11872 GCA_003533405.1 Clostridiales bacterium | reverse complement strand
CGCAGAAGGAGGGATTTGAACCCTCGCGCGCTTTTTACACGCCTACTCCCTTAGCAGGGGAGCCCCTTCGGCCTCTTGGGTACTTCTGCACGACGCCGCTGAAATATAATAGCATAGCCCAACGACATTGTCAAGAATTTTCACAGCAAATGCGCACTTGACAAATTGAAAACATGCTGTAAAGTATAATCATGAACATTATTTACTACGACAACAGCATTATTGTATGCATCAAGCCCGCCGGAGTTGTCTCCACCGATGAGGAGGGCGGCATGCCCCAGCTTCTGCGTGAGGCACTCGGCGATGAAAACGCCGACATCCGTGCGGTGCACAGGCTTGATCAGGTCGTCAGCGGCCTCATGGTCTACGCCCAGAGCAATGCCGCCGCATCCGAGCTTTCTCGGCAGATACGCTGCGGCGAGTTTCACAAGTCATATCTTGCGGTCGTGCACGGTGTTCCCGAGGAGCGCAAGGGCAGGTTTGAGGACATTTTGCTGCGTTCAAAGGAAAAGCGCAAGACCTTTGTCATCAACAAGCCCGCCCGTGGTGCGCAGAACGCCATTCTCGACTATAAGCTGCTCGGCTCAAACGGTGAGCGCTCGCTGGTCGCAATTGAGCTCATCACCGGCCGCACACATCAGATACGGGCGCAGTTTTCGCATCGGCGGCTTCCCCTGCTCGGCGACCGCAAATACGGTGCGGGCGAGGATGACTGCCGCATTGCGCTTTGGTCGTACTCGCTGAGCTTCCTCAATCCCGAGACCGGCAAGCGCATGAGCTTTCGTGTCAAGCCGCCTAAAGAATATCCGTGGTCGGATTTTGACACTTCCCTGTTTCCGAAATAACTAAGAGAGAGCCTGTTGGCTCTCTCTTTTTGCGTGTTATTTGACTTTCAATGATACGGCGTTGCTGAGTGCCGAGGCATCGTAGTTGGTGCTGCCGTTGACCGCCTTGAGCTTGTAGTAGTAGG
Source organism: Clostridiales bacterium (assembly GCA_003533405.1). Classification (GTDB taxonomy): domain Bacteria; phylum Bacillota; class Clostridia; order Oscillospirales; family Oscillospiraceae; genus F23-B02. Next base: position 10,902 of record DQDL01000037.1, on the reverse strand, counting down.
TAGTTCCTGCCGTTGTGCTCATGTTGGTGTAGCTCAGCTTGGTCGTCGTGTCGTAATACTTGAAGTTCTTGCCGTCGGTGCTGCGGTATACCCAGTACTTTGTCGCACCGTCGACCGCATTCCAGCTAAGCTTCGGCTTGCCGTTAACGGCGGTGATGCTAAGCACGGGCTTTGCGCAGTCGCACACTATGCTCTTTGCGAGGCTCTGTGCGGAGTTGCCGTAGGAGGACTTGCCGCAGACGGCCTTGACCTTGTAGTAGTAGGTCTTACCGGCCTCGGCGCCGCTGTTGGTGTAGCTGGTCTTTGAGGTGCTGTCCCAGTACTTATAGGTCTTGCCGCCGTCGGTGGAACGGTAGAGGTAGTACTTCGATGCACCGTCTACTGCCTTCCAGCTAAGCACGGGCTTGCCGGTGTTCTCGTTGCACTTGACGGTGACCGTAGGTCTTGCGCAGTCGCAGGTGATGGACTTCACAACGCTGTATGCAGAGTTGCCGTAGGAGGACTTGCCGCAGATGGCCTTGACCTTGTAGTAATAGGTCGTGCCGGCAACAGCGGAAGAGTTGGTGTAGCTGGTGGAAGTCGTGGTGTACATCTTGGTGTAGGTGCCGTTTTTGCTGGTAGCACGGTAGACCTCGTACTTCGATGCGCCGTCAACTGCGTTCCATTTGAGCGAGGGCTTGCCGGACGATGCGTTCGTGGTTATGCTCACTACGGGTCTTGCGCAGTCGCAGGTAATGGACTTGATGGCGCTCTGAGAAACCATATGCATATTTAGGTCAAGCGCATATACAAAGTAGTAGTAGGTTTTTCCGACTTCCGCTTTTGTGTCAACAAATTTTGTGCCATCCACTGTTGCCCACTCAGAGTAATTACCGTCTTTATAGTTTGCTCTGTAAACGACATAACCAATGGCATTATCATCTTCGCCCCACTTCAAAACAGGCTTACCTGTTGCGGCATCAGTTGTAATGCTCAGGCTGGGCACTTTAGGCGTCGGTACATCATAGGCTACCCATGTTATCTTGCCACCATAGTTGCCACGCTGTCCTACCCATGTATTGTTTCCTTTCGGGTAATATGCGGTAAATGTGCAGTTGTTGAAGCAGCCTTCACGGAAGGACGGCACATCACCCAAGAAATAAATCTCTTTTAAGTTTGTGCAGTTTGAAAAAGCATAAGGGTCAACTCTTTCTGCATACCCGATAATATACGCTTCTTTGCACTGGCTGTTTCCGCAACCTATAATAACTGCTTCATCTGCGTTCCATACGATACCGTCTATCATAACATAAACAGGGTTGTTTTCATCTACATAGTATGCATCAACATTTCTGCCGAAAGCCTGCCAGCCTATATCAGCAAGACCGGCAGGAATATCAACACGAGTGAATGTGCTCTTTCTAAAGGCTTCATCGCCAATACTCTTTAAGTTTTTAGGGATGTTGGGAGTCGCAAGCGGGCTATCACGAAACGCCGAATCGTCAATTGTCTGTACGCTATCGGGCAAAACAATTGACTTCAACGCATAACAGCCACAAAAAGCATATTCTTCAACATTTATCAAATTGTCCGAGAACTTTACTGTATCAAGCTTTTTGCAGTTAAAAAATGCTCTGTTAGAAATTGTTTCGGTATTCTTTCCAAGCACAACTGTTTTCAGACCAATGCACTCAGAAAACATATAGTCACCAAGCTTTTTCAGCCCATTAGAGAGCGTTGCACTTGCAAGAGATTCGCAGTATTCAAAAGCTCCATAACCAACACTTGTAACGCTGTCGGGAAGCGTGATGGTTTTAAGGGATGTTGATTTAAAAGCATATTGACCAATAGTCGTAACACTATCAGGAATGTTTATGCTCCTGATTTTAGTGCTCGAAAATGCTCCTGCGCCTATGCTGGTTACAGTATTGGCAATTTCAACGCTCTCAACATAGTCAAGGCTGGGAAATGCTTCATCGCCAATGCTTGCAACGCCCTCCTCAATGACTATTCTTTTCAGATTGTCACTGATAGCCCTAGAGGACCAGATGGTCCATGGAGCATAACCGTGGGTCGTTCCGTAGTCCCACATCTTGCCCTTACCGCTGATGGTCAGGGTGCCATCGTCTGAAAGCGTCCATGTGACATTGTCGCCGCATTTTCCGCTTGTCGCTGCCGTATCTGCGAGGGCAGCTGCGGGGAGCAGCGAGATCGCCATGCAGATGACCAGCAGCCATGCAATTAGTTTCTTTTTCATTTTCTCCTCCTGTGTTTTTTTCTGCGCAAGTTGTCATCTTACTTGCCTTTCACTTTATATATGTCCGCAAGGTGCGGTTTGGGGACACAAAAAATAAATAATTTTTTAAAAATTTATTTTGCCTTTACCGAAACCGTGTTGCTGTAGGCCGAGGCGATGTTATTTCCGTTTACCGGCTTCACTGCCTTCACCTTGTAGTAATACCTCGTGCCGGACTTTGCGCTAAGGTTGGTGTAGCTGAGCTTGGTGGTCGTATCGTAGTATTTGAAATTCACCCCGTCGGTCGAGCGATACACCCAATATTTTGTCGCACCGTCGACTTTGTTCCACGAAAGCTTCGGATGATGCGCCGAGGTCGTTATCTTAACGCTCGGTGCGGCGGTGGAAACAAGCAGGCTCTTTGCACCGCTGTACGCCGAAGCGACATTCCGACCGTTCACAACGGCAACGGCTTTGACCTTGTAATAGTAGGTCGTACCGACGGCCGTGCTCTTGTTGATATAACTTGTTTTAGTCGTTGTGTCGTAGTATTTGTAATTGACGCCGTCGGTCGAGCGGTATATCCAATACTTTGCTGCGCCGGAAACTGCGCTCCACTTGAGCTGCGGCTTGCCG
>DQDL01000037.1:0-7806 GCA_003533405.1 Clostridiales bacterium | reverse complement strand
GCTTGCCGCCGGTGCGGTAGATGCTCACGGTCGGTGCGGCAGGCGTGCATTTTATACTGACGGCGTCGCTTTCGTCGGAGGTGTTGCTGCCGCCGGTGCAGGGCGTGACGGCCTTGAGCTTATAGTAATAGGTCGTGCCGATATCGGTGCTCAGGTTTGTATAGCTCGTTTTTGTCGTGCTGTCGTAGTATTTGTAATTGACCCCATCGGTCGAGCGGTACAGCCAATACTTCGCCGCACCGTCTACTGCGCTCCATGTGAGCTTGGGGTGTCCTGCCGAGGTGCTTATCGAAAGCGTTGGCGCTTCGAGCTTGAGCATCGGGAGCGCTTCGGTCTCGGTCTTGCTGCAGACCGTGCAGGTGTAGGTCTTTGTGCCGTTTGAGGCATAGGTAGGCTCCGCAGTCACGGTACCGGCACCGTAGCTGTGTCCGATCGGCGGGAGATTCTCGTCATAGCTTGTGCCGCAGCGTGTGCACTCGTGGACACGGTACCTCGGGAGCATGCAATCGCCGGCACGAGGGCCGTCATCGTTCACATAGCCGTGCGAGTGCCCGTTGCCGTCACGGTACCGCATCGTGCCGGTTTTGTAGTCGTGGCCGAGTGCGGAAGTCTCTTTTTGCTCCGTAAGCACTGTGCCGCAAGCCGAGCAGTGGCTGCCCTCGGTAAGGCCGCTTGCCGTGCAGGTCGCCTCAACTGCCGGTATCGGCTCCGGCGTATGCCTGCCGGTGGGCTGCGTGATGCTGTCCTTATAGCTGCTTCCGCAGGCGCAGCTATGCAGCGTGTAGCCCTCGTCGATGCAGGTCGGAGCAACGACAGTGCTTTCGGAAAAATCATGCTCGATGACCCGAACGGTGACGGTGCCGGCAGTCTCTTTGGTCGCTGCATTGCTGAGTGTCAGCTCGGCGACGCCTATGCTGTCCGCCTTGACTTCGACCCAATAGTTGACCTTTACATAGTCGCCGATGCCGAGCTTCGACCGGCCTGTCCTGACGACGGTCAAGACGCCGGTGTCGGAGCTTTTCCACACCGGTGCGGCAAGCTCCCTGTCAAGCGTGACGCCGAATTTTGAGGTATTATCAATGTGGAGCACATTATTGTCCGCTTCGTCGGCAAATGCGGCAACGGAAAGCGTTGTCATGAGCATGACGGCCGCAAGCAGCAAACTTAAAACTTTCTTTTTCATAGCGCACCTCGTGGTTTATATTAAAACCATAATACCTTGAACGCAGAGAATAAGCAATAGAAAAGAGCTGCCAAAGCAGCTCTTTTTAGGTGTTAAATTAGATGAGAATGCCTCTCTTTTTGGCCTCGAAGGTCAGCTCATCACGGAAGTCGGGATGTGCGATGGCGATAAGCTGCTTTGTGCGCTCTCCGAGGCTTCTGCCACGCAGGTGGGCAATGCCGTACTCGGTAACGATGTAGTCAACATCGTTCTTGCTGGTGGTGCAGATAGCGCCCGGGGTGAGGATGGGCTTTATCTTGCTTATCGTGCCGCCCTTTGCGGTGGAGGTGAAGGCGATAAAACTCTTGCCGCCCCTGGACTGGCATGCGCCTCTGACATAGTCGATCTGGCCGCCGGAGCCGGACATGTGCTTGGTGCCGACAGACTCTGCGCAGACCTGGCCGAAGAAGTCGACCTCAAGAGCTGCATTGATGGAGATCATGTTGTCGTTCTTGCAGATGACCTCGGGATCGTTGACATAGTCGACAGGCAGTATCTCGATTGCGGGGTTATCGTCTATGTAATCGTAAATGCGCTTGGAGCCGTAAGCAAAGGTGGTAACGCTCTTGCCTCTGTGTATCTGCTTCTTGGAGTTGTTGACAGCGCCGCACTCGATAAGCTCGACCATGGAGTCGGTGAACATCTCGGTGTGGATGCCAAGGTCGTGCTTTGCCTTAAGAGCCATGCCGGTAGCATCGGGGATAGCGCCGATACCGAGCTGTATGCATGCGCCGTCGGGGATCTGCTCGGCGATGAGGTTGCCGATTGTACGGCTGGTCTCGTCGATGACAACGGGAGGCAGAACGGGCAGCTCATGGTTAAACTCAACGATAGCATCGACCTGAGAAACATGGATCTGAGTGCCGCACAGGCAGCGGGGCTGCTGATCGTTGACCTCGACGAAGATGCGCTTTGCCTTATCCATCATTGCCTCGGCGTAGGAGCCGTTGTTAGCAAGAGAGAAGTAGCCGTGGCTGTCCATGGGAGAAACGGAAACGCAGAATGCATCGTACTCGTACTCAACTCTGATATGACGGGGAATGTCACGGTAATAGGTCGGCAGAAGGTCGGCATAGCCTGCGTTGACTGCCTTGCGTGCGCCGCCGGATGAAAACCAGCTGTAGCCGGTCATCTTGCCCTTGAGGGTCTCGTCGGCGTAGAACTCATAGGGGTAGACATCCAGAAGGGTCTGCACCTTAACGCCGGTGATATCGCTGTTTCTGATCTTATTTGCGACAGCGCTCATGATAGCCGGAGTCTGAGACGGGCCGGTGTCCATGCCAAAGAGCCAGTTGCTCTGTACCTGCTCGGCAACTGCGTCGGCACTGGTGAGCTTTTGTGCATACAATGCTTTATAATCGGTCATATTTTTCTCTCCTATTTTGTTTTTGTATTCAAACTAATGATTTTATTATATAATAGTAAATATTAAATTTCAAGTAGTGCTTTACTAAGATAAGCAGTATTGATATAATCTATTTAATAACGAAGCCCTTTGGAGGACAAAATGAAGTTTACGAAAATGCACGGAGCCGGAAACGACTTCGTTATCATAAATCTTATCGAGGAAAAGCTTGACCCGGCATGTGCTCCCGAGCTTGCGCAGAAGCTATGCGCAAGGCGCACCGGCATCGGTGCCGACGGCTTGATGCTCACGGCGAGAGCTGAGCAAGACGGTGATTTTAAGCTGCTTTTTTATAACTCGGACGGCTCGCTTGGCGAAATGTGCGGCAACGGTGCACGCTGCATCGCACGCTACGGCTTTGAGCACGGCCTTGCAGGTAAGACGCAGCGCATCGAGACGACCGCAGGCTTGGTCACCGGTGAGCGGATAACGGACACGCTCTACCGCATACGCCTCAATGATCCGAGCGTAATTGACCTTGAGCGCTCTGCCGAGGGATACGCTTGCTCGTACATTGAACTGGGAGACCCCGGGATACCGCACGCCGTTGTCGTCATGGACGATTGGGACGAGGTCCCGCACGACGAGCTTTTTAGCCTCGGCAAAAAGCTCCGCTTCTCCCCTGCCTTTCCCAAGGGTGCGAATGTGAGTTTTGTAAAGCTCGTCGGCAAAGACCACATCAAAGCCGTGACATTTGAGCGTGGGGTCGAGGACTTTACCCTCGCCTGCGGCACAGGCAGCGGCTCGATAGTTACGGCACTCACTCAAAAAGGCTTGGTAAGCGGAGAAAATGTCACGGTCTCCATGCCGGGCGGCGACCTGTTCGTCACGGTCAAAGCAGACGGCGCAGCCGTTCACGATATATACCTCACGGGTCCGACATGCAAGGTCTGCGATGGTGAAATTTGCTTTTTATAAAAATTTTTATTTTCCATGCAATAAAACGCCCTTCCCATGCATTAATAGTGTGAAGAAAGGAAAGCAAGATGCTGATACTCATGACCTCTTCAACTGAACACGGCGTAAGCGAAGCGGCCGAGCTCGAAGCGCTTCTGGCTCGGATCGCACAAGGCGAAAAGGATGCCCTTGCATCGCTGTACGAGCGTACACACTCGGCGGTATACGGCTTTGCGATGAGCTTGTCTCACTGCCCTGCCGATGCCGAGGATGTTCTGCAGGAAACATACATTAATGTGTATTCCGCAGCGGAGCGATACATTCCCAAGGGCAAGCCCATGGCGTGGATCATGACCATTGCCAAGAACCTTGCGAAGATGCGCCTTAGAGAGGTCAAAAAAGACTGTGAGCTTCCCGAAGAGGACTGGTCGGAGTACCTCGCCGACAATCCCTCGGTCAGCTCGGACGAGAGGATATTACTGCAAAAGGCTCTGGATATCCTGTCGGCTGAGCAGAAGCAGATCGTCATGCTGCACGCAGTCGCCGGTATAAAGCACAGAGAAATTGCAAAGCTGCTTGATATGCCGATCGCCACAGTGCTTTCCAAATACTCACGAGCCGTAAACAAATTAAGACATGCGATGGAGGCGGAATAAAATGAAAAAAGACGAGGTCACGACGATGCTTAGATCTGCCGTTTCCAACGCGGCGCCTGATGTGCTGGACAATGTCCTGCATGCTTGCGACCATGAGAAAGGAAAGGTAATCTACATGGAAAAGAAGAAAAACAGAGGCTTTGCCGCTTTTGCTGCCGTTGCGGCAGTGTTCGTCCTGCTTATTGCGGGTATATTCATAGCTAAAAACAATGGCTTGGGCACTTCAAGCAACGCCCTTGCCGCCGTAGTTTCTCTCGATGTAAACCCCAGCATTGAGCTGAAGGTCGACAAGGACGAGGAGGTTATCTCCGCAACCGGACTTAACGCCGACGGCAAAAAGGTGCTCGAAGGCATGGATCTTGAGGATACCGACCTTGATGTAGCGGTCAACGCCATCATCGGTTCTATGCTCAAGCACGGTTATCTCAGCGAGATGCAAAACTCCATCCTGCTGTCGGTCTCCGGCGTTGAGGGCTATGACGCAAACGCACTTGAAACGAAGCTTGCAAGCGAGGTCAACGCCCTGCTCAAGGACGGTGCGGTGCTCAGCCAGAATGTCACCGATGCAGACGATGAGCTTGTCAAGAAGGCAAACGAGTACGGCATCACCGTCGGCAAGGCTTCCCTCATCAATGAGATAGTCAAAAACAGCAAGACCCACAGCTTCGAGCAGCTTGCGGGACTTACCATCAACGAGCTCAACCTCATCAGCGAAAACGCCAAGCTCAGCGGCATCAAGACCGAGGGCAAGGCAAGTGCAAAGTCCTACATCGGCAAGGATGCAGCGCTCTCCGCCGCACTCAAGGCCGCAGGTCTTACCAAGGATCAGGTCAAGAATATCGAGATCGAGCTCGACTACGAGCACGGCGTCATGGTATACGAGGTCGAGTTTGACCGCAGCTTCGACGAGTACGAATATGATATTGATGCCAAGACCGGCGCAGTCGTTGCATACGACAACGAGATAAACGGCAAGGAAGTCAAGTTTGAAAGCAGCACAAAAAATGACGATGCAGCCTCAAAGTCCTACATTGGCAAGGACGCTGCTCTCTCGGCCGCACTCAAGGCAGCAGGCCTTACCAAGGATCAGGTCAAGAACATTGAGGTCAAGCTTGACAATGATGACGGTGTCATGGTCTATGAAGTCGAGTTTGACCGTGGTTATGACGAGTATGAGTACGACATCAATGCCAAGACCGGCGCAATCGTTGCGTACGATAATGAGATAAACGGCAAGGATGTCAAATCAGCCGGCAACGGCGGCAATAAGAGCACAAGTGCCGCCAAGGAAAATGTCATCGGCAATGCAGCCGCAAAGAGTGCCGCCTTAAAGCACGCAGGCCTCACCGAGGCGCAGGCCACGGAGCTCAAAGTTGAGCTCGACCGTGAAAACGGCAAGCTTGTGTACGAGGTCGAGTTCAAGTCCGCAGGCTATGAGTACGACTACGAGATAGACGCCGAAAAGGGCACGATCATCAAGTCCGACAAGGAGCTTGACGACTGATAATACGGCATAGAAAAAAGGAAGTCCCTCGGGACTTCCTTTTTCTATTTATTGCTCAGACATAGTAGTTGGGCTTTCTCATGTCGTATATCTTCAGCAGAATAGGCTCAACGCAGTAAGACATGAATTTCATGTCGAGATTGAAAAAATATACCGTGAACAGCACGGCAAACACCGATGCGCCGCCGCCGAGCATCATCAGAGGGATCTTAGCAAATTTATTCATAGTCTTATCTCCTTTACCACGCATTCTCGTCGGGCATGAACTCGAGCGTCGGGTCGAGCGGCTCTTCACGCATGACGGTACGCATATACTCGCTGAACTGGTCACGGATGGCCTGACGGGTGAAAACTCTCGGATCGCAAAGGTCGTGGCAGACCCAAACGAGGTGGATACCGCGCTCTCTTGCCTGCTCCTCAAACTGGCCGTGTAAGCCGTTGAGCGCCTTGCAGGACATATGCTCCCACATCATTACCATGTCGGCATTGAGTCTCTCGACGAACTCCCAAAGCTCGTCAACAAGGCACTCATAGCCTCCGTGGGTCTTGTTGCGCATTATCATGTTCATGTTGAGGTAGGCCATGTCTTTATATGCCTGCTCGTAATTTTCGGGCTTGTTTTCTTCGCAGAACTCCTTCTCGACGACCATCGAGAGCATATCGGTCAGAGGAACGACACCCCAGCAGTTAACCATCCAATATAGCTGGTCGATGCAGTACTGCGGCTGAACGCCCCAGACGATGCAGCGGTGGCGGTACTCGGGAGCCATCATGGTCTTGTTTTTGTAGCCCTGACGGACGAGCTTCATTATCTTGTCGTTAATCGGCGGGAAGTCCTTGGAGCGGCCGCAGTTGCCCATGTAGTTTGTGTCGTTATACAGCGAGAACACGGCGCCGAAAAACTGCGGGTACTGGGTGGCATTGACCTCGAGCCACTCCCAACGGTCACGGGTGGTCTGATTTACACGCTTTATACACTCAAAATAGGTGTCCCAATCCCACTTTACGCCCATCTTCTCCTCTACCCAAGCGATGCACTTTTTCATATCCTCGGCTGCGTAGTCTAAAACATCGGGGTTTTCGTGGCGCATGGGGGCTGCCAGCTGGAAGGTCGGGATGCCGTACTCCCGCTCAAGGCGCTTTGCGATGATGCCGTTGCCCATGAGGGAGCCGTCGCAGGTGGTGTTGACCTGAACGGCGCATTTGCCGAGGACGGGGAAGTCATCGTCGATGGAGATACCGGCCTCCGCCTCAGGCATGGGGCACACGTCGCCGGGGATGCCGAACTGCTGGGCGACGTCAAGATAGTGGGTAGTGGAATACTGATTTAAGAGGTTTGCAGAGAACATTGTGGGTATTTCGCGCAGAATTGCCTTCAAAGTGGGGAAGCCCATCATAAACGCGGTCATGGCGTTCTCATCGCTCAGGACGCATCTGTCGGAAAACTCGACGTCGTTTCCGGTGCGGCGGTCGCCGCGGATGCTGTTGTCGATAGTCATGGCGACGTCCTTGACGACGAAGTCCATAGCGGTATGTACTATGCGCAGCGGCTCATCGCGCAGACCCATAGTGAACTTATCGAGCATGTGCGGCACGGCGAGGTAGTTTGCAAACCAGCGGTAGCGGAACATGGCCTTCACGTTGCGCGGCTTTGCGATGACCCCGGCGAGGATGGAGAGGATATACAGCCATCTGCCGTAATCATAAAGCGTGTCCCTGATCCCGCGCCACTCGCGGCGGCGGCGGACCTTGCCGCCGTCAAACAGCACGCCGAGCTTTTCTTCACCGATGCGCTCTCTGTCGTTTACAACAATAGCCTCTATTTCGCACCTCCCTGAAGCTTCTTGATCTCAATGCTTTCCACAAAGGCCTGCACGCGCGTGCGCATCTGGCCGAGAGCCGAGGCAATATTATAAGGCCTGTCGACCGAGAGGACAGGATAGCCATAGTCATCGCGCAGCATCGTCGAACCCATAAGGCGCTCATACGCCCACGGGTCGCAGAACTTGATCTGCTCGTACACAATGCCGTCCGCGCCGTACTCCTTGGCAATGTCGTTCACATACTGCTTGCGGCCGTAGACCTTCGCCATGTTCATCGTGCGCGGGCACTGGCCGCGGTA
>DQDL01000068.1 GCA_003533405.1 Clostridiales bacterium | reverse complement strand
GCCGACTTCGGCGGCGAGGTCGAGCGTATACTCAAGATGGTCAACGGCGTTATCCTGCTTGTCGATGCCGCCGAGGGCCCGATGCCGCAGACCCGCTTCGTCCTGTCGAGGGCACTTGAGCTCGGTCACAGGGTCATCGTCGTTGTCAACAAGATAGACCGCCCCGACCAGCGTATCCACGAGGTCATCGACGAGGTGCTCGAGCTTCTCATGGATCTTGACGCTACCGACGAGCAGCTTGATTCCCCGATGCTGTTCTGCTCCGGCCGTCAGGGCACGGCAAGCTATTCCCCCGATGTCCCGGGCACAGACCTCAAGCCCCTGTTTGAGACCATACTTGAGTACATTCCCGAGCCTGAGCAGGACACCGACAGCCCGTTCCAGATGCTCGTTTCCAGCGTTGACTACAACGAGTATGTCGGCCGTATCGCAATAGGCCGCATCGAGCGTGGCGTTATCCGTCAGAATCAGGAGATCGAGGTCTGCAACTACCATAACCCCGATGCTCCGACCATGAAGGCAAAGGCCGTCTCGCTTTATGAGTTTGACGGACTTAGCAAGGTCCCCGTGACCGAATCGACTGCGGGCAATATCATAGCAATGAGCGGCATCGGCGATGTCACCATCGGCGACACCATCTGCGCCAAGGGTGCGGCCGAGCCTCTGCCGTTTGTCAAGATATCCGCCCCCACGCTGGAGATGACCTTCTCTGTCAACGACAGCCCCTTTGCAGGCCGTGAGGGCAAGTTCGTCACCTCCCGCCAGATCCGTGACCGCCTCATGCGTGAGACACTCAAGGATGTCTCTCTGCGTGTCAGCGATATGGAGGGTGCGACCGACAGCTTCAATGTCGCCGGCCGCGGCGAAATGAGCCTGTCGATACTCATCGAGACCATGCGCCGTGAGGGCTACGAGTTCCAGGTCTCGCCTCCCCGTGTGCTCTACCGTGAGATAGACGGTGTTACCTGTGAGCCTATTGAGCGTGTCGTCGTCGATGTTCCGTCCGATTACATGGGCTCTGTCATGGAAAAGTTGGGCGCTCGCAAGGGCGAGTTTGTCGAGATGCTGCCCGTGGGCAGCCGTGTAAAGCTGACCTACCTTATCCCGTCCAGAGGACTTTTCGGCTACCGCAACGAGTTCTTGACCGACACCAAGGGCGAGGGCATCATGGCCTCCGTCTTTGAAAAGTACGAGCCGTACAAGGGCGATATCGCCCGCCGCAACACCGGCTCCCTCATCGCATTCGAGACCGGCGAGGCAGTTGCCTACGGCATCTGGAACGCTCAGGAGCGTGGTGCTATGTTCATAAGCCCCGGCACGAAGGTCTATGCCGGCATGATAGTCGGCGTGTGCCCGAAGAGCGACGATGTGGCGGTCAATGTCTGCCGCACGAAGCATCTGACTAACACCCGTGCCTCCGGCTCCGACGAGGCGCTGCGCCTTATCCCGCCCAGACAGATGAGCCTTGAGCAGTGCCTTGAGTTCCTCGCCGACGATGAGCTTCTTGAGGTCACGCCCAAGAACCTGCGCCTGCGCAAGAGCATACTCGACCACGGCCTGCGCATGAAGACCGTGATGCGCAACAGATAAGCACTTGATTACACACAAAACTCCGTAACGAAAGTTGCGGAGTTTTTTTCGTGCCGTCGAAGCTTGTCAAAAAGTTTGCGAAAAGTTATTGACAAACTATGAATTGTCGTATATGATAGTCACATAGGTTAAACCTATTCGACATACTAAAAGGAAAGAAGGTATTGATATGGCAGCTCCAAACACCTATGGCAGCCTGATGGAAACCCTTACATGGCGCAGAAGCATACGCCGATTCACAAATCAGCCCGTTGCCGACGAGGATCTATTGAAGATATGCGATGCCGCACACCTGGCAATGTCCGGCGGCAACTCTCAGCCTTGGGAGTTCATGATAATCAAAAACCCCGAGACGATGGCAAAGCTGCGTGAGGTCTATCTTCACGACGATTATCAGTTCACCTACTGGCTCGAACAGCAGCGTGTCCCCGAGCTGAGACACCCATATTTCAATTTTCCTGCAAACGAGATGGAGGAGAACGCAAAGCGTGCGACCGGCTGGGCCGATGCCCCGGCGATGATCTGCCTGCTTTACGATCCCCGTAAGCAGTTCGGCTCGGTGCTCTCGGCAAGGGCAAACCTCGCCGACGGCAGCGTAAGTGTTCTGTCGTGCACGATGGGTCATGTCTCGATGCTCACTCAGCTTGCCGCAGCGTCGCTCGGACTGAGCAGTGCAAGGATAGACACCAACTCTCAGGACGGCTACCGCAAGGTGCTCGGTATCCCGGAGCCCGTGAGGCTCTACACCATGGTGCCGGTCGGCTACCGTGCCTACGAGCCCGGCCCTCCCAAGCGCCTGCCGCTTGAGGATCTTGTCCATTACGAGCACTACGACATGGATAAGCTCCTGACCGGTGACGGTGTGCTCAAGCACATAGAGAAGATCCGTGGCCAGGGTCGTTCCAACTACAACCCCGGCGGCGAGAAGAAGTAAGCAAATACGAAAAAGAACGGAGGATTAAAAATGCCTGCACCTAACGCAGCCGGAGCCCGTCCGGCAGGTCGGCCTGAAAAGCCGCTGACCCCCTTGCAGCTTATTGGAGCTGCTCTCGGTATCATAGTTTGTATAATTTTGTGGAATGTCGGTCCGTTTTGGGGCATGGAAGCCGGTGGACAGCACTACTTTGCGATCCTGATAATGTGCGTCATCTTCTGGTTTACCCAGCCTATACCCAGCGAATTTACGGCGCTGCTTTTGATAACGCTGCCGTTCCTTCTGAACATCGTCGACATGAAGACCGCATTCGGCGGCTTCACCTCAAACACCACATGGTTCATCTTCGGCGCACTTCTGTGCGGAAAGATAGTCTCCGTGACGGGGCTTGACAAGCGTGTTGCTTACAATGTTCTTGCAAAGCTCGGCCGCTTCGGAAGCTCATACAAGGGCGTCCTGCTGTCGGTATTCATCGTTGCATTCATTGCGACCTTCGTCATCCCCTCCGGCACGGTCATGATCACGCTCCTGTGCGTCATATTCTTCCCCTTCATCAGCGCCTTCGGCGTTGAGAGCAAGAGCAACATCGGCAAGGGCCTTCTGATGTTTGCGGTCTTTGTCGTCGTGACAAACGGCAAAATGTTCCTCACCGGCTCTAACTTCAACATGGTAGTCTGGGGCACTCTCGCCGACAATGTAAATGAGAATATCTCATGGCTCAACTGGTTTATCTCCATGGCGCCTGCCTGCATCATCGTGTGCCTTATCATGTACTTCGTGATAAGAGCGGCCTACAAGCCGGAGGTTCCCGAGCTTCAGGGCGGTGCAGCCGTCATGAAGGAGAAGGTCAAGGAGCTCGGCAAGATGAAGCCCGAGGAGAAGAGAGCGGCCGTGCTGTTTGCACTGGCACTCATCCTGTGGATGACGGGCGAGCTGACCAACATCCCCGTTGCCTCTGTTGCGATCGGTGTTGCACTTCTTTCCATGCTGCCCAAGATCGGCGTTCAGAGCTTCCGTGACGGCATCAGCCGCCTCAACTGGCCGATCCTTATCTTTACCGCAGCAGTCATGGGCATGCCCTCCGTTATGGGCAAGCTCGGGGTTGACGCAGCGTTCAACAGTGCATTCAACAGCATCATGGGCGGCTCTATCACCTCGCCGCTGATCTTCCTCGGCGTTGTTTGGCTGCTCACTCAGATCGGCTGCTGGCTCGGCCTCAGCATGGCGACCGCACCCATCATGCTGCCCATGCTCTTCCCGCTGTGCGCAAGCCTCGGCGTTCCTTACGCAGCCGTCGTTTTCGTCTGCACCCTCTCCGCACCGATGGTATTCTTCTACCACGGTCCGCACCCGCTCATTGCGTCCGGTTACGGCACATTTGAGCAGACCGATTTTATCAAGATGGGCTTTGTATACATGCTTGCGTGGATACCCGTACTGCTGCTTATGTGGTATGTATGGTGGCCGCTGTGCGCAAGCTGGGGTCTCATCTTCTGATAAATACCCCTTTCAAAAACCAAAAGAGCCTACCACCCGGCAGGCTCTTTTGGAGTATTCAACAATATTAAAAAACTTTAAGGATCAAAGCAGATTTCCTTATCCAAGTGCTCAAATGTCGCATTGCGCAGTATAGTCAGCAGCTCACGCAGCGTGGCCTGCTGCTCATCTGTGAGGCTTTTTGAAATGATACCGTCGACAACGGTGTCCTGCATGGCGAGCGCAAACTTGTCATAGCCCTGCTCGGTCATAAATATAAGCACTTGATTTTTGCGCTCGGAATCGTGTATCCTTTGTATGAGCCCCTTCTTCTCCATCCTGATGAGCAGGGTGGACACGGTGTGCGGCTCACGCACGATCCAGCGGCCGATCTCCGATGGGGTGGGCTTTATCCCGGGTGTGGAGTGGATGATATCCAGCACCATCAGCACCGATGCCTCCGCTGCGGATATGCCGAGCTTCTTAAGATTCGCTTCACGGGCATCGAGCATGGCGTCCTTTGTCTGCTGAAGCAGGATCCATATCGCATATGCCGAGCCGTAGGACTTTTCCTTCTGAAAACCACTGCTGTTTGAATTACTCATACCGGCCTCCTCAATATACCGAGCACTCGCTAATATTTTACATTGCATATCATATATCGAATTCGACGATTTGTCAATCACCATCGACTGAAATTTACAATTTCTATATATTTGGACTAATGCCATGAATACAATGAACAGTATGAAGAAAAATATTGTCCCTGCGTATATCGGGGCTGCGATCAGTATTGCTGCTGCGGCTCTGGTTTGGTTTACAGACCCCGTTCTCGGGCTCGACGGCGACGGCATGCACATGCTTGCGGTTTTCTGCCTGTGCCTGCTTTTGTGGATATTCCACCCGATACCGGCGGAAATGACTGCATTGCTTCTTATGATACTGCCGACGGCGCTCGGTATCGTGTCGTGGAAGGTGTCATTTTCCGGCTGGACGAGCTCTACGACGTGGTTTTTGTTCGGTGGCCTTGTGATAGGGCGGCTGGTCTCGGTCTCGGGGCTGGATAAGCGCTTTACGCTCAATCTTCTGAAACGCTTCGGCGGCGACAGACTGAGCGTGTGGAAGGTGACGGGGACGATAATGCTTATCGCCTGCCTGTGTGCGCTCATCATTCCGTCCGGCACGGTGCTGGCGCTCATCCTAGGTGCGCAGATATTCCCGCTTGTGGAGCTGTACGGGCTCGACCGCAAGAGCAATGTCGCAAAAATACTGATGCTCACCGTGCCCATCGTCGTTTTGCTGTGCGGCAACCACTCGCTGTCCGGTTCGAGCCATAACCTGATCCTGCTCGGCAGCCTTGAGGATGCCGGCTACGGCGTCACATGGCTTGGCTGGCTGCTTGCACTCTTGCCGGACACGATATTCGTCTGCGTTGTGCTGCTGCTTTCATACAAGCTCACGCTCAAGCCCGAAAAAACCGAGCTTGAAAACGGCAAGGAGACCATCCAGAAGCAGCTGGATGAACTCGGCAAAATGAGCAGGGATGAGAAAAAGGCAACGGTACTGTTCTGCGCCGCACTGATTTTGTGGATCACGAATTTCGCAACGGG
Organism: Clostridiales bacterium; assembly: GCA_003533405.1. Taxonomy (GTDB): domain Bacteria; phylum Bacillota; class Clostridia; order Oscillospirales; family Oscillospiraceae; genus F23-B02. The sequence goes on along the minus strand of DQDL01000068.1, from coordinate 2,982 downwards.
CATCCATGTCGCCACCGTGGCGCTCGTCATTGCGTTCATCGCCGTGCTGCCCAAGGTCGGCGTATTAAACTTCCGTGAAACGATGCAGAAGATAAACTGGCCCATCATCATTTTTGTCGCTGCCGTGCTCGGCTTCCCGACGATGATGGACGAGGTGAATATAAATGAAGCCTTCACCCGAGTGTTCCAGTGGCTCGGCGGGGTGTTCCACGGTAAGTGGGGATTCCTCGTTCTGGTGTGGCTCATTTCCCAGCTGACGGCATGGCTCGGCCTTTCGATAGGCGCTCCGCTGCTGTTCATGCCGTTTTTGTTCCCGATTGCCGAGGGACTGGGCTTCCCGGCGCTGTATGCCGCACTTTTGCAGGGCTACATGCAGCCGACGGTCCTGTACTACCACGCACCCGCACCGCTTGTTGTTGCAAGCTACGGCGCTTACACGCAGACCGATTACGCAAAGTATCAGCTGGTCGTCATTTTTGCCAAGATCGTGTTCACGCCGGTGCTTTTCTTCCTGTGGTGGCCGTTCCTCTCGGGAATAGGGTTACTTTGATACATGCTTTTTCGATACTCCCCTTTCTATTTATGAAGTACGCCGTGGCGAAAGCTGCGGCGTATTAAAAAACTGTGCAGTTTCAAACGAAACTGCACAGTTTTCTAATTGATCCTATTACTTTACGAACTCGGCAGCGGTCTTGGCTGCAAGGCGTGCGTTATTCAGAACGAGAGCAATGTTGCTGTCGAGACTGTCGCCGCCGGTGAGCTCCACAACCTTTGCAAGCAGGAACGGAGTGGTCTCCTTGCCCTTGATGCCCTTTTCGGAAGCTTCTTTTATGGCCTGATCGATCGCTGCATCGATGACGGCCTTATCCATGGAATACTCCTCGGGGATGGGGTTGGTGACGAGCATGCCGCCCTTCAGACCGAGACCTCTCTGAGCCTTGAACATGGCTGCAAGCTCCTCGGGGGAGTCAGCACGGTAGTCAACGCCGAAGCCGCTGTGGCGGGTGTAGAACGCAGGCAGCTCGTCCGTGCCGTAGCCGATGACGGGAACGCCCTTGGTCTCAAGATACTCGAGCGTCAGGCCGAGGTCGAGAATGCTCTTTGCACCTGCGCACACGACCATGACGGGTGTGTTGCCCAACTCCTCAAGATCAGCGGAGATATCCATGGTGACCTCTGCGCCGCGGTGCACGCCGCCGATGCCGCCGGTCGCAAAAATGCTGATGCCCGCCATGTGGGCGATCATCATGGTGGTGGTAACGGTGGTGGCGCCGTCTGCCTTGCGGGCGACGAGGGCTGCGATATCACGGCGGCTTGCCTTTGCAACCTTGGTGCCTGCCTTGCCGAGATATTCGATCTCGTCCTTGGAAAGACCGGCCTTGAGTCTGCCGCCGATGATGGCGATGGTGGCGGGGACTGCACCGTTTTCACGAATGGTTTGCTCGACGAGCAGCGCCGTCTCTACATTGCGGGGGTAGGGCATGCCGTGAGAAATGATGGTGCTCTCGAGAGCAACTACGGGCTTGCCGGCGGCAAGAGCCTCGGCTACCTCGGGTGAAACATCAAGATACTTGTTCATAGTTTTTTCCTCCTGTGGTCAATTTAAATAAGCCGCAACACCGGTGACGACACCGTGCTCGAACGAGAGGTACACGCTGACCCTGCCGTTTGAGGCACGGCAGCTGTTCATGCCGCCGCCGTCTATGCTGTAACCGTCGTCGAGCAGGGAGGTCTTGGCCTCCAGCTCATCGTCGCCTGTGCGGATACCCATAACTGAATAAGACTTTTCGGTCGTGGCAAAGCCCACGACACGGCAGTCATCAACATTACCGCTGGGGTAGTAGCCGAGATAATAGCGGGTGTTGGAGCTAAGGCTCTTTATGCCGCTGCCGTTATCGTCGGTGAAATACTCAAAGTGCTCGGGGTCATAGCTGCGTGCGTCACGGATGAGCGTGATGCCGTCTATCCTGCCGCCGAGCGACCAGTCGAGCATGGACGCAGAGTTAAACTGCGTAAGCTCGGACGCACCGGTGCTCCTGAGGATATACACTGCGGCGACCGCAATGACGAGCACTATCGCTACACATATTATAATACGCTTCTTTGTGTTTTTCTTCATACAGTCAGACTTCCAAATATAATTCACGACCATAATACTCAGTTATCTCGAAAATGTCAAGCGGTCAGACTGTTGCAAATTCAACAGCAATGGGCTATAACTTGTATTATATTATTGCTGCAAGAAATTTTACGGAGGTTTTGGCATGGTAAGAAGAATAATCGAGATAGATAAGGCCAAGTGCAACGGCTGCGGCGTATGTGTTCACGCCTGCCACGAGGGTGCGATAGCGCTCGTTGACGGCAAGGCGCAGCTCATGCGTGACGACTACTGCGACGGCTTCGGCGACTGTCTGCCCAACTGCCCGACGGGCGCAATAAGCTTTGTTGAGCGTGAAGCGGCGGCATACGATGAGGCGGCCGTGAAGGCGAACATGGCGGCAAAGATGACCGCAGGCTGCCCGGGCTCGATGCCCGCACGCATAAAGGTCAAAAATTTAGACACCGGCGACTGTCCCTCGCAGCTAGAAAATTGGCCGGTGCAGCTACGGCTTGCACCGATAACGGCGGAGTATTATAACGGCGCCGATCTTTTGATCGCCGCCGACTGCTCGGCATACGCCTACGGCAATTTCCACCGTGATTTTATAAGCGGCAGGGTAGTGCTCGTCGGCTGCCCGAAGCTTGACCCCGTTGATTACGCCGAAAAGCTCGGCGAGATACTGGCGGCAAACGATATAAAGTCCGTCACGCTCACCCGCATGCAGGTGCCCTGCTGCGGCGGCCTTGAAATGGCGCTGGGGCGTGCGCTCACCGCCTGCGGAAAGCACATCCAATTCAAGGTCGTGACCTTTTCAAACGACGGCAGGATAATTTAAAAGGAGCCACAAGGGCGAATTCAGATAAGGATAAATCGCCCTGTAA
>DQDL01000046.1:10006-12222 GCA_003533405.1 Clostridiales bacterium | reverse complement strand
ACTCGGCGGCGTGGCGCTGGGTGTACGATACCTCGGCACGGAAGGTCGGGCCGAAGGTGTACACATCGCCGAAGGCCATGGCGAAGTTTTCGCAGTTGAGCTGGCCGGAAACGGTCAGGTTCGTGCTCTTACCGAAGAAGTCCTTGGAGAAATCGACCTTGCCGTCCTCGGTGCGGGGAAGGTTATCAAGATCAAGGGTCGTGACTCTGAACATCTCGCCTGCGCCCTCACAGTCAGATCCCGTGATGATGGGCGTGTGGACATAGACAAAGCCACGCTCCTGGAAGAACTCATGCACCGCCTGTGCCGCTACGCTGCGCACTCTGAACACTGCCGAAAACAGGTTCGTGCGGGGACGCAGGTGCTGAATGGTGCGCAGAAACTCCACGCTGTGGCGCTTTTTCTGCAGGGGGTAGTCGGGGGTGGAAGTGCCTTCAACGGTGACCTCGGTGGCCTTGAGCTCAAACGGCTGCTTTGCCTCGGGGGTGAGCACCAGCTCGCCCTTGCAGATGAACGCTGCGCCGACATTCTGACGGGCAAGCTCATCGTAGTTGGGAAGCTTTTCACGCTCAAGGACAATTTGCAGGCTTTTGAATGCGCTGCCGTCGTTGAGCTCGATAAAGCCGAAGTTTTTCATATCACGGATGGTGCGTGCCCAGCCGCAGACGGTTATCTCCTTGCCGCCGAAGGCCTCCGGCTCGTTAAAGATCTGAATAATTTTAGTGCGTTTCATCGGTAATACACTCCGATCTGTTGATTTTTCAGGTAATTTCGTATTATATACCACTTTTGCCGATGATGCAATATGACAGAGATGATTTTCGCTCAGGCAAGGCGAAGTTTGTGGGACATACACCGTATTTCCCGCGGGCTTCAACGCAGCATGAGCGGAAATCAGCTCTGTCACAAGACAACGAAAAAAGCTCGCCTGATGGCGAGCTTGTTTCGGGTAATAAAAATATTACACAGCGCGGGTGACCTTACCGCTGCGCAGGCAGCGAGTGCATGCATAAACATGCTTGGGACTTCCGTCCACGATGGCCTTGACGCGCTTCACATTGGGCTTCCAAGTACGGTTGGAGCGTCTGTGGGAATGGGAAACCTGAATACCAAAGGCTACGCCCTTGTCGCAAAACTGACATTTTGCCATTATTGAAGCACCTCCTTGCTTGTGTTTAGCTGAAAACAGCTTTTTAATAATAACAGAATGTAACCGTAAATGCAAGTAAAATTTTTAAGATTCCGTGAATTGCCGCCGTCTGCGCAAAAATCATTGCCAAAACGGGCTAAAAAGGGTAATATGTATAATATATAATATTGTTGTTAGGAGAGCCGGACAAATGCCAAGCAAGTATTCCGTAAAGCTCAAGACCTTAGTGGCCGAGCATGAGCTCAAGCCGCTGCACACCTCTGCCGATTACGACACGAGGGTGCTCACCTTAGCGGAGGTCAACCGTCCCGCATTGCAGCTTGCGGGCTTTTATAATTACTTTGACCCCAAGCGTTTGCAGATAATCGGCAGGGTCGAAAGCACATATCTTGAGCTTAAGACCGAGGCCGAGCGCAGGCAGAGCTTTGAGCAGCTCATGAAATACGACATTTCGGCGCTTGTTCTGTGCCACGGCGCAGCGGCGTTTCCCGAGTGCCTTGAGATGGCGGAAAAGTACGACTGTAATGTGTTTACAACAAGCGAGGACACCTCCGATTTCATGGCCAATGTCATAAGCTCACTGCACACGCACCTTGCGCCCCGCACGACGGTACACGGCGTGCTCGTCGAGGTTCACGGCGAGGGCGTGCTGCTGACCGGCGATTCGGGCATCGGCAAGAGCGAGACGGCACTTGAGCTGATAAAGCGCGGCCACAGGCTCATCGCCGACGATGCGGTGGATATCCGCCGTGTCGGCAAGGACAGCCTGACAGGCTCTGCGCCCGAGCTTATCCGCTATTACATGGAGCTAAGAGGCATCGGCGTTGTAGATGTGCGCCATCTGTACGGCGTGGGCTCTGTCAAGCCCGAATCGGCGATAGACCTTGTCGTCAACATGGAGATATGGGACGACCAGAAGGCCTACGACCGTCTGGGACTTACGAACGAAACGCAGGATATCCTCGGTGTCACCGTGCCGAGCCTCACGATACCCGTCCGACCGGGCAGAAACCTTGCGGTCATCCTGGAGCTTGCCGCAATGAACAACCGCCAGAAGAAGATGGGC
>DQDL01000046.1:6716-9808 GCA_003533405.1 Clostridiales bacterium | reverse complement strand
CAGAAGAAGATGGGCTACAATGCGGCCGAGACGCTGGCTGCAAATCACGACTATGCCATTGACGAGGGCATACTGTAAAGGAGACAGCATGGAAAATTTAGAAAAGGCCCTTGGCGGCATAATTGAAAACATACCCGACCTCGACCTGCGTGAGCACGAGAGTATGCGTTTACACTGCTCGTTCAAGGTCGGCGGCGAGGTCAGAGCGTTCATCGCACCCAAGGACATTTGGGAAATGACGAAGGTGTTTTACTACCTGCACATGAACGAGGTGCTGCCGCTCATCGTCGGCAAGGGCACGAACCTCATCATCCCCGAGGAGGGGCTTGATATCTGCGTCGTTAGCACCGAGAAGCTCACGAAGCTGCGTCTGGGCACAACGGACGACACCATCTACGCCGAAGCGGGCGTATCGCTTGCACGGCTTGCGCAGTTTGCGCAGGCAAACGGACTGGCAGGCCTCGAGTTTGCAAGCGGCATTCCGGGCTCCGTCGGCGGCGGCATTCTGATGAATGCGGGCGCTTACGGCGGCGAGATGAAGGATGTTGTGGAGTCTGTCGTCATGTACTACCTCACCGATCAGGCGCTGTGCGAAATTAAAAACGAGGACTGCGGCTTCGGCTACCGCCGCAGCAGCTTTACGAAGGTCAACTGCGCAATAACCGGCGCCGTGTTCAAGCTTACAAAGGATGAGCCCGAGGCGATAGCGGCAAGGATGCATGAGATGAACGAAAAGCGCCGCAAAAATCAGCCGCTCGACCTGCCCTCGGCGGGCAGCGCATTCAAGCGCCCCGTGGGCGGCTACGCTGCGGCGCTCATTGACGAGGCCGGCTTAAAGGGCTACACCGTGGGCGGCGCTCAGGTGTCGGAAAAGCACGCAGGCTTCGTTGTGAATAAGGGCGGCGCCAGCTACGACGATATCGTTGCGCTCATGGATCATGTGCGCCGTGAGGTGTACGAAAAATCGGGCATAACGCTTGAGCCGGAGATAAGGATATATCCCAAGGGCGTTGTGCTCATAGACGACTGGAAGAGAAGAAAGCAGACGGCTTTGGACGAGATGCTCAAGCTCGCAAAGGAGAAGGGCGCGAAGCCGGATGAGGAGCAATAAACAGGAGATAACATGGAGTTTCTTATAATTACGGGACTGTCCGGCGGCGGCAAGAGCCAGGCGGCGGATATAATCGAGGATCTGGACTACTATTGCGTGGATAATATGCCCGTTGCGCTCATCCCGAAGTTTGCCGAGCTGTGCGCAGCGACAAAGGGACGCTACGAAAAGGTCGCCCTTGTCACCGATGTGCGTGAAAAAAACGGCATCAAGGATGTGTTCAACGCATTAAAAAGCCTGCGTGAGATGGATTTCGGCTATAAGATACTCTTCATGGAGGCCGATACGCAGGTCATCGTCAAGCGATATAAGGAGTCACGCAGACCCCACCCGCTGGCGATAAAATCCGGCGGTTCTATCGAGAACGCCATTGAGCGTGAGCGGGAGCAGCTCCAGCCGATAAGGGAGCTTGCCGATTACATCGTAAACACCTCGCACTTGACGCTCGGTCAGCTTCAGAATCAGCTGTACACCTATTTTTCCGATGCACCGAACAGCCGCTCCATCATGGTCAATGTTGTGAGCTTCGGCTTTAAGTACGGTATGCCGCTGGACGCAGACCTCGTGTTCGACGTCCGCTTTCTGCCCAACCCCTATTACATCGAGGATATGCGCCACCACAGCGGCCTTGATGAGGATGTGCGCAGCTATGTTTTCGGCTTCGAGCAGGCGCAGGTTTTCATGGATAAGCTGACGGATATGATAGAGTACCTGCTGCCGCAGTACATCGAGGAGGGCAAGTACAGCCTTACCATCGCCATCGGCTGCACCGGCGGCCGCCACCGCAGCGTGGCAGTCGCAACGGCGCTGGCAGAGCATTTGAAGGAAATGGGCGTGCCGGTAGTCAGCATCAACCGTGACCTTGCGAGAGGTGGCTGATATGACCTTTTCGCAGCAGGTCAAGGCGGAGCTGTGTGAGCCCCGGGTCGAGCGCAAATGCTGCGCCGTCGCCGAGGCTTACGGCATTTTGCTGTATTGCCACACATTTTCGCCCAAGCTCATCCGCATCATAACGGCAAGCGACGAGCTTGCGCAGAGGCTGCCGCACCTGTTCAAAAAAGCGTTTTCAGTGAGCTTTGACGAGCTTCCCGAGGGCAGCGGCAAGCGCAGCTTCAGGATAACGGACGAGAAGAAGATACAAACGATATACGACACCTTCGGCAACGACATAAACACCCCATCACTGCACATAAACTTCGGCGTTTTGGAGGAGCCGTGCTGCAAGGCATCGTTCATACGAGGCGCATTCTTAGCCGGCGGCAGCGTAACAGATCCCGGCAAGCGCTATCACCTTGAGCTTGCCACAAGCCATTACAGCGTCAGCCGCGAGGCGTATTCCATTTTGCTCGACATGGGCTTTTCGCCCAAGGAGGCCGAGCGCAAGGGCAATCACCTTTTGTATTTCAAAAAAAGCGAGCATATAGAGGATCTTCTGACGACCATCGGCGCATCGACCTGCGCAATGCAGCTCATGTCGGCGAAGATCGAAAAGGATATGAAAAACAGCATCAACCGCAAGGTCAACTGCGACTCGGCAAACGCCGACAAGGTCGTTGCCGCAGCAGCGCAGCAGATGGAGGCGATACGCCGCATAGACAAGCTCTACGGGCTCGATTCGCTGCCGGATAAGCTTCAGGAGGCGGCGCTTCTGCGCTTTGCAAACCCCGAGGCGAGCCTTGCCGATCTTGCGATGCTCAGTTACCCTCCCGTGAGCAAAAGCTGCTTAAGCCACAGACTCAAAAAGCTTCTTGACTACAAGCCGGAGGGCATAGACTAAAAGGGCGGACGGGATATGTCATTTGTTCACTTACATGTTCATACCGAGTTTTCGCTGCTTGACGGCGCCTGCCGCATAGAGCAGCTTGCAAAGCGCATCAAGCAGCTGGGGCAGACCGCCGTTGCGATAACCGACCACGGCGTTATGTACGGCGCAGTTGCGTTTTACAAGGCCTGCCTTGCCGAGGGCATCAAGCCCATCATC
>DQDL01000046.1:0-6498 GCA_003533405.1 Clostridiales bacterium | reverse complement strand
CAAGCCCATCATCGGCTGCGAGGTGTATGTTGCGCCCCGCACCCGCTTTGACAAGGATCACTCCGTTGATGCCGAGTACACGCACCTTATCCTGCTGTGCAAAAACGAGACGGGCTATAAAAACCTCTGCTACCTCGTTTCGGCGGCGTTCACCGAGGGCTTTTATATAAAGCCGAGGATAGACTGGCAGCTCCTGCACGAGCACGCCGAGGGGCTGGTGTGCCTTTCCGGCTGTGTCGCCGGTGCGATACCCCGCATGCTGTGCGCAGGAAATTACGAGCAGGCGAAAGCCAAGGCGATAGAACTCAACGAGCTTTTCGGCGAGGGCAATTTCTATCTTGAGATACAAGATCATGACCTTGAGATAGAGAAAAAAGCCGCCGAGGGGCTTTTGCGCCTGCACCGTGAGACCGGCATTCCCCTTGCTGTGACGAACGATGCGCATTATATCGAAAAGGACGACGCTTACTATCAGGATGTCCTCATGTGCATCCAGACCGGCAAGTCCGTCGCAGATCCGGCACACTTAAAATTTGAAACTAACGAGTTTTATATAAAGGACGAGGCGCAGATGCGCTCGCTCTTCCCCGAGTACCCCGAGGCTGCCGACAACACCGTGCGCATCGCCGAGATGTGCAATTACGATTTTGAGTTCGGCCACTATAAGCTGCCCCGCTTCAAGCTCCCCGAGGGCGAGACGGACAGCTTTGAGTTCCTTAAAAAGCTCTGCGACCGTGGCTTTGCCGAGCGCTACGCCGCCGACAGAGTTGAGGTGCGCAAGCAGCTCGACTACGAGCTAGAGATGATAAGGCAGATGGGCTTTGTCGACTATTTCCTCATCGTTTCCGACTTCATCGGCTACGCAAAAAGTCAGAAGATACCCGTAGGCCCCGGGCGCGGCAGCGCAGCGGGCAGCGTGGTGTCGTACTGCCTCGGCATCACCGATGTTGACCCCATAAAATACAGCCTGTTCTTTGAGAGGTTTCTAAACCCAGAGCGTGTCAGCATGCCGGATATCGATGTCGATTTCTGCGTGAACCGCCGTGGAGAGGTCATCGACTATGTAAATCGCAAGTACGGGCACGACCATGTGGCGCAGATAGTCACCTTCGGCACGATGGCGGCAAGGGCGGCCATCCGTGATGTGGGCAGAGTTTTGGATGTGAGCTACGCCGATACCGACAATGTCGCCAAAAATGTCCCCATGGCGCTCGGTATGACGATAAGCGAGGCACTTAAAATTTCAAAGCCGCTGCGGGAAATGTACGAAAACGACGAGACCATGCACCGGCTCATTGAGGTCGCCGAGGCCTTAGAGGGAATGCCCCGACATGCCAGCATGCACGCTGCGGGCGTTGTCATAACCGACAAGCCCGTGTACGAGTATGTGCCGCTGTCGAAAAACGACGAATCGGTCGTGTGCCAGTACCAGATGACCACGCTTGAGGAGCTGGGGCTTCTCAAGATGGACTTTTTGGGTCTGCGAAACCTCACGGTCCTGGAGGACGCTGCCAAAATGGTGCGTGAGCACGAGCCGAGTTTCGAGGTCGACAAGATACCCGAAAACGACCCCGCCGTGTTTGAGATGCTCTCCGCCGGCAGAACAAGCGGCGTGTTCCAGCTTGAAAGCTCTGGCATCACCGCCGTGTGCGTTGGCTTAAAGCCCAAGAGCATTGAAGACATCACCGCCGTCATAGCGCTCTACCGCCCCGGACCGATGGACAGCATCCCGAGGTTCATAGAGTGCTCGAACGACCCGAAGAAGATCAGCTACAAGCACGAGCTGCTGCGCCCGATACTCGATGTCACCTACGGCTGCATCGTCTATCAGGAGCAGGTCATCGAAATTTTCCGCCGCTTGGCGGGCTTCTCGCTCGGTCAGGCGGATATGATCCGCCGTGCAATGAGCAAGAAAAAGCACAAGGTCATCGATGCCGAGCGTGTGGCGTTTGTGCACGGCGACCCCGAGCGGGGCATAGACGGCGCAGTCAAGCGGGGCGTTCCCGAAAATGTCGCAAACAGCATCTATGACGAGATATTAGACTTTGCAAGCTACGCATTTAATAAGGCGCACGCCGTGAGTTACGCCATCGTGTCTTACCGCACGGCGTACATGAAACGGCGCTACCCGCAGCAGTATATGGCAGCGCTTCTGTCGAGCGTTCTTGACAACAGCCTGAAGATAGCCGAGTATATCGCCGAGTGCAGAGAACTCGGTATCAGGCTCCTGCCGCCGGATGTGAACGAATCGGGGGCCGACTTCTCCGTCGTCGGCAATAACATCCGCTTCGGCATGGTGGCGATAAAAAGCATCGGCCGCGGCTTTGTAAACGAGCTTATCGCCGAGCGCCGTGCAAACGGCCTGTTCAAGAGCTTCGAGGACTTCTGCCGCCGCATGAGCGGCAAGGATCTCAACCGCCGTGCCGTGGAAAATCTCATCCGCTCCGGCGCATTCGACAGCTTCGGCGTCAACCGCCGTGCGCTTTTGCAGGTTGCCCCCGTTCTGATAGACAGCATCCAGCACGAGCAGCGCAATAATATCGACGGGCAGATGAACCTTTTCGGCGAGCCGGACTTTGCCGAGAACGAGTCTGCGCAGGTGAAGATACCCGATGTCACCGAGTTTTCTCGCCAGGAGCTCATGGCGATGGAGAAGGACACCACGGGGCTGTACTTAAGCGGCCACCCCATGGATGAGTACCGTGACGCCGTGCGAAAGGCGGGCGCAGTCCCCATCGGGGCTATCATGGCGGATTTCGCCTCCGACGAGGGAAACAAGCGCTTTTCCGACGGCCAGCGGGTCACCGTTGCCGGTGTCGTGCAGTCGTCAAAGACCCGCACCACGAGGTCAAATACGCTCATGAGCTACATCGACCTTGAGGACGACACGGGCGCAATGGAGCTCATCGCCTTCCAAAAGGCGCTCGACACGGGCGGCGCTTATGTGCGTGACAACGCCCCGCTCGTCGTGTCCGGCCGAATCTCCGTGCGTGACGAGAAAGAGCCGCAGCTCATGGTCGATGTCATAAAGCCCATCACCGAAATTGAGAAATTAAAGGACGAGAGCAGCCGTCCTGCGCCGGTCAAAACGCCGAGCGCCGGAGCAAAGCTCTGGGTGAAGCTTGAAAGCGAAAACGACCCCGCCTTAAAGCGCATCGAGCTTATTTTGACGATGTTCCCCGGCACGCAGCAGATGATCATCTACTGCCAAAGGGAGAAAAAGCGTATCGGCGCACCCTGCGTCATCCACGAAGCCCTTGTGGACGAGCTCAAGGAAATGCTCGGCAGCGAAAATGTTGTGATAAAATAAAAATCAGGCTCACCTGAGCCTGATTTTTTCATGTCCATTCGTTGTTTATCTCTTCTTCGTACTCGTAAACTATGGCGTTTGCATATGAGGTCGCTTGGCGCTCCTCGCCGATGGGCGTGAGCTTTAGATCGTTGAGCCACTGGTAGTAGTGCGACAGCTCGTGCGCCAGCGTGCGCAGCGTTGCGGCGATGGCTTTGTCCTTGCCCCATTTTTTCGTGAGCTTGTAAAAGTCACCGGCGGCGACCCTGATACACGGCTCTTCGGTGCGGTCGTAAGGCCCCCAAAAGGTTCCCGAGACCAAGTCGCCGTCCATCGCCTTTATATACTCGGTCGAGCGGATGTACGCCACGACACGGATGGGGAAGTCAAACTCCCGCCGCACCCAATTTGCAAATTTCAGCATCGCCTGCCGCAGCTCGGGGTCGACACCCTTGTCGAAGCGCAGACGCAGCCCTTGCCGACACTCGATGCCGCTATAAAATTTTCGCCACTTATTAAGCTGCCACAAATGCATGGCAAACCTCCTGAAAGCTAATCCTCATCGGGTACAAATTTCAGCGCATAGTGCGAGTTTTCGCTGTACCACATCGTGCCGTGAAGTGTTCCGCTTTTGGGCAAGTCGGGCTTTTCAAACGGCCAACACATCGGCGGCACATGGAGCTGAAATTCCTCGCCATCATCAGTGGTGACTGTATAATAGGCATAGCCGCCTGAGCCCCGTGCTCCCGAAGAATATCCTTTTTCAAAGTCTCCGTGCACAGTGCCAAAGCTTCGATTATTTATATCTTTGACTACATCGACAGTTAACACTGTGGCTAAAGCTAAAGTGAGAATGACGAAAACAATGCCTTTTTTTATATCGTTTCGGCGGGCGGCCATTTTCTTGGTCTTTTTCTTAGCCTTGGCACGCCTGTATGAGATATAGTTGCAAATGAGGAAGACCAATGGCGCTACACCGAGCCAAAACCACGGCATAACAAGCGCACCTTTGAGAATACTCACAAACTGCTGTTCCATCGTCCGACCTCCTTCGCATTTTCTTCCGACTCCAATTTACCAGCTTTTGTTCAAATTCGCAAGTGGCAATTGCGGGCGGGGTGTGGTATAATCGGGGTTATTCACAGAAAGGATCAGCATATGGACGACATTATAAGAATTCTTGCCGAGGAGCTCGGCAAAAAGCCCGAGCACATCGAAAATGTAATAAAGCTCATCGACGAGGGCAACACCATCCCCTTTATCGCACGCTACCGCAAGGAGCTGCACGGTGCGATGGATGACACCTCGCTGCGCACGCTCGAAAAGCGCCTTGCGTATCTGCGTGGCCTTGCCGAGCGGCGGGAGACGGTCAAGGCCGCCATCGCCGAGCAGGGCAAGCTTACAGAGGAGCTTAAAAAGGCGATAGATGCCGCAGCGACCTTGGTCGAGGTCGAGGACCTGTACGCTCCCTTTAAGCAGAAGCGCCGCACGAGAGCGACCATTGCAAAGGAAAAGGGGCTCGAGCCGCTGGCGGATATCCTCTTTGCCCAGCACCGTGACGGCCCTGTGCCAATCGAGGAGGCGGCAAAGTACATTGACCCTGAAAAGGGCGTTGACACCGCCGAAGCCGCCCTCACCGGAGCGAGCGATATCCTTGCCGAGCGGATAAGCGACGATGCCGCCGTGCGCAAGAGCCTGCGTGCATTTATAAAGTCAAACGGGCTTATTGAAAGCCGTGCCGCCACGGAGGACGACTCCGTGTACAGCCAGTATTATGAGTTTTCCCAGCGCATCGGCAAAATGCAGGGTCACCAGACCCTCGCTGTAAACCGTGGCGAAAAGGAGAAGCTTTTAAAGGTCTCGGTCGTGCTCGACAAGGACGCAGCACTAGTCGTTCTGCGCCGTGCCGTGTTCAAAGGGCCGAGCCCCTCGCTGGAGTTTATAAAATCTGTGTGCGAGGACGCATACACGAGGCTCATTTTCCCGTCGCTGGAGCGTGAGATACGCTCCGAGCTCACCGACACCGCCGCCGAGGGCGCTATCGGCCAGTTTGCGCTGAACCTGCGTCCGCTGCTCATGCAGCCGCCTGTCAAGGGCAAGGTCACCATGGGTCTTGACCCGGGCTACCGCATGGGCTGCAAGGTCGCCGTCGTCGACGCAACCGGCAAGGTGCTCGACACCGCCGTCGTGTACCCGACCTTTAACGATGCCAAGAAGGAGGAGGCTATCCGCACGCTGTCCCGCCTTATTCGCAAGCACAATGTTGTGAACATCGCCATCGGCAACGGCACGGCCTCCCGTGAGACCGAGCAGATGACCGTTGAGCTTATCCGCCGTGAAAAGGAGGCGGGGCATGAGCTTGCATACATGATAGTCTCCGAGGCCGGAGCGTCGGTGTACTCGGCAAGCGAGCTTGCGGCGGCGGAGTTCCCGCAGTTTGATGTCAATCTGCGCTCTGCCGTGTCGATAGCCCGCAGGCTGCAAGACCCGCTGGCGGAGCTTGTGAAAATTGACCCCAAGGCCATCGGCGTGGGGCAGTATCAGCACGACATGCCGCCCAAGCGGCTCGATGAGGCGCTCAACGCCGTTGTCGAGGACTGCGTCAACAGCGTGGGTGTGGATGTCAACACCGCATCGCCCTCGCTTTTGCAGCGTGTCTCGGGTCTCACGAGCGCCACGGCGAAAAACATCGTCGCCTACCGTGAGGAAAACGGCGCATTCATCTCCCGCAGCCAGATAAAGAAGGTGCCCAAGCTCGGACCGAAGGCCTATCAGCAGTGCGCAGGCTTCCTTCGTGTGCCCGAGAGCAGGGCAGTTTTGGATAACACCGCCGTGCACCCCGAGTCCTACGCCGCCGCCGAGACGCTGCTTGAGCTTACCGGACACAGCATGGCCGATGTCAAAAACTCGGCGCTGTCCGATCTTCCCGCAAAGCTCAAGGCCTACGGCGAGGAAGCCGCCGCCGCCGAGGCGGGCATTGGTGTGCCGACCCTGCGTGATGTCGTTTCCGAGCTTCTAAAGCCCGGCAGAGATATCCGTGACGATCTGCCCAAGCCCATTTTACGCACGGATGTCATGGAGCTTAGCGACCTCAAGCCCGGCATGAAGCTCACCGGCACGGTGCGCAATGTCATCGACTTCGGCGTGTTCGTCGATATCGGCGTGCATCAGGACGGACTCGTGCACATTTCGCAGGTGTGCAACAAGTT